>JAABUE010000035.1 GCA_011389535.1 Anaerolineales bacterium
AGTACAGGCTGCCATGCACAGCGTATCCGGACAGACCAAACCGCAAACGCCGCCCAGCGGGTTGTTGCGCATAATTTCGCCAGCAGCGCGTCTAATATCTGATGGATTTCCTACTCGGGCCGCCATGATGAAATCAAACGGCGAGCAATTTGCAGGGCAGGTCTGTTTACATGGCTTTTCTTCGCAATATTCGCACCTTAGAAGTTCCACCTGAAGTTGATGTTTTGACATTGCCCCGCCGGTTGCAGGCGGGGTTGTGAGCGCATTCATGTTTTCGTGGTTCTCCATGGAACACCTCTTTATATATAGAATAGTATCTTTTAAGCGAGGGGGAGTGCCCCACTTTATTGAAAAGATACACCGGAAGTTTGTGAATAACTACACTATTGATTATAGCATCTAAACAAAAGGCAGCCTGCATACCAGGACCATGATGAAAGTAATAAACATTCGACCTCTGTGCGCTACGTAATAAATGTGAGCCATAGTCAAAATCTGACCGTGTTTTGAGTGTTCAAAATTCATACACTTATTAACAAAACTTACGCAGCTCGCGAAGAGATGCCGAAAATAAGGGTCGCGAGCGCAGCTCGCGACCCTTATTTTCGGGCCACTTTTATTCTTTTGCGTAAGTCCTATTAAGAAGCAGTAAAAGCCTCTTCGAGGTTTGCTTATGTTTGCATTTCGGGTGATTAATGAAAAGAAGCTCGGCTTGTAAGCCGAGCTTCTTAGCGATTTGCGGAGTTACTGCGTATGTTTTATTGGGGGAGGAGAGTACCACTATCGGCCAATATCTCCTCCTGGATAACAGGTTCTTCGAATCTCAAGCCTTCCATTTCCATGACCATCTCAAGGTCTTCGGGCAAATCAAGGTCCAGGCTTAGAGAGGGCAGATTGACCACTTCCAGCTTAGCACCTGCCTGCCGGGCGCGTTCACAATGACGATCGAAGGAACCCGGTCCAAAGTCATATTCGATCAAGCCCGCCGGGCAAATTAGCAGCGCGTTAGTACCCTCTTCGCGCCGGTCAGGAGCGATTACCACAACCGGCGGTTTCTTAGCGCGTTCAACGAGAGCCAGGATGTCATCGCTTGTTATCAGCGGCAAATCGGCAGGCAGAACGAGTACGCCGCGGGTGGCATACAGTTGTGCGACCACCGTTGCCCGTTTGAGAGCTGTATTTAGCTTCGGGGAGCCCGCCTCGCGCACCGTACGCGCGCCATGTTCGCGCGCAAGCGTCAGCGCAGCCGGATCTCGGCTGACAACCAATATCTGTTCGATTTCTTTTAAATTTGTAAGTGTTTTGAGGGTGTGTTCTAAAAGCAGTTGGTTGAGGTGCGTCCGTTCGTCTTCCGATAAAGTTCCAGAAAGGCGCGATTTGCCACGCCGTAAGGGTTTTACAGGCACAATTGCCCATAGTGTCATTTGTTAATCCTCCTGATGAAGTTTAGCACATCTCGGGCCAACCTTGCACGTTTTGTTAAGGAATCCATCAGTGTATCGGTGGTTAGCGTAGGGATGTTGATATTACTGGCCAATTCCGCATCCATATTATCCAGCACGAATCCGCTCAGCATGCCGCGATAATGCTCCGCAACTGCCCGCGCCGAGGGTTGGATGTCCAACTCTGCATACATCTTAGCCGCCGGGCCTTTGACCGTCTGCCCGCCAATGATAGGCGAAACTGCGACGATTGTTTTTGCTTCGATGGCTCGCCGGATGTCCCCTACCACCAGAATGGGATCGATGCTCACCCACGGGTTGGACGGGCAGATGATCACCGCCTCGGCAGCATCTATCGCCTCGAGCACGCCCGGAGCTGCTTCCGCTGTCTCGACGCCTTCGAAGCGAAAGCCAGTTACCTTCGGCTCGCACCTGCGATGGACGAAATACTCCTGGAAGGCCAGATCCCCCTCGCCCGTTTCGACGATGGTCCGCACCGGGTGGTCAGACATGGGCAGTATGGTCTGCCGGATGCCCCAAGACTTGCAGAAATCGCGTGTGATCTGTGAAAGAGTCTGGCCTGCTTTCAGGCGGCGCGTCCGTTCGAGGTGCGTACCCAGATCCCGGTCTCCCAGGTTGAACCACTCCGGGCCTCCCAGCCGGACTGCATTCTCTATGGCCTGCCAGGTCTCGTCTACGCGCCCCCAGCCGGTTTCGGGGTTCGCCAGCCCCGCCAGGGTGTAGCAGACCGTATCCAGGTCAGGGCAGATGTACAGGCTATAGTGCTCAAAGTCATCGCCGGTGTTGACGACAACGGTCAGGTCTTCTGGGGGCAGGATCTGTGCCAGCCCATGGACGAGTTTCGCCCCGCCCACGCCGCCGGCTAATGCGACGATTTTCAATTTCATGTGCTCCCGCCGCCGTCCTCGGCGGCGATTTCAGATTCTTTTTACGCAGAAAGCAGCTATATCCAAAGCGACAAAGATTCTAACTCTTTTAGGTTTTTCTCCCTCGGCTCAGCTTCCGCATAGCCTAGTATGAACATTCCCTGCGGCTCCCATGTATTTGGCAAATCCAGCGCTTCGCGCGCAGCCTCCTGGGCATACAACGGCCAGCAGATCCAGTTGCCGCCCAGCCCCTCGGCGTGCGCGGCCAATAACAATTGCAGCCCGCATGCCGCCACCGACTGGATCGCCATGGTCACCTCTTCCGGCTCGTCTTTGCGGATGGCGGTCACATCACGGCAGAGCAGGATAACAACAGGGGCTTCGTCCAGGCGGCGCATGGAACGTTCCACACGCATCTCGATCTCAGATTGAGGTACGCCAGTCGCGGTCATATCGGCGCGCATTTTCGTCGTCAGCGCTTTGCCAAGCCGGATGCGGGCGGATAAATCCGCTACAACGGCGAAACGCCAGGGCTGCAGGTTGTGCGCAGATGGGGCGAAGGTTGAGGTCTCGATAATGCGTTCTATAACGGGAACAGGTATGGAGTCGGTTTTGAAGCGACGCACCGAACGGCGTGCGCGCAAAAAGTTGTGGATATCGACGCTCGCAATCGTACGGTCAGATTCCTTAATGCTCATCGATACTTTCCGGCAGGATTTTATAGATAATGCGCTGCATGCCAGGCTGGTAGTTGTCGTATTTTCTGATTCCCCGGTATTTCCAGGCTAGAGTATCAATGTGTTCGTTGGCCCCCTCGGTTGTAAATTCGACAACCTTGCCCCTGATTTGAACATACCGGTATGGGTCATTCGGATCTGCGATGCATAGTGCAACCCGAGGGCGAGCTTTCATATTGCGGTCCTTGACGCGCCCAACCGCTGTGTTGATCAGGAGATATTTATCATCCGAGTTGAACCATACCGGCGTCACTTGCGGGGATCCATCATCCATCACAGTGGCCAGGTATGCAAATACTTTCGGTTTATCGTCGAGCAAATCTCGATATTTTTCCGGAAATTTCACCGTTTGTCCTCCTTATGATGTGGAACATACACAGTTCGCATATCGCCGAGAAAAGCGCGGATGACCTGTACATCTCCTATCGTGCAGCCCAGCAAAAGCTTGATCTCCGCGTCACGTTTAATTGTATCGAAAGTACATAAGATTCCCGTTAGAGCACGGTCGGATCGTGACCCGATAAAAACGTCGATCCCGTCACTGTCGGATGCGGACGTGCCTTCGATGTAGCTATAATCGAACGGATACATCATGTCCGGATGCCGCGGATGGGCTGTGCCCTGCGCTCTATCTATGACTATGAGGCTGCTGGCCGCCAAACGGGTCATTTCCTCCCAGAAATCCTCATCCGTCTGCTGATGTTCTGAGTGGAGGGGCAAACCAGGTTTGCGCATTACCGGAACAGATCCTGATCTTTAGGGCGCAGAAGTTCATTGAGCCTGCCCTCGCGCAGCGGATAAGGAAACCCGCGCACATGGACCACGGGTGTGCCCTCTGCGGCCTGCCCCATGACTAAACTGGCTGCTGCGGCCAGCTCATCCGCCGCACCGACCTGGGTGATGCGTAAATGGAAATCGAACAGATCAGGTTGCCCGCGCAGGTCGACCAGGCCGGGCAGGCCCGATATGCCGATGGCCGCACCGACCGTACCGTTGCGCCAGGCACGTCCATGCGAGTCGATGATGAGCAGGCCAATAGTTGCGCCAGTTGCAGCTTCAACTTTTTGGCGGATAGTTGCAGCAGAGCAATCGGGGTTTTTGGGGAGCAGCAGTACCCAGTCTTCGGGGTTATGCGTAGCATTGACTTCGCCGGCGCCAGCTTCCAGAGGAGTCAAAGTCGCTTTGGAACGACTCAAGTCGTTACTGCCAACTGGGGAGACGTTGGAGTGGTCGATCCCGGCATTGGCGCATACAAATCCAAGTTTGTGTTCGACGATAATCGCGCCCGGTCGAGCGCGCAGGATTTCATTGCTTTCTTGTAAAATCAGTTCTATGACGCGCGGATCTTTTTCCGTTACCTCGGCAAGTTCCAGTGCTTTTTGGGAGGGTGTGACCGTCTCCAAATTTACCATCCGCCCTTCAGCTTTAGAGACGATCTTCTGGGCTAGCACCAGGATGTCACCGTCTTGAAGCTGGATGGCAGTTGTGTGCAGGGCATTAACAATAACATCCGCCAGGTCGTTGCCCTGGCGGATGAGCGGGATGTCTTTTAAGGGAGTAAGTGTCAGCATATTCATCCGGAGATTACCCAGATAGTTGTACCTAAACCTGTGTAATCTGTTCAGCCAATAGATTTATATAATACCGGTGATCTTAATACCGGCGTGGGTCGAGCCATATTTTTTATTGATACCGATCAAAACGTTGGTCAGGCCTTCAACCACAACAGAGTTTTCAATGGGACCGGCATCCCAAGCGCTCAACCCGGCAGCATTGACCAGCTTGATCGTTTCGGCGCGGGCGTCCTTGCTCGTGCCGGTGACCAGCACATCGCAATCTATTTCATTGCCTTCTAACAAAAGTTCGTGAGAAACGTTTTGAAATGCAGTGCAAACTTCTACGCCATCACCCAGAATTTGACGCGTTTCCTGGGCAGCGGAGCCTGCTTCCGGCATTTGGACGGTGCTGACTTTTGGCGGCACGACCGGCACAGTGACATCAATAAACAGCTTGCCCTGGACGAGGCCTTTCACGCTTTCCAATGTCGACCGGTGGGCCGCGTAGGGAACGGTCAATACGATGATGTCCGCAGCCTGTGCGGCCTCGGCGTTGTCCATGCCTGTGATGGATGCCTGTCCGCCAAGCATCATACTGACATCCTCAGCAGCTCGAACGGCTTTTTCGTGCGTGCGCGAACCGATCAATATTTTATAACCCGCCCGGGCCCAACGATAAGCCAGCCCTTTGCCTTCTTTACCGGTGCCTCCGAGAATTGCGATAGACAATAGAATTGGATCGCTCATCAAAATTGCTCCTCATACCGCTCATAAACCTTTCGTACTGGTTGCTTCGCTGTAGCAGCTATTTCCGCCTCATCAACATATAAACCTATTATATGCTAAATCAGCCTAAGCCAAATTTTTCCGGGACGGGCAATTTTACCCCGCCGGCTGCCAGTTCGCATAAGACCAGGAAAACGGCCTCGCGCATTTCGGGATCGTCCCGGTACATGGCGTGGTACATGCTCTGAATAACGCCTTCGCTCGGTGTACGTTTCAAGTATGGCAGTGCGGCCAGGCGTTCTTCCTCGATTTCGCTCTTGAGCGCTGTGGTAAGGATTTCGGTAGCAGGTGACCCGGGCGATATGCCTACCCCCTGTTTGCCTGCGAACTCGATCAGCCAGGGAGTTTCTGAAGGCGTAGTCAAAGGACGCGGCACGCGGAGGTCTGGCTCGCTTTTGCTGTCAAGTACTTCGCTGGCCGAATTGCGTACAACCCACTGGTCATCCTCCACCCGGATGTGCTGCAAAGCTTCATCGGCCCATTCCTCATCTACGCGCGCCAGCCCGTAAACAACAGCCCGGCGCAACAGGATATCCGCCAGGGTTATACCTTCTCTGAGCATTGCGTATCCTTCGTTAGGATCATTTGCGAGGGCTTCCGCGGCAGCACGGCGCAAATCTTCTTCCCCGTGTAGCAGCCCGCGTGCAACGGACTCCATAGCGGGCGCCGTGCCGATCGCTACCAAAGCGAGACAGCCCGCTCTCTGCGCAGACGGGCTGGGGGCAAAAAGAGTACTTGACAGTTGATCAATGGTCTTAGAGTCGCAGACTGCTCCGCTTCCAAGGGCTGCCAGTTGTAGAAGTTCGAAAGAAGTAGTTCTCAGAAACTGCCGGAAGAGAGGAGCTGCTCCGGGATCCCCGCTCCAGTAAAAGGCAGCCACTGTTTGGGCCCGCAGGGTGAGGGGAATGCCCTCGGTCTGCAACAGACCTGCCAATTGCGCGAAGACTCTCCCTCGCCAGCGCGCCTCGCGAGGCGCATCGCGCAACCAGCGCGCCGCTGTGAACAGTGACCTTTGAAGCGGCATCTGGGCTTGCTGAAGCATAGCATTTGCCAGGCCAGTAGCGTCGCCGCATGCAGCTACATAGCGCATAGCCATAAGCTTTCCGGTCCAATCCGGTTGTTGGAGCAACGCGCTGTCTGCGTTAACAGCTGCCAGCGCCCGCCCTGCCAGATACCCACCAAAGACAGGATGCAGGAAGCGCATGCGGTTGTCCGGGTGCGAGACGAGTAAACCGCTATCAGTCATTTTGCTGAGCAGACTGGAACTCGCCGGTACAGCCCCGGTTTTGCCAACCGGCGCCGTTTTTCCTTTTTGCAGAAGCGGGCCAGTCTTTTGCTTTTCGCCATTCACTGCCATTTCTTCGGTGATCTCGCTCTTGGTTTCGTTCGTCGCTTCATCTTCCGGCAGTTCGAAATTCTTCACCCATTCGCGTGCCGAGCGAGAATCAAATAAAGCCTGAGAGGAAAGCGCAACTTGCATCCCCAATGTCTCGAGAGCCGCTACCGGGGTTCCCTGAGGCGCCAGGCGCCGTATATGGCTGGCGATAGCGTCCAAAATATCAGGTCCCAGGCTGTCGCCTGCATAGCCGGCCCAGACTTTTAGGGTGAGCTCGAGAGGGGTCAGCGTCCGGTTGTTTGTGCTTAGCCAGGTATTGATAAGCAGGGGATCGATCTCATTATGCTGGCTTGCTGTCTCTTGCGACCAGGATTCCATCGCAACGGTCTGCGTCCAGAGGTCGCCCCATTTTTTGATAAATTCTTCCTGTTGTTTAACTATCCATGGCATGAGGGCAACGGGTTCGAAGCCTAATTTGACCAGACCGTCCAGGTGTTCAGGACAACCCGTTGTCACAACCCGGAGGTTTGGATAGGTTCCTAACACAGCTTTTATATAAGAATTCACTCTGACCTGTTCATCTGGTGACAATTCGTCGAAACCATCCAGTAATAACAATGCCTGCCCGTTTTTAAAAGTATATTCGACAAAATTTGGCAATCGAGTAAGGTCCAAAACGGGCGCTTGTTCAGAGACTGCATCCAAAATGGGGTTAAGGACTTCCTTGATTTCACCCTCCGGCAGGCGCAGGTCAGCAACATGGTATAAAAATGGGACGGCTTCACTCAAGTTTCCAAGCGCCGGATCACGGTTGGCCGCCAGGGTGGCAAGATACGCCAATGCTACAGACTTGCCCGTGCCAGGCTGCCCGGTGATGACCAGGTTGACAGCGCCAGAAAGGGCCTGTCCGAGGCTTAAAGTAGGAGCTTGGTAAACGGCCGCCAGCTCGGGCCAGGAAGGCATATATGGAAGCGTACGCGCAACGATGTCTTCAGTAATGGGCGGTGCACCCGGGATCGCACGATGCGGCGGTGCGAGCAGGCGCGGTGTTTCGATAATTTCATCTAATGCAAAAAGCGAGGCTGCAAGATGCATCCCTTGCGCACGGCGTAAGGTGTTGCGACGGTGGTTTTCCTCCACGCCCGAAGAGCGTCTCGCCTTTGCCGCTTCACGGCTTATTCTCCAGTTCTCACGGATCTCTCTCCATAATGGCTGCATACGTCCCATCAGCCACCAGAAAACCGAGGCGGTGATGAAACCAAGGATAAATGTAAATGTCGGTCCGGAGAATGGCATGGGAGGGTCTAGTTCACGAACAAAATACGCCCGCAAGTAGGGCAGTAGTTATAATCTAGAGAGGTGGAGCGTGCACTTTGCATCTGAGCAGGGGTCAAGGTTGTGCCACAGGCGGCACAGGCGCCATCACTAACGGACGCGATTGCCAGTCCCCGTTTATGTTTGCGAAGCTGATCGTAAACGGCCAGCAGGTTTGTATCCAGGGGAGAGACCGCAGCTTGCCGTTCAGTTTCCAGGCGCTCAAATTCCTTCTTCAGGATAGCTTGCTCGCTTGTCAGTGATTGGTTCTGATCCGCAAACCGGGAGTTGACTTGTTCGAGATTATCCAGGGCTGCCTGATGCGCCTGTTGTGATTTCTCATCCTCCAGCATGGCATCCAGCTGCCGGTCTTCGAGCGTTATGAGATGGCGTTTGAGCGCCGCGATTTCGTTTTGCTGGTCTTGTAATTCTTTTGGATTTTTAACATTCCCGCTATACAGATTTGCTTCTGACTGTTCGATCTTCAACTTTTGCCTGTCTACTTCCTCCTCGGTCTGTTTGAGGGCAAATTGGGCAAGTTTCAGGATCGAAACAGTTTCAGCAACCCGTTTCTTTGCTTGATTTACTTCTGCATCGTTCTCCAGCTTTTGACGGATTTCTTCAAGGCGCGCACGGACCTCATCCATGCGGCTGTCCAGCAGTTGCAAACGATAGAGACCCAGTGAAGCGCTCATATTCCGATTATATACGAACTATCCCACTTTGTTACGCTAGTTGAGCACTGTTATTGAATTGGAAGGTTAAAGTAATTGTATACAATTTGTGAAAGCTGTGCGAACAAGCCCGAAACCGGTTCCCATACGGCCTGAACGGGGTGGTACGCATACATGACAAGCACGTAATTGCCGCCCGGTGTGTAGACAATGGCCGAGTCGCTTATGTCTTTGATTACGCCGCTGCCGGCATCACTGATCCAGCCGTGCTTATGAGCAACCTGGGTGCCTTCCGGAACGCCCGCTTCGATCAGGACCCCGATCTTGTCTGCCGCTAAAAAGCTGATCATCTGTTGACAGACTTCCTGTGTGATCTGACCGGGGTTGGCGGCCACCAGCGCGCCTCCGCCGGTTGTGGCGCACTGGTAAATATCCGCCAGCAGCATGCCCATGTCAGACGTGGTGGTCTGGTTGTACGGATCCGGATCGGTGAACACGTCGATGCGCTGGTTGGCAGGCGTGGAAAATCGCTGCAGCAACGGACAGGGGTTGAACGGGTCGCAGAAGAAACCTGCGATAAAGGTATTTTCCAGGCCGATCCGGTGCAGATCTTCGGTCACGATCAGGGGTCCTTCGAAGGCGCTCAAGCGCTGCATCAGTGCGTCGGCAGGCGGGTTTTCCGATTTACGGATCATATCCAGGATAAGTGCGTTCGTCCGTTCATCGAGCGCCGACGGCCCGTTCTTGATGTAGTACGAAATCATAATCGGGATTTTGACAGTGCTCGAGGCGGTAAAGGCTACGTCCGGCTCGGTTGAGAGAGTCTGACCCTGATCCATTGCAAAGTGAATTTCCTGCCCGGTCTGCAGGTCAAGCATATATAGGCCGAAGACACCGTCATAGTCTGCCAGGTTAATGGTCTGCTGGAGCAGAATTTCCAGGTTATCGACCGTGGGGCGCGCGGGTGCACTGCGTTGGAAAGATAAGGATACCGAACGGTTGGAGGGAGAGCGCAAGGCATCCTCGATCAGGATGACGGCGCGGTCGATATCAAGCACCTGTCCGGAACTGCCGGGTGCGAAGGAAACGCTGCCCGGGATCGGCTGGGCAGGTTCGGGCGGGATATCGTAGCGGGAGGCAATCTCGTTTTGCAAGTAGCTGCGCAGGCTTTCTTCTGTAATTGCGGCGCGCAAGGGGATGGCGATGCCTTCCGGCTCCTGGTTCCATAGATAATCCCAAAAACCGCCCCAGAATGAGCCACCCGTGCGCGACAGGTCTGCGGCAGCCAGCATCGACTCCATATCCAGTTCGAAACCCACGACGGTTGGATCGATATGGAAAACAGCATCCCCGTACTGCGCCTCGATCGGAGTGGTGTAGACCAGCAAAACGCGCTCGGATACCTCCTGTGGAGTCAGACCGCCGACAGGTACGCCGCCGATTGTCATCCCGGCCGGGAAGTTGTTGCGCTGGCGGCTGTAGCCAATCAGCGAGATAATGACCAGGATGATTGTGGCGCTCAGGAAAAGGATCGAAAAGATACGAACAAAGATTGACGTATTGCGATTTCTCACACGGCCTCTAGAGAGTTTGCGATGATGGATGTGTTTTTGCCAGAACGGTTGCAGTCGTCAAAATGTAAATGACCCATACCAGGTCCGCTGTCAGCAGGTGTAACAATTGCGTGGGAATGGGGACAAGCAGTAGCAAGTTGATCAAACCAAGAAATAATTGCAGGATGCCTGCAATGACCAACGCGGCCAAAAATTTACGCGCCGGGCCGTTATTTTGTTCTAACAGTATCCGTACCAGATAAAGTGAGTACACAGCAACCATCACAGCTATGACGGGATGATACACCCGCAACCTTACAAGAAAATGAGCGTTTGGATCCAGATCTGCAGCCATACCTTCAGCCAAGGAACTGACCGGGAAAAGGGTGTCGCCCAGCGCGGTCACGGCGCCGCTCATGCCTATGACCAACATGCCAAGCAACCCGCCGCCAAGCAGCCAGACTTTCAACCCCTGCCCTTTAAGCTGTATGGCCCGCCCGCCCGAGGCCCAGTAAGCTGTCAAAGCCAGGCTGCCAACCAGAAGGAAGGTGTTCGCCAGGTGTAAAGCTACCGCAATAGCACGCGCTACGGACGAGTTTTCTTCGACCAGCTCGAACAGAACCAACCCCGCACCTAGCAGCGCCTCTACGACGATCAAGATCCCAGATGCCACCAAGCCTTTACGGACAGGATGCTCTTTCGTTGTAATACGGAAACCCCAGATCACCATGATCGCAATCAGCAGGAGAGCGCCACCGGAGAGCAGACGGTGGGTAAACTCAATCTGCATGGCTACGTCAGGGGACTGGGGGAAGACCTGACCGTCACATAACGGCCAGTGCTGTCCGCAGCCAGCCCCCGAGCCGGTGGCTCGCACGAAAGCTCCCCAGAGAATGACAATCAAAGTCCAGCCGAGTACTCCCCATGTATACGGTGTAAAAAATTTTAGTCTCATGTTTGTGTCGCTATTGGAAGAATTGTGACTTAAATCACCCAAAGAGTATAACACAAGCATGCCTGGCAATTATGCTAGAATAGACTCATCTTCTCTTAATCTTCCTTGACAAGGATGGTCTCCCACAATGCTTCGCTCATTCCTGATATACCTGTCAAAAGCTGGCTGGGCCCAGCGCATGGTCTCTGGCTGGAAAATCGCCTGGCAGACCGCTTCTCGCTTCGTAGCGGGGGAGAGTATCCCGGATGCGATCCGGGCGATCCGGGAACTCAACGAAAAGGGGATTGTAACCACGTTAGACCAACTGGGGGAACATACAACGACCGCGGAGGAGGCGGCCCAATCGGCGGAAAGTATTCTTACCATTTTTGACGAAATCGAAAAAGCCGGGGTCAAGTCCAACATCTCGATCAAGCTGACCCAGATTGGCATGGGGTTGGACGACTCGCTTTGCTGTGAGAACCTGATCCGCATTCTCAACCGCGCCAAAGAATACAAAAACTTTGTGCGGATTGACATGGAAGATACCCCTTATACGGACACTACCATCGAGTTGTTGCATTGTGCGCTCGGGGCCGGGTTCAACGGCCGGACTGTCGGCCTGGTCGTGCAGTCCTATCTGTACCGCACCGAAGAGGACACCCGCAAATTGCTCGAACACGGGGTCCATTTTCGGTTGGTCAAAGGTGCATACAAGGAACCTCCAGACAAAGCTTATCCCAAGAAAGCGGATGTGGACGCTAACTTCGACCTGTTGACCAAAATCCTGATCGATGCGGCCCTGTCAGCTAAATCTCCCAAAATCAGCGAGGATGGGCGCGTCCCACCCCTCCCGGCGATTGCGACCCACGATGAGAAAAGGATCGACTTTGCCAAACAGTACGCAGAAAAAGTTGGCTTGCCAAAAGAAGCCCTGGAGTTCCAGATGCTTTACGGTATCCGCCGCGACCTGCAGGACCAACTGGCCGCCGAGGGCTACCCTGTGCGGGTATACGTTCCCTTTGGCACCCACTGGTATCCATACTTCATGCGCAGGCTGGCAGAGCGCCCGGCCAATATCTGGTTCTTCGTCTCGAATTTCTTCCGCAAATAACGTCCTTATTCCGCCGCCGCCTGTGGCGGCGGTTTTTGTGGTAAAACAAGCCTATGGCTGAATTTCCGCTTGCGGTAGTGACGGGCGGGGCCCACCGGTTGGGCCGCGCCTTTGCGCTGACCCTTGCCTATCAGGGCTACGCTGTGCTGGTGCATTACCACCGTTCGACTCACCTGACCAACAAAACCATAGCGGAACTTAAGTCCTTTGGTGTTCCGGCGTTTTCCATTCAGGCGGATTTGACCCAGGCAGAGCATGTAGAAGCGCTGTTTGCTTTGGTAGATTCGCTGCTCTCACAACCCGATGCACACCTTGAGCGACTGGCTGTGCTGGTCAATTCTGCGGCGGTGATGCCAAGGGGGAATGCGCAAACGCTCCCGGTCGAAGATTGGGACGCGGCGCTCGATCTGAATTTAAGGGCCCCGTTCCTTTGCGCCCAGCAGGCCTCCCTGAGAATGACCCGCGGCGGCCTGATCGTCAACGTATCAGACGTAGGCGCGGAAAAAGCCTGGAGCAGGTTCCCGTCCTATACAGTCAGCAAGGCCGCTCTCGAGTCACTGACCAGAGTGCTGGCACGCTCGTTCGCGCCGTCGGTCCGGGTCAATGCGATCGCTCCGGGGTTGGTCTTACCCTCGGAAAACGTGACGCCTGAAGAGTGGGATAAACTGATACAGCGGCTGCCGCTCAAACGCGCGGCCACCACCGAAGAAGTTGCCTCCGCGCTCGAGTTTTTGATCAAAAACGAATATATAACCGGCCAGACCATCGTTGTCGATGGCGGCTACTCTTTAGTGTAGAGGAGGTTCCATGAGCGAGATCTCGGCTGCTTGGCTTGCCAGACGTTTGAAGAAGGAAGGGGAAAAGGTTGTTGCCTACTTCTCTACACTGACCGACGAGCAGTGGCAGACCGAAGTTTATACGGAAGGCGAAACATGGACAATCCGCAACGTGCTGGCGCACTTTGTAACCTCCGAACGCGGTCTGCTCATATTGTTTGAAAGAATCCGTCAGGGCGGCCCCGGTGCAGCCGATGATTTCTCGATTGACCGTTACAATGCCAGCCAACAGCAGAAAACCAGAAGCCTGACGGCGCAGGAATTATTGGAGCAATACATAGTAGTGCGCGGAAATGCCGTCGAATGGGTATCCGGTCTCTCGGAGGAAGAGCTCGTAATAGAAGGCCGCCATCCCTTTTTGGGACAGGTACAGTTAGTCGAAATGATCAAGATGCTTTATCTTCACAATCAAATTCATTTCCGGGATTTTCGCAAGCTGGTCGAATAAAAGGTAAACGTATGCAACAATTATCGAATCTATTGCGTCTGTCTCGTCCCCTCAATATCGTCTTCGCTATGCTAACCTATGTGCTTGGCGCTGGCATCGCACGTTATCTCGGAATTAACCACAACCTGGTTGTTTTCTGGCTGGGGCTGGGCGGCATCTCCCTGGCTCAATTGAGCATGGGCCTGCTCGCGGAAGCCCATCGCCCCGTGCAGCAACCCTCTGACAACAACGAACATCGTGCTGAACGCGTCAACCTGCGCAATGAGGCTTTGATCGTCTCTGTCAGCGCTCTCGCTGCAATTGCGGTGATTGCCATTTTGCTCGTGCTGCAAGGGGCGCTCTCTCCGGTTGTCATGCTCTTTTCGGGTCTTTCCCTGGTCGCAGTGTTGGTCTATGCGGTCCCGCCGCTGCGCCTGGTGGATGCGGGTCTCGGCGAGTTCACGCTGGCTGTCCATATTGCGATGATCGCGCCGGCGCTTGGCTTCGTCTTGCAAGCGGGAGAATACCATCGGCTGGTCGCCATTATCTCTTTCCCGTTGACCTTGCTGGCGCTGGCTTACTTTCTCATCCTCGATTTCCCCACCTTTGCTGTCGACGAGAAATTCGACCGCCGTACGCTCCTGCGCGGTATGGGCTGGCAGCGCGCAGTCCCGCTGCATCATGGCCTGATCCTTGGCGCGTATGCCTTGCTGGCCAGCGCATTGTTCTTTGGCCTGGCCTGGGGATTGGTCTGGCCCGCCCTCCTGACCCTGCCCTTTGCCATCCTGCAAATCTTCTGGCTGCAAAACATCAGTCAGGGGGCTAAACCCATCTGGTCCCTGTTGACGGTCAATGCCCTGGCAGTCTTCGGCCTGACCGCCTACTTGCTGACTTTTGCCTTTTGGCTCCGTTAGCCTGACGCCTGACCCACTCCCTATGCCCGAATTCCTGACCCTGTTGCCCCCGGACGAAGCCCGCGAAAAATTGCTCTCGCATCTGCCCGCGCCCGAGCCCGATTCCGAACCAATCGATGTTGCCTCCTCCCTCGGCCGCGTGACCGCCGAAGATATCCTTGCGCCGCACCCATTGCCCGATTTCCGCCGCTCCACCGTGGACGGGTTCGCCGTCCGCGCAAAAGATACCTACGGGGCCAGCGACTCGCTGCCTGCTTATCTGGTGTTGGCTGGCGAAGTCCCAATGGGCGATTCGCCCAAGTCCGCGCTGGAGCCGGGAGAGTGCATGACCATCCACACCGGCGGGATGCTGCCCGAGGGTGCGGATGCCGTTGTCATGTTGGAATATACCCAAACAGTTGACCACGGAGCTCACAACGCGTCCCGGCCGGCAGACCAGGGAGAAAAAGATAATAAAAACTCCGTGAACTCTGTGGGCTCTGTGGTAGAAGTAGAAGTATTCAAGTCCGTAGCAGAGGGAGAGAACGTCATTGCCATCGGCGAGGATGTCAACCAGGGACAGGTGGTACAACCTAAAGGGACTCTGGTACGTCCCGCCGAGATTGGCGGCCTGATGGCTCTGGGAATCACCAAACTTCGTGTATCCAAAAGGGTGCGGGTTGGCTTGATTTCTTCGGGGGATGAAGTCATCCCGCCTGGAGGTTCTCCGCGCCCTGGACAGGTACGCGACATCAATTCATATACACTTGGCGCTTTGGTGACAAAATCCGGAGGCGAGCCGGTTTTCTATGGCATTGTGGGGGATAGCTTTGGATCGCTGAAAGAGACAGCTGCCAAAGCTCTGTCCGAGTGTGACGTGGTGGTCATTACAGCCGGCTCGTCGGCCAGCACGCGCGACATGACGGCCGATGTGATCGATCAGCTTGGCCATCCGGGCGTGCTGGTGCACGGCATTAATACGCGCCCCGGGAAACCGACCATCTTAGGTGTGTGCCGCGGTAAAGCCATCATTGGTTTGCCGGGGAACCCGGTCAGCGCGCTGGTGAACGGCTACCTGTTCCTCGTGCCGGTCATCGAAAAACTGCTAGGTGCGATTCCCCGACCCAAAGCGACCGTCCAGGCAAGATTAACCGTCAACCTGCCCTCCCAGGCCGGAAGGGAAGACTGGTGGCCGGTAAGGCTCACCACAGAGCACACCGAGAGCACGGAGAAAGTAATAAAGAATGTCTCTGTGGACTCTGTGCTCTCCGTGGTGAAGTACGACGCAGAGCCTATCTTCGGCAAATCCAACCTGATTTTCACCCTGGCTGCCGCGGACGGCCTGTTACGCATTCCGCCGGATGCTACTGGCTTGAGCGCGGGTGAGATGGTGGAAGTGGTGTTGCTTTAGCAAACGAAAAGAACGATACCAAAGGCACCTGTGGGCGGCTTTCTCCAGTTGCACATCGATCTCGCCAAAACCGGTGCGCGCCGCACGCACGTACAGCAGCGCTGAGACGAAGGTCTGCGCCATGACCACAGCTGCCGTCGTGAACTTCTGATTCCTCAAAATTGTTACAGGCCGTGACCTTTTCAGATTGGTCACGGCCTGTTATTTGCTACACTAACTCCTGGGGGACTTGCGTTTCTCAGGAGTTAAGTCGGTACAAATTACTCGATGGGTAGAGTCTGGAGATAGGCCAGGACGTCAACAATATCCTGCCAGGACCAGCCCAGGCTGATACCTACAGGCATGCCCGGCGTGTTTGGTTGTCCATAGGAAATCTTGTTAAAGATTTCCCAGGGGTTGTCGGCGGCGAGAGTGCCAACAAATACCTCGCCGTCGTCGAAGTTCAGCGTCTTGCCATCTGCTCCGTGACAGGAAGCGCAACTGGTATCGTAGAGAGCCTTGCCCTTTTCTGCATCGCCATTGACGGTTTTATCATCGTTTATGTAAGGCTTGAGGTCTTGTAACTGTTGCATGAAGGCAACCAGGGCGCTCGCCTGGGCATCGTTCAGGTAGGTAGAGAAATCGTGATTCTCGCTTTTGAGTGCAGCCATCAGTTCTTCAGCACTCTTGTCTTTGGCGTCAAAGATGCCAGGGAAGCCGGTGGCGTGCGAACCAGAAGCATAGCGGCCTTCGTTGCCCAGATAATCCCAACCATGGCATTCCTTACAGCGCCAGGTATCATTGCCGGTGCGGGTGTTAGTGGTCTGGGTTGCCCAGAGCGGTTGATTGTCTATGATATCCGCTGCGCCGATTTCTTTGATCCAGTTGTCATACAGGCGTCCACCCAGGGATACAGCCGGGCTGGCAGCCGGCAGGCTCTGAGCATAGGCCAGCAGGTCAATGTAATCCTGGACCTCCATGGTAACTGACGCCAGCGCAGGCATCTCACCCGGGATACCGAAGCGAGCCTTATGGACGACTTCCCACGGGTTATCCAGCGATTTCGGACCCACGTACATGGGAGCGGTTGCATCGCCAAAGTTCAAAGCCGTGCCATCCACGCCGTGACAGGAGGCGCAGTTCTGGTCGTAAACGGCTTTGCCGTTTTCCAGGTTGCCGCCGACCGCCTTCTTATCGGCGTCAATGAAGGCGGCGGAGTCGAGCGCAGCCTCGCTCAGGAAGAGCGCGATGTCGGTCAGCGCCTGATCATCCATCACCACCGAAAAATCGTGGTCAGGGTTGGTGGAGCCTTTGAGCGCGGCGAGAATTTCATTGGGGTCAGCGCCAACCACTTGCAACACACCGATGAAGCCAGTCGCGTGTGAGCCTTTGCCATACGCACCTTCGAAACCCTTGTAATCCCAACCGTGGCACTCCTTACAGCGCCAGGTATCCTTGCCGGTGCGGGTATTTGTGGTCTGGGTAGCCCACAAAGGTTGGTCTGTGGCGGGAACGTCCGCACCCAGGCCACTCATCCAGTCATTGTAGAGCAAGCCGCCGCGGATGGGGTCGCCGCTCAGTTCGGATATAGCGGGCGCTTCGGTGGGCTGGACAACTTCCGGGGCTTTGGTCGGTTCAACCGCCGCCGGGGCTTCAGTGGCAGCCTGCCCGCCGCAGCCGGCTAAAACAGCCGCGAGGACAAGCAAAACGCCGGATACAATAAGAAACTTTTTCATCTACATTCTCCTCTTGAATGCCGTAAATTTTGATGGAGTTCACCATCTTTGCGCCCTTAAAATAACATTAGAGCGTGTCAAAAGGATGTCAAAGAATGTCTCAATTGCGTCCTCGTTTATTTGTAAAATGGGTAAAATGGCTATAATTTAGTGCATGAAAATTAATCTGTTTAGCTGGTTGAATCAAAGTCGCTTTCTCGACTTAAATGTATTGCAATGGGTCGTGCCGCTCTTCCTATCGGTGACCGCCATTACGTTCGAGTTAGTAGAACACAGCATAGAAGGTGAACTTGATATTGACGTTTCCCTGGTCAGTGAAATTATTATTTTCGGGTTGATGGGGCCAGTCATCGTGGGCTTTGTCATTGCCTGGATGCGCGAACTGGTCAACGCTGAAAAACAAGCTATCGCCAAAGTTCACGTTCTCAACCGCGAGTTGGAGGAAAAAGTTGCGGAGCGCACCGCTGCCCTGGAAGAACGTAACGCCGAACTCGCGCATGCCAATGCCGAACTACAACATCTGGATGAGATGAAGTCGGAGTTTGTCTCGCTGGTCAGTCACGAACTGCGCGCCCCGCTCACGACCCTCAACGGTGGGCTGGAACTGGCCATGCAAAACGCTGAGACCCTGCCTCCGCTGGCGCGCCGAACCCTGGAGACGATGGTGGGAGAAAGCGCCCGTCTGACCAAGCTGGTGCAAACCATCCTGGATGTCTCGCGCATTGAGGCGGGAAAATTGGAGGTCAACATCGGCCCGGTGGCCTTGCGCCCGTTGATGGAACAAGCCGCTGAGGTGGTTTTGGTTCCCAAAAATCGCCCGCTGGAGTGGAAGTTTACTCGCGACCTCCCCCCCGTCCTGGCAGATGAAATCCATCTGGAGGAAATTATCCGCAACTTGATGCGCAACGCCGAAAAATACTCCCCGCCTGGCAAGCCTGTTCATTTATCCGCCTGTCAGGAAGGCGACAAGGTTCGTGTTTCGGTCAAAGATCACGGTTCGGGCGTGCTGCCCGAATCGCAAAAGCACATCTTCGAGCGTTTTGGGCGCGGGCATGGCGGAGAGAGCGCTCCGCCCGGTTGGGGGTTGGGACTGTATTTTGCGCGCAAACTGATCGAGGCCCAGAATGGGTCCATCAGCGTGAAAAGCCCCATCTGGCCGGATTCCCATGCGCCTGGTGCGGAGTTCTACCTGGTTGTTCCGGTGGCAGCCTCCAACGAGGAATGATTCCATGAGTTCCATTTTACTGATTGACGACGATGAAAATCTCTCCGGCCTGCTGGGCGAATACATGCGCGAGCAAGGGTACATCATTCATACAGCGGGCGACGGACAAAGAGGACTGCGCGCCTTCTTTGACCATAAACCCGACCTGGTGATCCTGGACGTGACAATGCCGCTTAAAGATGGCTGGGATACGCTTCAGCACATCCGCGAAATGAGTCAGTCACCCGTCATTATGCTGACTGCCCGCGGAGATGAGAGCGATGTGCTGCGCGGCTTCTCTCTCGGCGCAGATGATTACGTCAGCAAGCCGTTTTCTTTCGCGCAACTGGCCGCGCGCATTCGCGCTGTGATGGCGCGGACGGGCGGAAACACCCCCACCGCAGAGAACCTGGAGGCAGGCGGTCTGAAGGTCGATTACGCCACCCGGCGCGTCACGCGTGATGGTGAGCCGGTTATCCTGACCCCAACCGAGTTCAAGCTGCTGACAGCACTCATGCGTCATCCTGGTGAGGTCATCTCTGCCGAAGACCTGGTGCGCGAAGTCTGGGGGCCGCAATATAAGGAAGAAATCGGCTTTGTGCGCCGCTACATCTGGCACTTACGCCAGAAGATAGAAATGGACCCGGAAAATCCGCAGTACATTCACAACGAACGCGGGTATGGCTATCGCTTTGGAGAATAAGTCGTTTTCTTTCTTACTCCGTTTTTTTCCTAAGACCCTCGTCACCCCAGCAGAGCCACCGACACCCCCACCAGCACGACTGATACCGCAACGGCCACCTCTAGGCTCCGCTCAAAGCCAAAGTAGGTTGGCAGCGGCATCATCTGCCGACCCCTCTGAATTCCGCGCAAACAAATTCCTCGCGCAACTCACCTGGCATGAGTAAATGTACACCCATTCAAATATTGACTATAATCATCCCCCGTATGGACTTTCTGACCCGACTGAAAAAACCTGAGCCAGTGCTGCTGGATGGCGCAACCGGTACCGAGCTGACACGCCGCGGGGTGGATACCGGCCTGCCGCTCTGGTCTGCCAATGCTTTGCTCACCGACGAGGGCGCGCGCGTGCTCCAACAAATCCACGCCGATTATCTCGCGGCGGGCGCTGAGATCATTACCGCGAACACATTTCGAACCCACGTCCGGGCGCTGGTTCCCAGCGGGAACGGCCATCGTGCGCTGGAGTTGACCCACCGTGCTGTGGAAATTGCCCGCGCTGCCATTGCTGAGGCGCCGGGCGATACGACGCGTTTCGTGGCCGGTTCGATTTCAACGCTCGAAGACTGCTACCGGCCCGATCTGGTTCCCCCGGATGACGAGTGCCGCACCGAGCACTCCGAGCGCGTCCACCATCTGGTCGAAAGCGGCGTGGACCTGCTCTTGCTCGAAACCTTTAACACGATCCGCGAGGCGGTCATTGCTGCAAAGCTTGCGACGATTACGGGCACGCCGGTCATTGTCAGCTTTGTATGCAGTCCTGAAGGGCGCATCCTTTCCGGCGAAACGCTGACCGAAGCTGCGGATCACCTGCTGCCGCTTGGTGTGGCGGCGCTGGGCGTCAACTGTGGACCAACGCCGGGTCTGTCCGCGCCGCTGGCTGAACTGCGCACCGCCTGCGGCCCGGATTTCCCGCTGATCGCGTATGGCAACATCGGCTACCCCGATGAAAAGGTCGGCTGGGTCAATACTGATGCCGAAGATCCGGTTGTTTACTGTCAGCACGCTGCACTCTGGCCTGCCAGGATTATCGGTGGCTGTTGCGGAACTACTCCTGCCCACATTTCTCATCTTAAGGCTGTGCTTTGATGTCTGTTTACCTCCACGATATCCCGCTCCCTCAAGCCCAATCCCGTTTGCAATCCGCATTGCGCGAGGCCGACCTGTGGCGCGTGCTGGGCGCTGACACCATCCCGCTGGACGAAAATGCATTAGAACGCGTGCTGTCCGGTCCGGTCTGGGCGAAGACCTCATCGCCGCACTACCATGCTTCAGCGATGGACGGTTTTGCCATCCGTGCGGCGGATACGGCGGGCGCGCTTCCCTCGAAACCTGTCTCGCTTCAAATCCCGGCTGAAACCTGCTACCTCGATACGGGCGATCCGCTGCCTCCCGGCTTTGATTCCGTTATCCCGATCGAGAACACCGAGGCGCTCGATGAGCACGGAAACCTGACTGACGCCATCCGCGATCCTGCAACCATCCGCATCCGTGCCAGCGTGGCCCCTTGGACACATGTCCGCCCGCTGGGAGAGGACATCGTCGCGACCGAATTGGTCTTGCCCGCCGGTCACATGCTGCGCCCTGTGGACTTGGGCGCGATTGCGGCAGCGGGCCATACAGAAATCAAAGTAGCTCGCAAACCGCGCGTGGCCATCCTGCCGACCGGCTCAGAACTGGTCCCGA
>JAABUE010000036.1 GCA_011389535.1 Anaerolineales bacterium
AGGCCCAACGCATGACGTAAACTTTCAAATTCGGGGGATATACAAGTAGTAATTTCGCAAAACACGCTAAAAAACACGCTAAATAAACGCTCTCAGACACGCTGCAAAACGGGAAATCCTTATACTGTGGTCATAGATTGGCACTCATACCTTATTCCCGCCAATCGAGGAAACCAAAATGTTGAAGAATCGTAAGATCCAAATGCTTGGAACGGCTGTGCTGATCGTTGCTGCCATTCTGGTTACCATCTCAGCAGTCAGGGCTCCCGCTTCGGCGCTTGTGCCCTTTAACGCTAGCAACTCGGAGGGTCTGGCCATATATCAGCGCAGTGAACAAAGCGCGCAGGTAGCGAATCAGAAAGGCCTGGCAATTTATTATCAGAGCGAGCGCGGTCAGGCCTATTCTGCCCAAAGCGAAGTTGCTCCGGCGGCCAGCTACGAGGCGGGCCTGGCCCAATATCATCGTAGTGAACGGGGAATGGCTTTAGCCGTCACAAACGGCCTGGCTATTTACCACGAGAGTGAGCGGATGCAGCCCGTGAATTGGACTAAATCCAGCGATCCCCTCTATAAATATCACCAGAGCGAGTGGTTCGGCAAATAGGAGATGCCACGGATTTCCTCCTCCGGAAAAAGCAAGTCCGGCATCGAAAGGTCAGCGGCGGTCAATTATTCCGCCGCAGATCGATTCTTTGCTGGCAAACTGTATCCTGTTACTCGAATGTCGATTCTTTACCGTTCTTGTTTCGAAGGCCCAGGAACAACTCAACTACCTGCGGATCAAAATGTTTGCCTTTATTTTTGAGGATGTAATCGAGCGCCTTTTCTTCGGTCCAGGCTTTGCGATAAGGCCGGTCGCTGGTCAGAGCATCCCATACGTCAGCAACGGCAAACAGGCGCGCAGATAAAGGGATCTGGTCTCCAATTAATTGACGCGGGTAGCCGGTCCCGTCCCAGCGCTCATGGTGGCAGTACGGTATGTCGATTGCGTGGCGCAGGAATTCGATAGGCCAGAGCATTTCAAAGGCGTAAACCGTGTGCTGTTTCATGATTTCCCACTCATCGTCCATAAGTTTGTCGGGCTTGAGCAAAATTCGGTCTGGCACGCCCATCTTGCCGATATCGTGTAAGAGAGAGCCGCGCCGGAAGTGGATCAATTCAGATCCTCGCACCCCAATCTCCTGGGCAAGCCGAACGGTCATATCGGTGACGCGTAAGGTGTGTCCTTCGGTTTCCTGATCGCGTAGTTCGAGCGCCCGCGACCAGCCTTCAATCGTGGCATCATAGGCCATTTCCAATTCGAAGTTCGAGCGCTGCAAATCGCTGAACAGCTGAGAAGTATCGATGGCAATTGCTGCCTGGATAGCCAGGGTTTCCAGAAATCCGATCTCCTCCTCGCCGACAGCCATCGGCCCCCGATTGAACGTCTCCAAGACACCCTGGAGCTGCCCCTTGGCAATCAATGGGGCAGCCACGTAGGAGATAAACCCTTCGTCCAGAAGATACTTGCGGGACAGGGTATTACTTTGTATAAGGTTGGGGACATGCAAAACTTGACGGTTCAGTGCAACCTGCCCCGGCAGTCCATCCCCCAGCCGCAAGCGAGTTGAGTTTATTTGTTTGGTGCGGAAACCCTTTCCAGCTGCATATTCCAGCATATGCGTGTGCGGATTGAGCAGCAAAACGCAGGCAGCATCCACATCCAACTGTGGAATCCCCTGGGTAAGCAGCACCTCGAGGATCACCGCCAGATCAAGGTTGGCTGAAATTGCCGTGTCGATCGAGTGCAGCGTCTGAAGATGCTGCATACGCTTCAGTGCCTGGTCATACAGGCGCGCACGCCGCAAGGCATTCCCGACCATTTCCCCGATCGCTGTCAGCAGCCGCACCTCAGAGGATGAATATCGCTGAGAAGCGCCGTCTTTTTTCCGTGCGCAAAACAAGACACCTAAGAATTCAGATTCTGAAACCACCGGCACAATGATCGCCGGACCGAGCTCATCATCCCCCTTCAATACGGAGGTCTTGTGGGAATCGGATGATACGTCTTCCGTCACATAAGGCTGGCGGGTTTGTAAAACCAATCCACTGATGCTATTTTCAACATTGAATTGCATACCCATATTTACTTTCAGGGTGCCGTCACTGAGCGCGTATGTGAAGTGCTCATTATCGGAATCAAGCAAAATCACCGCGTTCGCATCTGAATGCAACACGCGGCGCATTTCGTCCAGGACCAGGGGCAGCATTGCCTCCGCCGATTGCGCGGCGCGTAAATGTGAAGAAATGGAAAACAGCGCCTCCAACTCTTCTGTTTTTGTGCGCAGCGATTCGTCAGCCAGCTTGCGTTCGGTAATATCACGTCCGATGGATTGGAACTCAATTAATTTCCCTTGATCGTCATAGATCGCATAATCGGTCCATTCCTGCCAGCCAACGCTTCCATCGGGTTTGATGACCCTATGGATATCTGTTTCAGATTGCGACTCTCCGGATAGCAGCCGGGAGATTTTTTCTTCCACCGCTATGCGATCCTCTTCCAGGACAAGCGGCATAAAGCCAGAAGAAAGGGCTTCACCCAGCGTAAGATTAAAGGAACGCAGATAGGCTTCGTTCACAAATGTGCGCGTGCCATCCGGTTTCCAGCGCACAATGAACTCGCTTTGGTTTTCAACAACCGCGCGGTAGCGCGCCGCGCTTTCCCTAAGCGTTAATTCAGTCTGTTTTCGCTCGGTGATATCCTGTATGTTGCCAATCATTCGTATCGGGTTACCATCACCATCAAACTCGAGCCGTCCCAGACCGTGTACCCAGCGTGTTATGCCGTCTTTGATACGGACAATCCGATATTCCCGGTTGAACGGCCGGCGGTTTTTAAGGATCTCATCCGTGAAGTAGACTGCCATAGCCTCGCGATCGTCCGGATGGATGATTTGGTGCCAGCCCTCTATATCTGTCTTGTAGGAGCCATTAATCCCAAAGAGCTCGTTCAAACTAGCGGAGCTCTCCCACATTCCAGTGGGTACATTAAGAATATAATGCCCAACTCGGGCAATTTTCTGGGATTCGTGCAATAAATCCTTGCTCGTTTGAAGCGCGATCTGAGCCTGTTTGCGGTCGGTTATATCAAGGGCTGAAAAAGTAACTCCTGCGGACAAATCGTTAGGGTCGAGCGGAACCGAGCTGAGCAAGATGTCACGGACCGTGCCGTCCTTTCGACGCCATTGCGTCTCGACCGTACCCCGACCTTGCTGGCTGATCTGGAGATATTTCTCCGTTCCAACGTAGTCGAACTCTTCCTGGGTTGAGTAGAGCAGGCGCGCACTATTCCCAATCAGCTCATCACGTGTATAACCGCTCATCTGGCATAAGGTATGGTTGACCTCCTGTATGATCCGATTAACCACCATCCCAATCCCGATCGGAGCAGAGCGAAAGATGCTTTCCAGCTTCGCTTCGCGCTCCCGCACCAAAATCAGGGACTTGTTTAGCTGATCGGAAAAAAAGCTCTCCAAAAATGCAATTACCAGCAGGGTGATCAACAGAAGAATACTACTGGCCATGATGGTTTCGAAATCGAGCCAGCCGCTGGCCCAGCCTGCGATCAGATACACCATGATAGACAATATCACCATGATCCAGCGAGCCGTATTGCCTGACAGCATCCCCGCCAGCAGAACCGCAAGCACCAGTTGCAGGACTGCCGTCGTAGCAGGCCCGGACGTGAAGGCCATATAACCTGCAATGGCAAGAGAGACCAGCGGAAGGAAAAAAGCGCTGATTTTCCAGCGCCCGCGATGGATTAATAGCCAGCCGAAGATCACCAAAAAATCAATCCCCAGGGTAAGGAGGATAGGCCCTGAGTCTAACAATCCAGCAAAAGACAGGGCAATTATCAAAGTGGTCATGAGGATTACCGCCGCGCTGACCATCGTGTAAATAACCCGCGTTACGTACTCTTGCTTGGCTGTACTGTCGCTTTCGGAACGGAGCCTCGTTAAAACGAGCCGTAAATTGTCTAAACGCTTTGTCAATGTGTCAACCTATCTTGATAATCGTTTATGGCGCAAGGAATTTATATCCACAACCCGGTACCGCAACAGCAGAATTATAGGATCAAAAGTGATTGCGCACTTGGAAAATCGGCAATGGACCCTACAGCTTGAGAAGGTTGCTGCATTAGTATAAACGCTTCCTGAGATCCAAAAATTGACATTTAATATCAACTCCTGTACACTTTCAACATGGACATAGATTTGGATCTCTACCGGCACGAAGTGCGCGTTTCGACGGATCCGTTGGTACGGCTTTCCGCGATCGACATTTCACCCGACCGGCCGCAACGGACGTTTGTGTTCCTGCACGGCTTCGGCGGGCAGGCCAGCCAATGGATCTACCAACTGCAGCAATTTGGGTTGGACAACCGGGTCATCGCGCTCGACCTGCGGGGCCACGGGCTTTCGGACAAACCCTCCAATGGCTACGACATGCATCAGGTCCAGGCCGACCTGGAAACTGCCCTGGATCTGCTCAAGGTCAAGGGGAAGTTCGTACTGGTCGGGCATTCCTACGGAGGCGCCATCGCCAGCGAGTATGCCCTCAACCATCCCGAGTACGTGGAAAGGCTGGTCTTGATCGCTACCGCCGGGGAATTCCAGCTGAACGCTTTGTTCAGGTTCGGTCTGGTCCTGCCGGGCTGGCTGCTGCGTGCCATTGGTCCATTCACCCGCAACTGGCTGTCCGGGCCGCCCCATGCGCTCAAACCTTTCTATCACACCAACATGTCGAGGTGGAACGGCTGGGAGAAATTTGCCCGGATAGAGGTTCCGACTCTGGTGATCCGTGGAAATCGTGACCTTGTCTTCGAACGCCCGCTGTTCGAGAAAGTCGCGCGCACTATTCCTGGCGCGGAAGAGGTCGATATAAGGGCATCAGGACATATGGTCATGCTCGAACGCCGCGAAGCGGTCAACCGGGCGATCGAGCGGTTCCTCGAAGACCAGTCCCAGCGCTCCTGGCGGGACGAGGGGCCTGCCTCCGTCAAATCCGGGCGCGAGACACTCGAACGGGAACGTCCCTGGCTGGACCACTACGAGCCGGGCGTGCCCTACACGGTCGGCATCCCGAACATCCCCTTACACCACCTGCTGCGCTCTGCCGTGCGCCGTTTTCCACTCCACACTGCGATTATTTTCGAGGGGGGCCGCCTCTCGTACCGCAGGTTGAATCACGAAGCCAATCGCTTTGCCAACGCGCTGGTCTCGCTGGGACTCGGCAAAGGCGCGCGGGTAGTGCTGCTGATGCCCAACCTGCCGCAAATGGTGATCGCCTTCTTTGGCACGCTCAAAGCAGGGATGGTAGCGGTTTTCACCCCGCCGCTGACCGAGCCGGAGGAACTGATCCATATCGTCCGCGAAGTGGAAGCCAGCGTGCTGGTGACCATCAAGCCCGCCGCCGGGCTGGCGCGCCAGATCCAGAGCAGGGCAGAGCTGCCCCACATCGTGCTGACCGACCCGGGCGAGTATCTCTCGTTCCCCAAGAAATTGATCTCGCGCTGGCGCAACCGCGGGCTGACCGTCCCGGGGGCGATCCACTTCCATCGTTGGCTGGCAAGCCAGGGCCGCCGTTCGCCCACGCTGCCGGTCGAGCCTGAAGACCTGGCAGTGATCCAGTTCACCGGCGGGACCACGGGCGATGCCAAAGGCGTGATGCTCTCGCACCGCAACCTGGTAGCAAACGCGCTGCAGACCCGCCACTGGCTGCCAGACGCCAGGGAAGGCCGGGAACGATTCTTATCGGTGCTGCCATTTTCACATTCCTACGGCCTGACCACCGCTCTCACCGTCCCGGTGACGCTCGGGGCGACCGTGATCTTAAAGGCTCAGTTCCAGGTCAAGGATGTTTTGCAATCCATCAAGAAATATCGCCCCACGATCTTCCCCGGCGTGCCCAACATGTACATGGCGATCAACAATTTCCGCGGCGTGCGCAAATATGGAATTGACTCGATCAACGCCTGCATCAGCGGCTCCGCGCCGTTGCCGGTGGAAGTGCAGGAGGCCTTCGAGAAGCTGACCAGAGGCCGGCTGGTAGAAGGCTATGGCCTGACGGAGGCCTCGCCGGTCACCCACGCCAACCCGTTGAACGGGCAGCGCAAGCTCGGCAGCATCGGTATCCCGCTGCCATCCACTGAGGCAGCCGTGCTGGACCTGAGGCGCGGGCGCAAGGAAGTGGAACCCGGCCAGATCGGAGAGCTGGCGGTCCGTGGCCCGCAGGTGATGATGGGTTACTGGAAAGATAAAAAGACCACTTCGCAGGTCATTACCAGGGACGGCTGGCTGCTGACCGGTGACGTGGCCCAGATGGACTCAGACGGCTATTTCCGCATCATCGCCCGCAAAGCCGATATGTGGTATCCTACCCGGCCGGGAGCGCCCGGCGGATTGAGCCAGCCTGCGCCTGCCTTCCCGCGGGATGTGGAAGAAGTGATCTACGAGATCCCCCAGGTGAAGGAAGTGGCTGTTACTGCTGTGGCAGGTCAGCCGTTCGCCTTTGTGATCGCCGGGAAAGAGCGCCCTACACCCGAGGCGGTGATCGCCTATTGCCAACGCCGCCTGCCGCCTCACCTCGTCCCCCGGTTTGTTATCTTTATGGAAGACTTTCCCAGGACATTTATAGGTAAGGTTTTACGGCGTGAGCTCGCCAAACGATATGAAAAACATGTTGCTGAATAATCGTTTCAAAAAACGGACTCCTACGTCTTATCATCCCCGTAGGGGTCCAGACTTTGGAAACACCAACGTCGGGAGACGTTGGACTCCAGAAAAAAACTCCGTGAACTCTGTGGTAAACAGCGTCCACGCCGGCGAAGGCCCACCTGCCATCCTGGTGCACGGGCTGGCAGCCTCCCTGCACGACTGGGATGCGCTCCTGCCCGAACTAGCCGTGCAGGGGTATGCGGCCCAAGCCGCGGACCTGCTCGGTCACGGGGAGAGCGCCAAGCCGCTCAAGTTGGGCCAGTACACCAGCGATACCATATTTGCGCACCTGCACGAATGGATCGACTCGCTCGAGCTGGATGATCCCGCCATTTTGATCGGCCACTCGCTCGGCGGGTACCTGTCCTTGCAATACGCGTTACGTTACCCCGAGCGCGTGCGCGCCCTGGTTTTGGTCAACCCGTTCTATAGCCTCAGCCAGTTGCCACCGGTTTTTCGGTTTTTCCTGCGCCGGCCGCGGTTAAATACGTTCTTCATCCAGCGGACCCCTCATTGGCTTTACCGGGTGATCATCGATGTTACCAGTTTGCAGTTCGGGAACAGCCGTGAGAATTTACACAACCTGCCACAGGAAGTGCGCATCCAAACCGCGCTGGACTACCAACGGGCCGCCGCGGGCATTTACAATATTCCCCGCACGCTACACGACCTGACACCCGAGCTGGACAGGATTATCCAGCCCGCCCTGGTCATCTGGGGGGCGCGCGACCAGACCATCGACCCGAGCACCTTCCCGTCCCTGGTGGAGCGACTGCCCAATGCGCGCGGCGAAATCATGCCGGCCTGTGGGCACGTCCCCCACCAGTGCCATGCAAACGAATTCCACGAAAAGGTTTTTGGGTTTTTGGATTCATTAAAGGTGGGGCGGGATGCCATCCCGCTATCCAAGACCTGGCGGGATAACATCCCGCCCCACGAAACGTGCTATTAAATTCAACTCAAACTATCGCAATAAACCAGCACCTGGTTTTTCCCCTTGTGCTTGGCCTCGTACAGCGCCTGGTCGGCTTTTTGGAGCAGCATTTCCCCGAACGTACCGTGGGCGGGGAACATGGCGATCCCCACCGATATACTGACGTTAATCTTTTCTTCCTTGTGGAGAATTGGTTGCGCTTCGATCCTGTTGCGCAGGTTTTCTGCCCTCTCGAAGGCTGTCTCCTGAGATACATTACCTAATACCACCACAAATTCGTCGCCGCCGTAGCGGCAGGCGATATCCCCGGCGCGGATACTCTCGCGGATCACGTTTGCAATCAGCACCAGGGCATCATCCCCGGCTTTATGACCATAGGTGTCGTTGATATGCTTGAGACGGTCACAATCCATCATCAGGATGGCCAGGGATGTTTTAGAACGGGTTGCCCGCGCGAATTCTACTTCCAACATTTCCTGTAAGTAGCGGCGGTTGAACAGATTAGTCAACGAATCCCGCACGGCCTGCTCTTGCAGCTGTCCCTGCAACAGTTCGATCCGTTCGAGCTGCAGCTGCAAGACCTGGTTCGCATTGCGCAACTCTATTTCGGTCTTCCTGCGGAACTGTATCTCTGCCTGCGCCTTCTGGAACAGACGCGCGTTTTGCAATGCCAGCACCGCCATCGCAGAAAATCGCTTGAGCACGGTGATATCCTCTTCGGAAAAACTGACGTCGCTTTCAACACCCCGGGCAATCTCGATCACACCCACCACCTGTTCGTTCAAGACCAATGGCATGCCAATGGTTGCACGGATCAATCCGCGCTGGAAATTGATCAAGCGGCCGGACCACTGATCGTAATCGGGAATGAACAAAGGCCTGGCCGTATTCCAGACGATCCCGGCCAGAGCCTCTCCAGGGGCAATTTTGAATTTGAGCATCTCTGCCAGCGAGCCGAAGCCCACCACCGGCTCCAGCTCGCCCGATTCGCGCAGGATCGCCAGGAAACCATGAGCAGTCCCCAACAGCTTGCAGGCGCGTTCGACGATATTGTGAAGGACCACCTTCAAGTCCAGGCTGGAGTGCAGGTCAAAGGTGGTTTCCTGGAGCGCCATCAGGATCTCGTTTTGGTTTTGCAGGGCTTCGTGCTGCCGGGAGGAACGCAGGTCACGCAAGATCGCAACCCGCCCCAAAGGGTTGCCGGACGGATCTCGCAGGCAAGATACCTTCATTTCCGCAGGAACAACCTGCCCGTCGGCATGATTCGCAGCATCGAGGCTCAGAAAAATAGCCCGATCCGCTAGCACGTTGGCCAGAGGCCTTCCCACTATATCGGCTTTTGTAAGCTTGAGCAGTTTTTCTGCGGCCCGATTGATGCCAACCACCTCATGCTCTTCATCCACAATGATGAAGGCATCCGGGCAGTCGTTCACCAGCAATCCCCTGATCGGAATTTTTTCTTTGGCATACTGAGGAGTTTTGCACATGGTTTGCTGTACCCGTGGGAGTTGCCAGTTTATCGGTCCCGCCTGGATATCGCAATGCGCCTAACATCAACTCTTTATTCAAAATTCAAAAAAACACCTTGCGAGGATGGCCCAAACAGCGGGCCTCGCAAGGGTATTGTACCAGAATTCAGTCAGCGCCCCATTTCTCTCAGCAAACCTTGCGAAGGCTACCGCTAAACACACGCGCCTCTAAACCAATCCTTCGCAAGGACTTGCACGAGAAGTAGCGAACCTCTAGCATCACAACTCCGCCTGAGGCAGGCGGGACATGGAGCTAGCTAGCGTCGCTCGACTACCATCTTAATGGCTGTTCTAACTTTGTCTTCGATCGAAACATCGGCGAATTCGGGCAAAAAGAAAACATCGATGCCGTCGCCTTTCAAGTATCCGGTTGCCAGGATCATGGCTTTTACGGCCTGGTTGACCGCGCCGGCGCCGATCGCCTGCACTTCTGCACGGTTGTTCTCGCGGACTACTCCTGCGATTGCTCCCGCGACAGACGAGGTACGAGAGGTTGAAGAGACTTTAATTAGGTCCATGGTATTCTCCTTCAGATCTATGGTTGGCTCCGGCGATTATCTCTCAGTATCTTATTACCGGTGTAAAAGTATTGTAAAATAAGACAACGGTTGTTTCAATAAACTCGTGTAGACATTTGTACTGAATTAAATGATAAACTCTTAAGAAAGCCCGTTTTTACTCTTTCGTTGAGCTCCACCCAGGAGGAACACCTTGCCAGTAGACAGAGTCCGCGTTGCAATCCTCGATGATCACCAGAGCATCATTGACGGGTACACGTACCGCATTAATCACAGCCCCGGGATCGAGCTGGTCGCAACAGCTTTATATGGGGAGGAACTGCATGCAATGCTGCGCAGGCATGCCGTGGATGTTTTATTGATCGACCTCAGCGTCCAAACCTCGGCCCGTGATAATACCCCCTACCCCGTGCTGCGCACGATCCCGCAATTGCTGCAAGAATTTCCGGATCTCAAAGTTCTGGTCGTCTCGATGCATACCGGGCCGGGTTTGATGCGCACGATCATGGAGGCGGGCGTGAGCGGCTATATTACTAAAGACGATCACGAAGCCTTAAAGAACCTGGGCAGAATCGTGTTATCGGCTGCTGATGGGGATATTTATTTCAGCCAGGAAGCCGACCGCCTCTACCGGGAATATGAGAAACTCAGGATAGGGGATTTTCTGACCCCCCGCCAGGTGGAAGCGATTTCGGTCTGCGCCCTGTACCCGGACCTGAGCACAGCAGAACTGGCCGAGATCTTGGCTGTTTCCAATTCGACAGCCCGCAACCTGCTTTCCGGCGCTTATCTCAGGCTGGGGGTCCATTCCCGCACCGCGGCGATCGAGAAAGCCCGGGAATTGGGATTGATCAGCCCACACGCCTCGAATTCGCACGAGTAAAGAACGCGCTCTAGCCCCAATCAATTTTCCGTTTCAATCGTAGCGGCGACTTCCCCGGCACCGCCCGCCCCGGACCATGGCGGGCGGGGGAGACGGGGTGTAGTCGCTCTTTTGCAACCGGAAAACCTGCGTTTTGACCGGCATCGAAACGACTAACCCTTAGAGATTGTCTGAAAACTACGGGTTTCTTACCACGAAGGCACAAAGTCTCGAAGACACAAAGAGAAAAAGCTTTGTGTCTTCGAGACTTTGTGGTGAGTTTTAAGACACTCTCTTACAGGATGCTTCGCGAAGTCGTTACTACAACAAATTCGTGATTTACTGAGATTAACGAATTACACCAACAATATGGTTTATTCGTGCTTCCGCCGGGTCACAGACCGGCAGCGAAGTGCCAAATGTGCGCGGCAGCCGGGTTGTTAAGATAGTTTGGAGAGGTTCAAAAGGCGACGCTGCGTTGGTCGCAAATAAAAAACTCGCGTTATTGGTTTCTTTCGCGCTGCTCGCTTTAATATCCACCCTGCTCTCAGAAGTTGTCCTGCGTTCGAATCAGGCTTTAAATACTGTCGTAGCTGTGGATTTCCTTGCTCACATAGATTTCTCCCTTCAGCACGCGGCGGATGCCTTCGATAATCCCAGCCGCGCTGTCCTTGATGGCATAGCCGCGCGCGCCCGCTTCAAGCGAGCGGCGGACATAGTTGCCCGACATGTGACCGGAGATCATCAAGCAGGGGATGTGGGGATAGATCCGGCTGAGTTCAGCGACCAATTCGATCCCGCTCATCCTGGGCAGGGAGACGTCCACCACGGCCAGGTCGATGGACAGGTCCGGCAGGGCTTGCAGGGCTTTTTCGGCCGTATCCACCAGCTTGACAACCTCCAGGTCATCCTTCTCCCGGAGCACATGCATCAAGGCCTCGGCAAAGACAGGGTGGTCTTCCACCAGCAAAAGCGATTTCATGGCTGCGCTCCCGAAGCTGGCGCCGGGCAATCGATCACGGCCCGGGTACCGTTACCAGGATTGGAGTCCAGCGCCAGGCTGCACCCGAACAACCTCAGCTGGTGCTGGATTGTCACCAGGCCATGGGCAGTATTATCTTCTGACAGAACGAGCGCGGGATCGAAGCCCGCGCCCTCATCGCTGACGATAATCCGGATGCTGCCGTTTTGCTCAAGCTTTATGGTCACCTTCGCTTCCAGGGTACCCGCATGCTTGACAACATTAAACAGCAGTTCGCGGATCGCCTGGAACAGGATAATCTGCAGATTGTCATCAAAGCGGAAATGAATGCCTTCGTTGATGAACTCTACCTCAAGACCATACTGCTCTTTCATCTGGGAGTCCAGCCAGAGAATGACCTCCGTCATATCTTCTCCCTGCAGGTTTAGCGGGCTGAGGTCTTTGCTAAGCTGGCGGGTTATGTTAATTGCTTCCACAAGCCATTCCTCCAATTTTACAAAATTTATTTGGATGGATTTCTGATCGTTCGCCGTGTGAGCCTGCTGGAGGTTATCCAGCTGCATCTTGACCGCAAAGATGCGTTGCTGCAGGTCGTCGTGCAGGACTTGAGAGAGGCGCCGTCGCTCTTCCTGCTCTGCTTGCGTCACCGCAATGCTCAGGCGGCGGATCTGGCGCTCAGCAAAGACGCGTTCGGTAATGTCAATAAACGTCGAGAGGAGCGCATCCCTGCCTTCGATGTGGATATATTGCAGGGAGGTCAGCACCGATTTGACTTCACCGTTAGGAAGCTCTATTCTCTCCTCGAAATTACGGATATTGCCATCCATCAAGAGCTTTTTCGTCAGGCTGATGCGCTGCTTCGAATCCAGGTCCAGCCCCAGGTTGAACTCCTGCGCGGTATGGTCGAGCACCGCTTCGCGCGGCAGGCCCAAATAATCCAGCAGCGCCTGGTTGGCGTTCATCACCAGGTTGTCTTCCAGCCGGGTGAGCAGGGTCGGGATGGGGTTGGAGTGGAACAGCGTGTAGAAGGACTCGTAATTCTGGCGGATGCGCTCAGCCTGTTTGACGTCGGTGATATCCACAAAGCTGATCACCACGCCCTCGATGCGGTCGTCCAAGGTGCGGTAGGGATGCAGGCGGATCAGCACCCAGCCGCCGTTCGGGCTGGTCGACTCGCGTTCCAGGGTTTGCAGCTTTCGCAACACCAGCCTGGAATCCTCTACCAGGTCATGGTAACCCAGCTTATGGGTGAAATCGGCGATGTGCCGGCCGCGGTCAGTAGGATGGATGTTGAACAGGTCTTCCATCCCGGGCGTGTAGCGCTGGATCTTTAAGTCACGGTCCAGGAACAGGGTGGCGATCTTGGTGGCGTCCATCAGATTTTCCAGGTCGCTGTGGGCGAGCGAGACTTCGTCGACCTTGTTGCGCAGCTCGTTGTTGACCGTCTGCAGTTCCTCGTTGACCGATTGCAGTTCTTCCTTGCTGGTCTCCAGCTCCTCGGTGGTGGAGCGGTACTCTTCGTTTATGGACTGCAGCTCCTCGTTGGCGGCCTTCATCTCCTCGTCGGAGCTGTTGTATTCCTCGATCGTGGCCTGCAAGCGGTCGCGCAGGTCCTGCACTTTCTGCTCCAACTGCTGCACTGTTTCGTCATCTTGCGCGCCTTGCTTATTTTGTTCCGCGTTTTGCCGTTCCTCAGGCGGGGATTCGGTCTCATCCTCCAGGAAGGTCACCAGCGCCTTGCGTGGATGGTCCTTGTTATTACCCGCCTTATAAAGGTCCGGCCGGACGGAAACGAGCACCCTGTGGGGCCGCCCGTTGAAAGTGACCAAAACCGGCTGGCTAACCACGGTCCTGCCCTTTTCGAAAGCCTGGAAGAGCGCGGAGCGCAGCTCGATCTGCAGCTCCGGGCGCACCAGCCGCAGCAGGTCGGTGGTGATCGGACCGCCAGGTTGCAACAGGTAGCGCCCGGCCGATTCCGAGAGGTTCAGGACCAGGTAATCTTCGTCCACCCAGATGCTGGGCGGGCCGAAGGCTTCCAGGGCCTTTAAATGCTGCTCCTCCAGCGGCGGCATGCCGGCCACGAAGCGCCTTTGAAAACTACGAGGAGGCACAGAATGCGCGGGAAAACTCGAGCGCAGCGCCCTGAGCGGCAAGGCGGGCACGTGCGGGTGTTCGCCAATCCAGGGCTTGGCTTTGTAGATGCGGTTGCCTTTGTCTACGACGTGGAACAGCTCTTTGGCCGTATCGGCCGACTCCGAGCCTCCCAGGAAGAGATAGCCGCCCGGGTTGAGGGCGTAGTGGAAGACGTCCATCACGTTCTCGTGCAGGTCGCGGTTCAGGTAGATCAGCAGGTTGCGGCAGGAGATCAGGTCCAGTTTCGAGAAAGGCGGGTCGCGCAGCACACTGTGGTTGGTGAACAGGACGATATCGCGCAGCTCGCGCCGCACCTGGTAATGGTTGTCATACGGGGTAAAGAAACGCTCCAGCCGCTGCAGGCTGACGTCGGCTTCGATGGCCGCCGGGTAGATACCCTCGCGCGCCTGCACCAGTGAAGGGTCGTCCAGGTCGGAGGCAAAGACCTGGAGCTCGTATTTTTTTTCGAGACGGGCAGCCTGCTCCAGCAGCAGCATGCCGGCCGTGTAGGCCTCTTCCCCAGTGGAGCAGCCGATAGTCCAGACCCGGATCGTTTCTCCCTCCCGTTTGTTCTCGAAAATGGCCGACAGGGCCTTTTCCGCCAGCGCTTCCCAGGCTTTGGGGTCACGGAAGAAGTTGGTCACCCCGATCAGGATATCGCTGAACATGGCGTTCGCTTCCGTGGGGGTATGGCGCATGTAGTTCAGGTAGGCCTCCAGCGTTTCGTGGCCGGTCAATTGCATGCGGCGTTGGACGCGGCGTAGAACCGTGGCGCGCTTGTACTGGCTGAAATCGTGCCCGATGCGTGTTTGGACGTGGGCCAGGATGCGCTGTAATGTTTCTGTCTGCTGTGGCGACAGGGCATCCGGGTCATCCGGCACCGTAGACGGGTTGCGGATATATTCAACCAGTTTCCCGGCCAGTTCGCGCACAGAAAGGACCACGTCCACGATCCCGGTGGCGATGGCGGCGCGCGGCATGCCGTCATACTCGGCCTCGTTCGGGTCCTGGACCATCAGCAGGCCGCCCTCCTCCTTGATGGCCTTGATGCCCACCGACCCGTCTGTGCCGCTGCCGGAGAGGATGATGCCCACCATGCTGCGATGGGCCCTGGCCACGCTGCGGAAGAAATGGTCGATGGGCATGCGCGCCCCTCGCGGCTCGTCGAACTCGTCTACATCCAGGGTGGTATCGGTCATCATGATGCGCCGGTTGGGCGAGATGACGTAGACGTGGTTTGGCTCGACGTGGATTTCGCCGTTCACCTGGCGCACGTTCATCTGTGTGCTGCCCTGCAAGATCTCGGGCAGGTGGCTTTCGTGCTCGGGGTGCAGGTGGGTGACGACCACGAAGGCCAGGCCGGTATCGTCCGGCAGGGCTTCAAAAAAGTCTTGCAGCGGTTTCAAGCCGCCGGCCGAGGCGCCAATGCCGACAACGGTCAATCCGTTGTTCCTGGCTGGATCCACTCTGATAGTTGCTTCTTTTTGTTGTTTGCGTTGTATTTTAGTTCTTGGGGGGGCTTGTTTTTTTGTATTTTTCATTAATGTTCAGAAAGGTGATGCCTTTCAAGATTTCTAAAGGGAAAGACAGGGTGCCACTTCCAGCTTCATTATACCCCAGTCCCGCAACCGTGAAAAACTGGTATAGTTCTCCAGGGTTTGCCCAAAGGACTATGGTTAATAGAGCGCCAAAATCTGGAGATTTTGGACTCTGAGGTCCTTGCAATATTTTAAGGAAAATCACCCATTCGTCCTCTTGAATTAGGCGCCCAACTGTGCTAAAATTTGGTTCGTCAATAGCCATATGTACGGGGATGCAGAGCCGATACGCCCATATATGGCGGCAACAAACGTTCTATTAGTGGAGTGACCCATATATGCGGTGTCCGTACTGTCACCACGACAATTCTAGAGTGCTCGATACTACCCACGACAGCCAGGGAGGCATCCGCCGGCGGCGGGAATGCCTGGATTGCGGCCAGCGCTTTAGTACCTATGAACGTCCGATCCTGGCCACCCCCCTGCTGATCAAGCAGGATGGCGCGCGCGAAGAGTTCGACCGCGAGAAACTGGCCCGCGGCGTCCGCATTGCCTGCGCCAAACGCCCCGTCTCCGCTGCGGATATCGAGCGTTTGATCGGCAGCGTAGAGGCCAGCCTGCAAAAAATGGGCAAATCTGAAGTCTCATCGCGCGTGGTCGGCGACCTGGTGATCAACGGCCTGAAAGAGATGGATCAGATCGCCTACATCCGTTACGCGATCGTCTACCTGCGCCTGGACGACCTGCACGCCTTACGCGGTGAAATAGACCGTTTGCTGGAAAGCTAGTTTTATCGGCAGAACCTGCCTCCTATAAGGGGGCATTGTTCCTGCCGATTTTTTGTCTCTGTCAAAGCGCTCGGAGACCCGGGTTTCAAACCGGGGATGAACGGAGATAAATGGTTGCCAGCGGTATTTCCGAGTGCAAGACTCCAAGAAGACAGCGTTCATCGAGAAAATCCTTGTTCATCCCTGTGTATCTCCGGTGAATTTGAATTATCGAACGCTCGCTTGTGCAAGCAAAATTTAGTTTTAGGAGAGAGTGAAATGGTATCCAAATCAGTCGCAGCTAGGAATCACAGCTTACTCCCCACCCCACCGATGCCCAAAAAAATGCCCGCAATTGAATTAACCGAGAACGCCCGCCAGGTGCTGGAGCGCCGTTACGTCCGCCGGGGCGATGACGGCAAGCCGGCCGAGAGCGTGGAGGAGATGTTCTGGCGCGTGGCCTGGCACGTTGCCAGGGTCGAGGAGAATTGGGGCGGGGAGGTGATGGAGCGCGCGGTCGAGTTTTACCATTTGCTGACCTCCAAGAAATTCTTTCCCAACTCCCCCACCTTTACCGGCGCCGGCACGCCCCTTGGGCAGCTTGCAGCCTGTTTTGTGCTCCCGATCACCGACGACATGGGCCGCGACCCGGCCGGCATCTTCCAGACACTGCGCGACGCCGCGCTGATCCAGCAGACCGGCGGCGGGAACGGTTTCTCGTTTTCCCGGCTGCGACCGGCCGGCGCGCTGGTCAAATCGTCAGCGGGGCAGGCCACCGGCCCGGTCGGCTTCCTGCGCGTCTACGACCACGCCTTTGGGGAGGTGGCGCAAGGCGGGAGTCGGCGTGGGGCCAATATGGGGGTGCTGCGCGTGGATCATCCGGATATCGAAGATTTCATCACCTGTAAAACAGACGAAAACCACATCACCAACTTTAACATCTCGGTCGGCATCACGGACGCCTTCATGCAGGCTGTCAAAGAGGACGGCGAGTGGGAGCTGCGCTTCCCGGACGTACACGACCCGAAATACCGCGAGTACGGCAAAGGCACGCTGGAGCAGGCTGAGGCTGCCGGGGTTCCCATCCGCACGTATGGCAAGGTCAAGGCGCGCGAGTTGTTCCGCAAGATCGTTGCGCAGGCGCACCACAACGGCGAGCCGGGCGTGCTGTTCTTGGACCCGATCAATCGCACAAATCCCGTCCCACATTTATATCAATTAGAGGCAACAAATCCTTGCGGTGAACAGGCATTAGGGCCTCACGAAAACTGCTGCCTCGGCTCGGTCAACCTGAACGAGCACTGCGGCCCCGATGGCACGGTCGATTGGGAAGGTTTACGTCAGTCAGTGGTGACGGCCACCCGCTTCCTGGACGACGTGGTGGAGGCCAACGCCTACGTCCCGGCGGTGCCGCAGTTGAAGGAAGCCGCCTTCCGCGCCCGGCGGATCGGGCTGGGGATCATGGGCCTGGGCGACCTGATGTACCACGCCGGCGTGCGCTACGGCTCGCCGGAAGGCCAGGAGTTCGGCGCGCAGGTGATGGAATTCGTGCGCTACCACACCATGCAGACCAGCATCGACCTGGCAGTGGAGCGCGGTCCGTTCCCGGCCATCCAGGGCAGCCTCTACGACATGGACGACATGAAATGGCAGCCGCCCAAAGCGCTGGAGCCCTACCAGCATGACTGGAGCAGGCCGGAGGTCCGTTGGGAGGCGATCCAGGCCGGCATCCGCCAGCACGGCATCCGCAACGCGGCCCAGACCACGGTCGCGCCGACCGGCACCATCGCCACCGTCGCCGGCTGCGAGGGCTATGGCTGCGAACCGGTCTTCGCGCTGGCCTACATCCGTCACGTCAACGATAAAGGCACGGACCTGCAACTGACCTACGCCAGCCCGCGCTTCGATGAGGCCTTGAAAGGGGCTGGGCTGGGCGAGGAGAAGCGCCAGGAGCTGATCGAGCTGGTCATGCGCGAAGGCACCTGCCAGGGGATCACCGAGGTGCCGGAACAGATCCGCGAGACGTTCGTGGTCTCGGCCGACATCAGCGCGGAAGAACACGTGCGCATGCAGGCCGCGCTGCAGGCCTTCGTGGACAACTCGCTCTCGAAAACGGTCAACTTCCCCGAAACGGCCACGGTGGACGATGTAGCGCAGGCTTACATGCTGGCCTGGGAACTGGGCGCGAAAGGCATCACAGTCTACGTGACCGGCTCGCGTGACAAGGTAGTGCTGGAGACCAAGGCTACCGCCGAGAAGAAAGGGGCTCCTCAGGCTGAACAGCCCCCGATGTGGCACGATACGAAGAAACCGCGCCCGCGCGCGCTGGTCGGCAAGACCTTTAATGTGGAGACGCCGCTGGGCAAGGCCTTCGTCACCGTCAACGAGAACGGCGGCGACCAGCCCTTCGAGGTCTTCATCAATACAGCCAAGGCCGGATCCGAGACTGCCGCCGTTTCGGAAGCGATCGGGCGCATGATCTCGTACATACTGCGGCTGGCCTCCCCGGTGGAACCGCTCAGCCGGCTGCGCGAAGTGGTGCGCCAGTTGAGCGGGATCGGCGGCGGGCGCTCGCTGGGGTTCGGCCCCAACCGGGTGCGCTCCCTGCCCGACGGGGTGGGACAGGTGATCGAGATGTACCTGCGTGAGAAAGATGGCCTGTCTGAGACGGTCAGTGAGGAGAAAGCCGGCAAGAACGGCGGCCCGCACAGCGAGCCAGCCCCGGCGCAATATACTCTCAAGATCGGGGATCTGTGCCCCGAGTGCGGCGAGGCCGCCGTGGTGAACGAAGAGGGCTGCAGGAAATGTTATGCGTGTGGGTTTAGTGAATGTTAGATTGGTGATGTCATTGCGAGGCGCTAGCCCGAAGCAATCTCCAACTCTATGAGGAGATTGCTTCGTCGCAACAAACGCTCCTCGCAATGACAGGAAAAATGATATGCAAAGTGAAGCCAAAACTGTAGACGAATATCTGGAGGAAGTGCCCGCCGAGCGGAAGGAAGCGCTCACCCGGCTGCGTGACCTGTGCCGTTCCGCCCTGAAGGGTTTCGATGAGACGATGGACTACGGCGGGCCAGCATATAAACGCAACGGCGTTGTGGAGGTGGGCTTCGCCAGCCAGAAAAATTTTATTGGCTTGTATATCCTCAAGCAGGAGGTGATGGACGCGTACAAAGAGCAGCTGAGCGGGAAAGGCGTCAGTATTGGAAAAGGCGTTATCCGTTACTCCAAACCGGAGCGGATCGACTTCGAACTTGTGGAGGCGATGCTGGTTGCGTCCGAAAAATCGGACGCGCCGGTTTGTTGAACTGCACTGAGTATGGTTTCAGGGACGAAGGGACGCGCCAGGTCATGGCAGGCGGGATGCAGGTCCTGTTCGAGCGAGAAGCCATCCTGAGCCGTCATCTGGCAGGAGGAAAAAAGGGTGGGGAACCGCTGGCTTCTTAAGGCCCCGACCCGACAGTTTTCTTATCCGCTAATCCTCGCTAATCTGCGCTAATGAAGGCTAGGGAGAGGGTTTATGACTCCGGATGAATTCTTCGACGGTCAAGCGTTGTCGCAGCAGCTCTTCGAAACTGTCCGCCAGGAGGTGGATGCCCTCGGCGAGACCAGCCTGCGCGTCACCAGGAGCCAGATCGCTTTTCGCCGGCATCGCGGCTTTGCCTGGGTTTGGATGCCCGGTATGTATCTCAAGCGCGAGACCCCGCCGCTGGTCTTGACCCTGTCCCTGCCCCGGCGGGACGGGTCGCTGCGCTGGAAGGAAATTGTCGAACCCTACCCCGGCCGGTTCACCCACCACCTCGAGCTGCGCGACCCGGCTGAGATCGACGACGAAGTAAGAAGCTGGCTGAAGGAGGCCTGGGAAACGGGGGCATAATAAAAAATTTGGAGCGTAAGGTAGCCGCGCAAAAACACGTCGAAATCGTATGCCAAAGACGAAAAAAATATTCAGTATCAGTCTGTTATTCGTGGGCTTGGTCGGGATTGGCAGCCTGGTCTATGCAGGCTTCGCTCCAATGACGATGCAGGATCTGACCACGCGGTTACAGCAGGAGCCATTGAGCCTGGAAGTTCCTGTTATCCAGCAGTCTCTGGGCACATCTTGCGGGGAAGCTGCCATTGTGATCGCATACAATTATGCCTATCCGGGTACGCCTATCAGTGAACAGGAAGCCATCGATTACGCCACGGCCCAGGGCTATTTTACCGAGGGGATTCCGCCCTACACCAGCCCGGCAAATATGGTCAAGATCGCCGATTTTTATGCTGACGAGGTATCAAGCGGGACGGTACTTGACTCCGACCAGGGATTAAGGCTGCTGGTTCAAAAACTGCAAGCCGGCACGCCCGTCATCATCGATGTGCTTTCCAACCTGTCGGATCCCACATCGGAGGCTCATTTTGTGGTTGTGACAGGCATATCCGTCGCTCCGGAAAATGAATTGATCATCCATTACAACGACCCGCTGACGGGCACCAAAGAATCGGCCGCCTGGACAGGCCCTGAAGGGATCTGGAACGCCTGGCAAAACAATGGCGACCCCGGCGGCCCGGGCTGGTGGCTGACGATCCCGCCTCGGTGACCGGATGAAGAAACACTACCCCTGGTTGTGGTTCGATGCGGACGGCACCCTGTTCGACTACAACCGCGCCGAAGCGACCGCGCTCAAGAATACCTTTCAATCGCTGAGCCTGCCCTTCGAGGACGGATATCTGGAGGTCTACCGCCGGATCAATCAAGGACTGTGGCAGGCGCTGGAACAAAGCGAGATTACGCCTGCTGCGCTGCAATCTCGCCGGTTCGAGTTGTTGCTGGAATCCCTGCGGCTGCACGGCTCGGCTGAGCAGATCAGCAGCGCCTACCTGGAGCAGCTGGCGCTCTGCGCCGGGTTGATCGAGGGCGCTTACGAAGTCTTGCAAGCTTTGCACGGAAAGAGCCGCATCGCGATCGTGACCAACGGTTTGCAATCTGTCCAGCGCGGACGCCTGGC
>JAABUE010000037.1 GCA_011389535.1 Anaerolineales bacterium
TGTCCAGCTTTTCCGTGATCTTTTTGTTTGAACTCATGTTTTCTGTAGTAGTCATTGTATTTTCTCCTGTGAATAGTATCTAAAATTAATCAAACTCACGCATAAAGCTTATCTGTTTTCTTCATCCATTTCCTTATAGGGAAACCGCCTTTCTATGTAATTTGCCTCAATTTACTGTTTGACATCCGGTGCGTCCGACGGGTCGGGTTCAACACCCACGACCGAGACCAATGGCAGGCCCAAATCGCGCACTTTTTTGAGCAGTCCATGCAACGCGGCCTGGTCGACCACCGGGCCGGTCAGGAGCGTGTCGCCGTCCTCTTCCAAGGTAATGGTCAGGCCGTCGAACCAGCCTGTCCGTTTGGGACCCAGATGGCCCTTGATCCTGATCTGATAGACCGCCGGTTGGTCTGGATCCCTTTTTGGATTGAGTTTGTTTGACATGATCCTCTACCTGCTGTGGCTGGCCATAAAAATCCATGCCACTAACTGATATCAGTACTTCAAAAAAGCGTTTCGTAGTGGCGACACTTCGGCAGGCTCTGCGTTTCGTAGTGGCGACTTTAATCGCTTTTGGCCGAACGACTAAAGTCGTTACTACGTTTTCGTGTTACTACGTTTTCGTGATCTACCGAATATGGACATAGTCTACCTTTCTGATAGTATTAAAAGATAGATACTTAAGTGTCGTTGAGGGTATTGTTTTTGATGGTTGGAGAGGGGAGAAATTCTAAGGCTGTAGCTTTATGGACCGCTGGTTATACCCCCCTTTAGGGCGCGGGCAGTTATGGGACCAGGTTTGCGGGCAAATTAATATTTCGGTTACAACAGGCCCAGCTCGCGGGCGCGTGCGATCGCTTCCGTGCGACTTTGGACCTGTAGTTTGCTGTAGATTTTCTGGTTATGCCCTTTAATCGTATTCAAGGCCAGGAAAAGTCGCTTGCTGATCTCACCATTCGAGAGTCCCTGGGCGATGAGCTGTAATATTTCTGCCTCGCGTTGGCTCAGAGGCTCAACCGAATCAGAGTGAGGAGCTCGTGTTTGCGCTGAGACAGCCTGTTGTTTCCCAACCATGGAGAATGCTGTCAATAACCGCCGAACATAATTGGGGGCGATGCCTCGATCCAGGGTTTCCCTGAGCAGATGGGCCATCGGCTGCCCTTCATCCACAAACATGCGGATGAAGCCGCCCGGCTCCGCCATCGTGAGCGCATCGCCCAGCAATCGCACAGCCCGGTCCTTTTCGCCAAGCGCATGGAGCGCGATGGCCTGAAGGATCATGATCTTTAGCTGTTCATCCACCCAGCCCTTTGCCTCCACCTTTTTGCGCAAAGGCTCCAGCACCGCCACTGCTGTTGACGGGTCTCCCTGGGCCAGGTATACCCGTGCTTGACTGATGGGAAGTTCGTGGGTCTCAGCCAAATGAGCGGCTGCCGCCAGATCACCCTGGTGAAGCAAGAGAAGCACTTTTAAGACAGCAACATCGGGCAGCATAAAGGCGAAGTTATGCCGGCGCACGAACCCTTCAGCCTCCTCCAAAACAGCGACCGCGCCGGATACATCTCCCTGGGTAAGTTTCAGGCGGGCCAGGAACACCCCATACGAAGCGGAGGTGCTCACGCTTTCCATCTGCCGTGTCAACTGGAGACATTGTTCCCCATGCTGTTGGGCGGCATCCAGGTCGTTCCATTCGTAGAAAATACGCGCTAAGCCAAGATACGCTTCGGAGGCCATCCGTTGTGGCGGATCCCCTGCCAATTGCAGGACGCGCCGGTAGGTCTCGACCGCCAGGGATAGCCGGTTGTCTGCTTCCTGTAATTGACCGAGGTTGATCGTTGCCGCTGTGGTGTAAATGGAATCCCCAAACGACTTGCCGATCGATATGACTTCTGTATAGGCCTGGCTGGCCGCCGCGCGGTCACCCTGAAGCTGGTAGGCATACCCCAGCGTCCAGGTAGTGGCCGTGCGGACTGTCAGGTTATCGGGGTGCAGAACCTCCAGGGCGCGGCGCGACTGGGTAATGATGGTTTCTACGTCGTGCTGGATCACAGCCAACGTAGCCCGCATGGAGGCAATTCGGCCCAGGAGGTCTTTGATCCTGTCGTCTGGTTCGGCGCCTTGCAGGGCAGCCGCTATAGCTGACTCAGCAGCTTGGAGTGTCCCTTCGACGGCGGTGTGCTGCCCGCCAAACAGTAACGTCGAGGCATATGTCACCCACAGCGAGGGCCTGGCATCCAATGCTGTCTTTGGCAGCGACTCCAGCCAGTTTCGTACCGGGGCGCCCGCACCACGAAATTGCAGGGGCATTCTCTCTCCCTCGATCAAGTGCTCGGCGCGCTCGACATCATTGGAACCAACCGCATGTTGAAAAGCTTCGATCTCCAGACCATTGTGCTCGTACCACTCACTTGCCCGCCGATGCAGGGTAGGGACTCGATCAGGCTGCTCCTCTATCAAGTGCGTACGGAGAACATCTGCAAAAAGGTGGTGGTAGCGAAACCAGTGGCGCTTATCATCCTGTGGGGAGACAAACAGGTTGCCCCGTTCCAGGGCCTCTAATATCGCTCTGCCACCCTCCTGGCCGGTAACGGTATCGCACAGCGGACCATTCAACCAGTCGAGAATGGATGTCTGGAGCAAGAAGTTCCGAACACGCTCGGGCTGGCGCTTCAGGACCTCTTCGGCCAGATAGTCCACGATATACTGGTTGTTCCCAGCGAATGCTTTTATAAACCCGGTAGCATCGTCTCGCCCCCGCATCGAGAGCGCCGCCAGTTGAAGTCCCGCGATCCAGCCTTCGGTGCGCGATTCCAGTGCGGCGATATCATCTGCCGAGAGGTTGAGTCCCATCGTTTGGTTAAGAAAACCGGCTGATTCGGAGGCGGTAAAACGCAAATCAGCAGCGCGCAGTTCGGTCAATTGGTCCAGGGCGCGGTACCGGGCCAGGGGTAAATTCGGATCCTCCCGGGTGGCAATGACCAGGTGCATCTGTGGCGGCAGGTGCTCGAGCAGGTAGGTGAGGCCCTCATCAATTGGTTTGGCATCGATCATGTGGTAGTCGTCCAGGACGAGGGTAAAGTTGTCTCGGAACGCGGCAATCTCATTGAGTAAACCGGTCAGGATCGCTTCCATGGGTGGCAGCAAAGGAGCTCGCATCAGTGCCTGGGCATTCTTGCCGATCTCCTCATCCAACATTTGTAAAGCCGCGATAAAATACCCCCAAAAACGCACGGGGTCATTATCCCCGTCGTCTAAGGAAACCCAGGTGACGCAGCACTCGCTCTGAGAGATCCATTCACTCAGAACGGTCGTCTTCCCATATCCCACCGGAGCAGAGAGAAGAGTCAGTTTGCGGTGCAGACCCTCGTTCATTCGCTCGATCAGGCGGGGACGGGGAACGAATTGTTGTCGAGTGGGGGGGATGTAGAGTTTGGTGGCTAAAATTGGAGCAGGCATATTTTCTCTGTAATTTACAATTATAGCTTCATTTGATATTCGGTAGTCTCCCTTTATAGTGTGGTTGGATGAATTGCACACCGAATTTACCGCAAAGCACGCTAAGAGCGCGAAGAAAAACCTTTTTAAACCTTTGCGAACTTCCCCGGCACCGCCCGCCGGGGCAGGTGTACGCTCTCCCGAAGGGACACCGCCTTCGGGACGGTGTTCGCGGTTCAAAAATAGCCACACCAAAGGGGGAGACTATCAAATCCTAACTTTGGATTGATCGGGATTGCTCTAAAAGTTTCAATTGATGGCGATGATCCTTCGCTCAGCTAAGGCGCTGATCTCCTCCTTGCTTACTCCGATTTCCGCCAGCAAAGCATTTGTATCCGCGCCAAGCGCCGGGGCGGGTGAGCGTTCCACGCGCGCAAACACAAACGGGGAATGCATCCCGACCGGCTTCCCGGCTTCCATGCGGATGTGACCGCGCGCCTGCACCTGCGGGTCGGCCAGCATCTCCTCCACAGAATTGACCGGTTCCACACAGGCATCATTGTTTGCAAACAGTTCCAGCCATTCAGCGCGCGTTTTTTGTAGGAAGATGGTTTCCATTTCTGCGCTCAGCGCCAGATCAAACTGGCGCTCGATCAGGTCTGTGCGGCCGATCGTTTTGCAAAAATCGCCCCAGAAATGGGGTTCGATGGCGGCCAAAGTGAGATATTTTCCATCGGAAGTTTCGTAAACGTTGAAAAAGGCCCGCCCGCCAAGCAGGGGATGCGTGCCCGCACGCACTTCCAGGCCGCTGAAGTAAGCGCTCAATGCCAGAGGCGTCACCCACGATATGACCCCATCCAGCAAAGCTAAATCCAGGTACATGCCCTGGCCGCTGCGTTCCCGCCCCACCAGGGCTCCCAGGATGGCAATTGCCGCCAGCATGCCGCCGCTCAGATCGGCAACAGGCAGGCCATACGGAATTGGCTTCTCGCCAGGGCGTCCATTGAGCGAGAACGCCCCGCCGATAGATAGGTAGTTCAAGTCATGCCCGGCGCGCTGCTGGTAAGGACCTGACTGCCCATAGCCAGATAAAGAGCAATAGACGATATCCGGCTTGACCGCACATACGCCTGCATAACCAATCCCATATTTGTCGGCGATGGTCGGCCGAAAACCTTCCAGAACCACATCCGCGGTCCCAGCCAGTTGCAGGAAGAGCTCGCGCCCGCGCGGGTTGCGATAGTTTAGCGCCAGACTCTTTTTACCCCGGTTGATAGTCTCGTACATGTTGCCCAGTCCCATTTCGGGGGGAGCCAAACGGGCATAGTCACCGACCAACGGGGTTTCCACTTTGATGACTTCTGCGCCCAGGTCGGCCAGTAACTGGGTCAGATAAGGCCCTGGCAGTAAGCGCGACAGATCGAGAATGCGGATGCCGGATAGCGGTAGTGTATTCATGTGATCTCCAGTGTATCTTTCCACTGAACGTGGTCATCGTCTGTAAGAGGTACGCAGTCTTTGTTCTGGATGCAGTTGCGTTGAATCGAGTTCAGAGTACCTGTCCCCAAAAGGACAACAGCTTGCAAACCTGAAACCTGAGAACCAATTTCCATTGTACCAACTTACTGGCTATAATCAGTTCCATGCGTTGGATATACATCTCTCCCCATCTTGACGATGCCGCCCTTTCCGCTGGCGGATTTCTCTACGATCAGTCCCAGGCCGGGATCCCGGTAGAAATCTGGACCATCATATGCGGGTACCCGCCGCCGGGCGAGCTGACACCCTTTGCCCAGGTGCTGCACCATGTCTGGGGCACCGGGACCGCCGAAGAGACGGTCAAACTGCGCCGCGCGGAAGATGTAGAAGCTGCCCGCATCATCGGGGCAAAAACCGTCCACTTCGATATCCCCGACTGTATTTATCGCCGCGGACCGGATGCCGAACCGCTCTACCTGGATATCTATGTGCAGCCACACGCGGCGGAAGCGCAGCTACCTGACCAGATCGCACAGATGATTGCTCCCCGCCTGCAACCGGACGACCAGATTATCTGCCAGCTAGGGGTTGGTGACCATGTGGACCACATCCTGGTGCGGCAGGCTGCGGAGCGATTGGACCGTCCGCTGTGGTACGCGGCTGACCTGCCGTACCTGTTTAAACAACCGGGGGAACTGGCCCTGTTCGTGGCCGGGATGGAGGAGTCCGTGTTTGCGATCACGGAAGCAGGCCTGAGGGCGTGGGTCGAGGCAGCTCTGACTTATGAGTCTCAACTAAGTTCCCTCTTTGAGAGGAAAGAACAGGTTGAAGAAAATATTCGTGCATACTATGCTGAACGAAGTGGCTTTTCCTTATGGAAAAAATAGTCCAAAAGTAACTTGATTCTGGCTTTAAAACATGATATAGTATGGCCGTTTATTGGGAAAACTGAATAGATAGCGTTGCTGCACAACTTTTCTGAGAAACTAACCCAATTGCATCTCTGTAAAAAGAGATGCAAATTCTATTCGTAGGACAAGATTATGCCAACCAATTTCCTGACCAAGGAAGGTTTCGAAAAACTCCAAGATGAACTCGACTATCTGCGCACCGCCAAGCGGCAGGAAGTTGCCGATCGCCTGCACGAGGCGATGGAAGGCGGCGAACTGATCGAGAATGCTGAATATGAGGCCGCCAAAAACGAACAAGCCTTTGTCGAAGGCCGCATTCAGGAATTGGAAATCCTGCTCGCGACGGCGCGTTTGATCGACGAGGACAAGAGAAAGAAAGTTGATACGATTCAAGTCGGTTCCACCGTGACCATCCAGGAAGATGGATACGAGGAAGAAACTTATACAATCGTCGGCGCAGCCGAAGCCAATCCGCGCGAAGGCAAAATCTCGAATGAATCGCCCATTGGGAAAGCCATTTTGAGCCATCGTCCCGGAGAAGAAGTACAAGTAGAAACTCCAGATGGCTCTTACTCGGTTCGCATCGTTAAGATCGGATAGCCAGGGGCACGCATCTTTAGCCCCGCGCACCTGCACAAGGGAGCGCGGGGCTTTTTATAACCCCACCCGGCCTCCGGCCACCCTCCCCCATTTTCCGCTGAAGTTCGCGGAAAATGGGGGAGGGTCGGGGAGGGGGCCGAAAGGTCAGAACTATGCCAGAATATACATCGCTTGAAAAAATCCGCCTGGAGAAAATCGAAGAACTTCGCGCAGAAGGGATCGAACCCTATCCCACCCGCGCAGAACGCACCCACACCAGCGCGCAGATCATTGCTGAATACGAAGCTGCCGAAAGGCAGACCGGGGATGGGGAGACCCCTGAAGTCAAGGCAACGCTGGCCGGGCGCATCCGAGCTTCCCGCCCGATGGGCAAGCTGACCTTTGCTCATATCGAAGACGGCGAAGGCAAGATCCAGCTTTTCTTCCGCGTGAATGAGCTCGGGCAAGATCAATTAAATTTCTTTAACGAAATGTTCGACCTGGGTGATTTTATCCAGGCAACCGGCGTGATGATGCGCACCCGTAGCGGGGAGGCGACGCTTCTCGTCCACGACTTCAAGCTTCTTGCCAAATCTGTGACGCCGCTCCCGGCTGCGAAGGATGAGACGCTAGAGGACGGCACTGTCGTCCGCCATGCGGCGCTCGAAGACCAGGAATTGCGGGCTCGCCAGCGCTACGCAGACCTGGCGGTGAATCCAGATGTCCGGGAAATTTTTCGCAAACGGGCCGCGCTTATCAAAGCCCTGCGAAAGTTCCTCGATGATCAAGGCTTCCTTGAAGTGGAAACGCCCATTCTGCAACCGCTTTACGGTGGCGCAGCGGCCAAACCCTTTGTGACATACCACAACGAGCTGGAACAGCAGATGTACCTGCGCATCTCGTTCGAGTTATATCTCAAGCGTCTGCTGGTTGGAAACCTGGAAAAGGTATACGAGATTGGCCGCGACTTCCGCAACGAGGGCGTATCCTACAAGCACAACCCGGAATTCACCCAGTTGGAATTCTACTGGGCATATGCTGATTACCTGCAGGTGATGGAGCTGACAGAGCAGATGGTCTCGTTCGCCGCGAAGGAAGTCACCGGGGGATACAAGGTCACCTACCAGGGCCAGGAACTGGACTTCACGCCCCCCTGGCGGCGGTTGGAAATGCGGCAGGGCATCCTCGAGACCAGCTGGATCAATTTCGCTGAGTACACGGACGCCGAGTCGCTGTTCAAGGCGATCGTTGCAAAACACCCCGAAAAAACACCTGACCCACACGCCACGCGCGGAAAATTGATCGATTTCCTGCTCTCAGAGTTTCTTGAGCCGACCCTGATCCAGCCAACTTTCCTGTACGACTATCCGCGCGATATTTCGCCGCTGGCCAAGTCCAAGCCCGGCGATCCGTTGACCGTGGAACGCTTCGAGGGCTATGTCTCCGGCTTTGAACTCTGCAACGCTTTCACCGAGTTAAACGACCCGCTCGACCAGGAACAACGCTTCCTCGAAATGGGACGCGATTACGAAGCTGACGACGAGGAGCGTCACCCGCTCGACGAGGACTACCTGCGCGCCATGCGCTACGGCATGCCCCCCAACGGCGGCTTCGGCATGGGCGTGGACCGGCTGGCAATGGTCTTCACCGACAAACATTCCATCCGCGATGTGCTGCTCTTCCCGGCGCTGCGCAATGAATTGAAGGAAGGATAAAACATACAGGGCAGGCGTATCCTGCCCTGTATGGCTTTTATGGGTAAAGGAATGCTGTATGTCTGCCATCTCCGCAAACCAGGTACAACAGCTTAAAGAAATGGCCGCGCAAGGCAACAAGATCGCTGCCATCGCGCAATATCGTGAGATCACCGGTGTGAGTTTGAGAGAGGCCAAAGACGCGGTCGAAGCCCTGATGCATGCTGCGCCGGTCAGCCTTCCCATGTCTTTACAGGGTAGCGGACCTGATCCTTTCCTCGAAAATCGCATTAAGCGCCTGCTGGCGGAACGAAAAAAGATCGAAGCAGTTAAGATGTATCGTGAAGCCTATCAGTGCGGGCTGAAAGAAGCCAAAGATGCGGTAGACCTGATCCAGGCCGAGATGCGGCGAGAAGAGTATTCCAATACGCCACCCAGCTCTGCCATGAGCGCCGATCCGTTTGCAGAAGAAGCGCGGGAAAACAGGAGGCGGATGATCATTTTTGCTGCTCTCTTACTGCTGGCTGCCGGCGGATTAGCGCTTTTCTTCGTCCTGCGAAGTGGGGTTTAGAAACAAGCCAATCGGGTTGAAAGCCCTTTGCAGGTTTATCTATCAATCAGCACTTATATTATCCTGCAGTTCTTTTTGTGCGCTTTCTACAATCGCTGCCGATTTCTGCAACAAGGTTTTTTCCTCCGGCGTCAAATTGGCCTCGATCACCTGCAGGACGCCATCCTTTCCGACCACGCAGGGGATGCCCAGGCAGACATCGTCAATACCGTATTCACCCTCCAGCAGGGTCGAGACAGTTAACACGCTGCGTTGGTCTTGCAGGATAGTGCCGACGATCCGGGTCAGGGCCATGCCAATCGCAAAATAGGTGGCGCCTTTGTAGTTGATGATGTGATAGGCTGAGTCTCTGACCGTCTTGACAATCTCTTCGCGATGGGTCTCCCAATCATCACATCCATCACACATCGGGCAGTATTCATCGATCGGCACGCCGCCGATGTGGGTCATCGACCAGGCCGCGAATTCACTATCGCCGTGCTCGCCCAGGATGTAAGCATGCACGTTGCCAACATCGACGTTGCAATGTTGGCTGAGCAGATAGCGGAAGCGGGCGCTATCCAACACAGTGCCGGAACCGATCACCCTGTTCTTTGGCCAGCCTGAACGCTTCAGGGCCACGTGGGTCAGCACATCGACCGGGTTGCTGGCAATCAGAACAATCGCCTGGGAATTCTGAGAGACGATCTCATCGATGAGGCCCTCGATGATACGGGAATTTTTCTGAATCAGGTTCAGGCGCGATTCGCCCGGCGCCTGTTTGGCCCCGGCAGTGATGACAATTACGTGGGCATCAGCATAGTCTTCCTTCTCGCCAACATAGATTTCGACCGAGGGGTAATAAGGCAGGCCGTGGGCCAGGTCCAATACCTGGCCTTCGGCATACTCCGGATTGAGATCGATCAGGGCGATCTCGTCAGCCAGGCTCCTTTGAGCCAGCGCGTAAGCAAAGGTTGAACCAACTGCTCCCGCACCTACGATGACAACTTTCCGGGGGTTGTACATGGTTTTCATATTCACACTCCCTTGAGAGATGAAGTTCGTACCTTTTCAATAAATCGGGGTGTGGGGTAACCCCACTTCCTCCTTCGCCGTGAAGACAATGAAGTTTTTTATTTCTGAGACAATCTATCTCATTTTAGCGCAAAAGGAATCGTCCTGAGCGTTTTACACAAATATTAATCCGAATTTAACAAAGAACGCATGCTAGAATTACATCATGTCAAAAATTGTTCCTCTCGTTCTTGGCGATGTTATCGCCCTGACCATCATCACAGTAATTGGTTTTGCCACCCATGGCGAAACGGATCTGTCCTTCCTGCCGCGCATGTTAACCACATTCGTTCCGCTGGTGGTTAGCTGGTTCTTGATTGCTCCCTGGCTGGGATTGTTCAACGTGCAGATCACATTGGCGCCCAAGCAGCTTTGGCGTCCGCTGCTGGCCATGCTGCTGGCAGTCCCCATGGCCGCCGTCCTGCGGGCTGCGATGCTCAATACAGTAGCCCTGCCGCTGTTCGCACTCATTCTCGGTGGCAGCGCCGCTTTGGGAATGCTCCTCTGGCGAGGGTTGTATTCGGTATTTGGCCGGAGAACCACCTGAGGTTCATGGTGATGTGAACTATGAAAAACATCCAACCATCCCCGTCCACAACGTCCACTGCGGGGATTTCTGGAGAATATCAAATTTATAATGATAAAATACCCTCAATGGACGAAACCGCGCTCATTCTAGAAGCCCAACACGGCGACCTGGATTCTTTCAATACCCTCGTCCTGACCTACCAGGACATTGTTTTCAACACCGCCCTGCGCATTATGGGTGACGAAGAATCAGCCGCCGACGCCACACAAGAAGCCTTTCTCTCGGCCTTTCGTGCCATTAAATCCTACCGGGGCGGGTCTTTCAAAGCCTGGCTGCTGCGCACTGTCACAAACGCCTGTTATGACGAACTGCGCCGCCAGAAACGCCGTCCCAGTGTGCCGCTCGAACCCGAAACTGACGATGGGGAAGAAATGGAAACTCCACGCTGGCTGGCCGACCCGTCCATGAGTCCCGAAGAAGCAGCCGAAGCCGATGAACTCGAGCATGCCATTCAGCACTGCCTGGAAGCGCTGCCGGTTGAATTCCGCGCTGTGGTGGTGCTGACCGACCTGCAGGGTATGGATTATAAAGAAGTGGCGGCTTCAGTTAGGGTGCCTTTGGGTACCATCAAGAGCCGCCTGGCGCGCGCCCGCTTACGTCTACGCGAATGCCTGCAGGGGTTTTGGGAACTTTTACCTGCTACTTTTCGTCTGGAAGAAGAGATACTCCGCACATGACACAGACACCTTCCTTCCGCGACGTAGAAAAACTTTCCGCTTACCTGGATGGACAACTCAAACCGTCCGAAATAGCGCGCCTCGAATCGCGCCTCAAAACGGACCCTGAACTTGCCTCCATTTTAAAAGATCTTCGCCAGACCCGTGGCTTGCTCCGCCGACTCCCCCAGCGGCGTGCTCCCCGCAACTTTACTTTAACTCCGAAGATGGTCGGTCAGAAACCGCCCTTGCCGCGCACCTATCCGGCCTTCCGCTTTGCAACCGTGCTGGCCACCTTGCTGCTCTTCTTTACTTTTGCCACGAACTTCATGGCGCCTCTTGCCCGCACGGCTGCGCCTTACCCTTACGGAAGAGGCGGTGGCGGTGGCGGGGAACCTGAAACCATGATGGAAGCTGCACCCGAGGAGCCAGCCCTGGAAATGCCGGCTATGGAAGAACCTGCCGCGCCAGAAACACCTGAGCCGTTGTCAACTCCGGCAGAGCCTTCCGCTGAAGATAGTACCGGCGTCGAACCGACGGTTGAAGCATCTGAAAAAAGCGGCGTGCAGGAGGCTCCCAGCGGGGATACCTTTGCTCAACAGATCCCTGATGAAGTGCCAGACCGCTCGCCGGCCCCGCTGATCAGCGCCCCTGTACAAATCACACTGGCCAGCATTGCAATCTTGAGCGCGCTGGTTGCCTTTGCCCTGCGTTACGTAGCGATCCGTAAATGGCGCGCGAAAGCCAAGTAAAGTTTTGCTCGCGCTGTGGGACGGCCGTAAGCCTGCAAGAACGCTTTGGTAGAATGCATCCGGTTTGCCCACAATGTGAGTGGATCCATTTCGAAGATCCGAAAGTTGCCGCGGCCGTCCTGATAGAACAGGATGGCCGCGTATTATTGGCGCGGCGAAACAACGAACCCTACCGCGGCCTGTGGACGCTGCCCGCCGGTTTCGTGGATGCAGGGGAAGATCCGGCCCGGGCGGCCGAGCGGGAGTGTTTAGAGGAAACAGGCCTATCGGTCCGTGTGAAGCGCGTGCTGGACGTCATCGCGGGGCAAGAACACGAACGCGGCGCTGATTTTATCATCGTCTACGAAGCGGAGGTCCTTAGCGGCACATTATCCCCAAACGATGACGCGGATGCGGTCGAATGGTTCGAATACAGCAATCTGCCTCCCTTGGCTTTTGCAGCCACCCGCAAAGCCTTAGCCTGGCATACCACCTAGTCCCTTTAAGTGTCAAAATCATTACACTCTGCTGATTGAGAACCTCGAGTGCTATACTCGCGCTGTCTGAGTAACTTTCCCTAATTCATCTCTAAGGAGCATTGAACATGACCGCAAAAGCACTAAAGCCATTTTTATTCATTCTGGTAATCATGGCGGTAGTCAGCCTGGCTTGCCTGGGTGGGGCTGGAACGCCAGCACCGGAACCCACACCCGTTATTATAGAAGCCACACCGCAACAGGTAGAACAACCCGCTCAGCCTGTAATAACTGAAGAACCTGTTCAAACGGAGGAGCCTGTTCCAACAGAAGAACCTGCACCTGCAGCGCAGGATTTTTTCACAGAAGAGTTCGAGGGTGACATCAGTAATTGGAGTTATTTCAATATTCTGGGTTCGAATGAAACAAACGAATCCGCGCTTACCTTAGAAACCGATGGCGGCTACCTGGTTTTTGATATTCCTACAAAACAGTTGTATACCTATGTAATGTACGATCCCTACGACTATAAAAATGTAGCCATAGAGCTTCGCGCTGAGAATCGCGGCGCGAACAACAATGCGATCAGCATGGTCTGCCGCTATAGCGATGAGGGATGGTATGAGATAAACATTCAAAATAGTGGCTTGTACAACATCCTTGCTGCCACCTACAACGCTAGCGGAGAGGTTGTCTATAGCCGCATAGCCGATGGAGGCTCCAACAAGATTAAAGTTGGTAAAGACATCAACGAATATAAAATGATCTGCAAGGAACGCACCATTACCCTGTATATCAACGGTTATGAAACCCGTACAATCGACGATAACAAGTATGTTTTACGTGACGGCCAGATAGGATTTTCGGTTTCATCCTTCAGTGATCCAACCGTAAAAGTCGAAGTCGACTGGGTCACAATCAGCGAACCATAAAAATTATCCTAGACGGGAAGGCCACCATTTACCGGTGGCCTTTTTATTTAAGAATATACCCGCTGGAGGATACACCGAGCCGGGATTATGCTAGAATAAAAATAGTTATGCAATCCACACTTGACTTGCGTCCTTCTCCTATCGCCGGGACATGGTACGAGGGGAGACCCGAGATCCTCCAACGAAATATTGACAACTACCTGGACCGTGCGAAACTCCCCGAACTCCCAGGAGAGGTGATTGGCGTGATCGCCCCGCATGCCGGACACCGCTATTCAGGAGCTGTTGCAGGCTATGCCTTTGCAGCGCTTCGCGGCCAGCGCCCAGACCTGGTGGCCGTTATCGCGCCCATGCATCACCCGTATAGGGAGCCGTTAATCACTTCCAGCCACGACGCGTACACCACTCCATTGGGCAACATTTTGATTGACAAATCCGCCATTGAAGAATTGAATGCCGCTCTAGAGGCGGACATCGGCTTCGGCCTCTCCGCCGTTCCGCGCGACCCGGAGCACTCGCTGGAAATCGAACTGCCGTTCTTGCAACGCGCCGTTGCCTCGGACTTTAAACTGCTACCCGTCATGGTCCGGGCGCAGGATCCAGGCGTCTCCCAGGCATTGGGAAAAGCGCTGGCAGGCGTGCTGCGCCGAAAAAACTACGCCCTCGTAGCCAGCACGGACCTGTCCCATTTTTACGACCAGGAAACTGCTAAAAAGCTCGATAGCGAAATGCTGCGCCAGATCGAAGCCTTTTCTCCTGAAGGAGTCTTCGAAGCAGAGAGAAGCGGAAGGGGTTTCGCCTGCGGTCACGCAGTCGTCGCAGCCGTATTGTGGGCTGCCAGGGACCTGGGGGCAGATGCAGTTAAACTGTTGCATTACGCCACCTCCGGAGATGTGACCGGCGATTATTCCGGCGTTGTGGGATATGGCGCTGCGGCCATTTTGAAACACCAATAAAAGATGAACATATTTGAAATCGTCGCTCATCGTGGGGTTGCTACCCATTATCCTGAAAACACGATTCCAGCGTTTCTAAGAGCAATCGAGCTTGGCGCGGATGCCTTCGAACTCGACGTGCGGCTGACAAAAGACAAGATTCCGGTTGTCTATCACTACTATTATCTGGACAAAATAACCTCTCTCCCCGGGCCAATTTTCAATTACACATACCAACAATTGAGTCAAGCCAGGTTCTTGAACGCACAATCTAGTCCGGATTCCCTGAAGATTCCCACCCTTGTAGAAGTTCTCGAAACAATCGGTGGAAAGATTGGGTTAGAAATCGAGATCAAGGGACCAGAACCCGAAGCGGCCCTGCTTATCGGAGATGTGCTTCGAAAGTTTAAAAGCCTGTGGAAGACCATCGAAGTAACTTCATATGAAATTACATTATTATTGAGCATAAGAGAACAATGCCCGGGCATCACTCCAGATTTGCTTTACCCGCGCACAGAGCCATGGATGAGGCTGGATGTTGTAGGGTATGAAGCATTACACAAGGCCAGATTGGCTCAAGCAAGGGCAGTACATTTGCATCCCAGCCAACTTTCTGCGCAAGTTGTAGACACTGTTCGAAGCTCTGGGATTGAGATCCATGCCTGGGACGTAAACGATGAACCCGCCTTACAAGCAATTGTAGAATACAATGTACCCAGGATTTGTACAGATCATTTTGAACTGGCTGCAAGTTTTCGTAAGCTTACAAGAGTTTGAGCTCTCATGAAATCATTCGCCCAAGTCGCCGTTAACGTCCCGTCTGTGGCGGGCGTTTTTGATTATGCTATCCCTGCCGAACTGGCCGGGGATGCCTGCATTGGGTGTATGGTTACCATCCCTTTTGGAAAACAGAGAGTGCAAGGAGTGATCCTGCGCTTTGTGGACCAGCCTTCCGTAGCCAACACAAAAGACATCCTTGAGATCGTAGCCTTTGAACCTGTTTTGACAGCCACACAAATTGCCCTGGCCGAGTGGATGGCGGAAGCTACCCTTTCCCCGCTCGCCGCGATGGTCGGCCTGATGGTACCCACGGGCTTGAGCCAGCAGGCGGACATTCTGTATTCTGTAACCGGTGCTCAGTTATCGGAAACCAGTGAGTTTGGGCAGGTTCAGAACCGGCTGCTCAAGCTAATGCAAGAGCGCGGTCCCTTGCGCGGACGCCAGATCGATACTCACTTTCGCAACGTGGATTGGCGCAAAGCCGCTGAGTGGCTGGTGAGGCGCGGTGTTTTGGCAAAGAAGTCCGTGCTGCCTCAGCCGCGCGTGCGCTCGAAATACATCCGGGTGGCGCAACTGGCTGCCTCGCTCGAAGAAGCCGAAGCAGCTCTGCCTGAGCTCGGTAAGACCGAAGCGACGCAGGAACGCCGCTCCGCCGCGTTGCGTACCCTGATGCAGGAATTAGACGAAGTCAACGTTTCGTGGGTCTACGCCGAGAGCGGCTGCAACCTGGCTGATTTGCAGGTGCTGGCCGAGCACGGGTTGATCGTGCTGCGCGAAAACGAAATCTGGCGGGATCCTCTTGAGAAACTGGAGACCAGAGGAGTAGAGAGGGGGGTTGTTCCCGAATTGACGCCTGCGCAGGCAAGCGCATGGGGAAAAATTCATTCTGCGTTTTCTCAACCCACCCGCCTGCCTTTCCTGCTGCACGGCGTGACCGGCTCCGGCAAGACCGAACTCTACATCCGCGCGGCGGAAGAAGCGGTACGGCGAGGGAAACAGGCCATCATCCTGGTCCCCGAAATCGCGTTGACGCCCCAGACTGTGCGCCGCTTCCTCGCGCGTTTTCCCGGCCAGGTCGGGTTGATCCATTCCAAACTCTCCGAAGGTGAGCGTTACGACACCTGGCGACGCGCGCGCGAGGGCTTGCTCAACGTAATCATTGGGCCGCGCAGCGCACTGTTCGTCCCCCTGCCTGAAATCGGCGCCATTGCAGTCGACGAGTGCCACGATAGTTCATATTACCAGTCCGAGCCGCCGTTCTACCACGCGGTCAACGCCGCGCAGGCGTATGCCCGGCTGACAGGCGCGGTCTGCATCCTCGGGTCGGCCACGCCCAGCATCGTCCAGCGCTGGGATGCGGACGCCGGGGCAAGCGTGCTGCTGGAATTACCGGGGCGGATCGCCTCCGCACAGGAAGAAAAACCGCACCAGATCCTGGACCTGCCGCCTGTCTCTGTTATAGACATGCGCGAGGAACTCAAATCAGGAAACCGCGGCATCTTCAGCCGCGACCTGATGGAGGCTTTAGGTCACACGCTGGGACGTGACGAGCAGGCCATCTTGTTCCTGAACCGGCGCGGCACAGCCACTTACGTCTTCTGCCGGGACTGTGGCTATGCGTTGAAATGTCCGCAGTGCGATACGCCTTTGACCTATCACCTTGAGCCCTTATCCCGTTCGCCGCTTGGCCTGTCCACGGGAAACCAGGGAAACGCGCTAATCTGCCACTATTGCGGTTATACCCGCCAAAAACCACAGAAATGCCCGGAGTGCAACAGCAGCCAGATCCGAGAATACGGGTTGGGGAGCGAACGCGTCGAGACGGATGTCGGGAAGTTATTCCCGGAGGCGCGCGTCTTGCGCTGGGACTGGGAAACCACCCGCCAGAAGGATGCCCACGAGATCATCCTGAGCCAATTCGCATCCCATCGCGCGGACGTGCTGGTTGGCACGCAGATGCTGGCAAAAGGATTAGACCTGCCATTGGTTACCCTGGTCGGGGTGGTGCTGGCGGACGTGGGACTGAACCTGCCCGATCCGTTTTCTGAGGAACGCGTCTTCCAGGTGCTGACGCAGGTGGCCGGGCGCGCCGGGCGCAGCGTTCGCGGCGGGCAGGTCGTCTTGCAGACATTCCAGCCGGAGCATCCAGTCATCCGGGCTGCATCCAGGCATGATTACGCCGGTTTTTATGAGCATGAGCTGGGCGGGCGACGCGCCCTGAGCTACCCGCCGTTCGGACGGCTGGTGCGGCTGGAGTACCGTCACCGGGAAAACGAGCGGGCCGAGGCAGAAGCCGGAAAAGCGGCGAACAGGCTGAAGTCCATGCTTGAAGCGCAGGGGCGTCTGCAAACGACGTTGGTTGGTCCGGTCCCGTGCTTCTTTTCCAAACTGCGCGGCGAGTATCGTTGGCAGATCGTCCTGCGTGGGCCGGATCCGGTGGAAATCTTGCAAGCACAAAGATTCGATGGCTGGCGGGTTGAAGTTGACCCCGTATCTTTGCTATAATTGAGTTTAATCCATTCCAAAGGAGCAACGCAATATGCAGAGTTTCAGTCGCGGCTGGTCATTTCTTACCCAGGCCTGGGGGATGGCTTTCAGGGATAAGGACTTGATCAAGCCATCTATCTATGCCCTGCTGGTGGGATTTTTTGTTTCGATCCTTGGAATTATCCCCATCGTTGGCGCGTATTTGCTGCTCGGCGACACAGGCTTTGGTCAGGTTCTGACGTTCGCGCTGGGAGCGTTAATGGTCTTTGTCAATTTTATGGTCACGTACCTTTTTTCAGGCATGACGGCTTACCTGATCTTCGGCTATCTCTCGGAAGGCGACGGCCGTATGGACAAAGCCTGGCGGATCGTGCAGCGCGATTTTTTCGATATCCTGACCCTGGCGGCGGCTTCGACCGCGGTCAACATGCTAAAAAGGTTGGCGCAGAGACGCAACCGGCGTGGCGGCGCGAACATCCTTGCAGGCCTGGCGCGTTCGGCTGTCGGCTTGCTGGAGGTGCTGTGGACAGAGGCTGCTTATCTGATCCTGCCGGCCATGGTGATCGATGATTTGAATCTAAAAGATGGAGTGAGGCGCGTCTGGGAGATCACCAAGAATAACCTTCTGCTGATCGGCATCAGCACGGTCGGCGTGCGCGCGGTAACCGGTTTGATCGGTCTCGTGCTGGGCCTGACCGGCGCGGTGATTGGCTTTGGGATCGGGTATGGCATTATCAGCCTGCTTGGCTCAGGCGTGGCCGGACTGGTGATCGGCATCGGCCTGGGCGCGATGATCTTCTTCGTCTTCGTTTTGGTTGCCAGCTTGATCAGCAGCTACACCGGGATCGCTTATCATACCTGCCTGTATATCTGGGCGCGCGATACGGAGAAGGCGCAGGCGTTGAGTCAACCCATTCAAGTAGCAGCCCCGGCTCCATTGGCTGCTGTTTTAGGATAAGTCATGACAAAACCACTAGGACCCCGCCGCGAAGTATTGACCTGGAGCGATGTCGACCGCCTGATCGACCACCTGCTGCCACAGTTCCGCCGTGAGTTCACCGCCATGGTGATGATCACCCGCGGCGGCCTGATCCCCGGCGGGATGCTGGCAGAAGCGATGAATATTACTCACCTGCTGACCGCGGCTGTGCACTTCCCCAGTCAATCTGAGCAGCAGCACAATAAGTTAATGGTCTGGCCGGATTTCATCCAATTCCCCCGGGATGAGTTGCTGCGCGGACGCCCAACCCTGATCGTCGATGACGTCTGGGGTTCCGGGCGCACCATCACGGCTGTGAAGAATCGGGTCTCTTCTGCGGGCGGTTTCCCGGAAACCTGTGTGATGCATTTCAATCCCCATCGCAATCTCTTCGGGAAAGTCCGCCCGGATTATTATGCGGCAATCACCGATGCCTATATCATCTTCCCCTGGGAGATCGACCGCGGCCCAGATAAAGCCATCCTGGGCACTTTCGAACCTTGATCCATGCACATTCTCAGCGTTGAACCTGCCAAAAAACTAAACCTTCTTCAAAACAATGAATACTTCGAAGGGCTGGATGAAGGCTTGCTCAAGCAGGTTGCTGAGCATATGCAGTTGCGTGAGTACGAGCGCGGCGAGGCGCTGTTCTGGGAGGGCGATCCTTGCACAGGTCTGCACATCATCGAGCAGGGCTTTGTAAAATTGTACCGGCTTTCCCCACAGGGCCGCCAGTACATCGTGCGTGTTTTGCAGGAGGGTGATACCTGCAACGAAGTCCCCACCTTTGACGGGGGCACGAACCCGGTCAACGTGGAGGCGCTGGAGACAACGCGGGTTTGGGTCATCCATCCAGACATCCTGCGCACGTTATTGAAAAAGCACCCTGAATTCGCGCAAAAAGTGATCGACAACTTTGCGAAGAACCTGCGCGGGCTGGTACGGATGGTCAGCGAGATGGCCTTTTACCAGGTTACGCACCGGCTGGCGCGCCTGATCAGCGAGCAGTCTCCTGACGAATTGAGCGGCACGCCCTGGACCCAGGAACAGCTTGCAGCCCGGCTGGGGACGGTCCGGGAGGTGGTGGCGCGCTCCTTGAAAGAACTGGAGCGCAGCGGCGCGATCCAGCTGGACAAGCGCCGGATCGCTATTTCGGACCCGGGCGTGCTTGCGCAGTGGACCCAGCCGTGGAATTAAATTGATCTGTTAACCGCTGGTCGAGTTGCCCTGAGTGATTTTCGAAGGGCGTATCGAGACCAGATAGAATATAAGGATGGTTTCGATACGTCGGACGATCACCGACTACTCAACCATCGGCTAAAAAATATACAGCCCGCCAATCTCGGCGGGCTGTATATTTTTTGCATTTATTGGAATGTTACTGGGGAGGAACAGGTTTGGGGTCCATCTGGTCATAAACGCCTGTTACCAGCAACGATGGATCATCCGCGGCCTGGGCAGCCAGCATCTGCGCCTGGCGGGCGTAGTTGGTGGACTCGGCTAAAATCCGGAGGGCGTATTCGGGGTTATGGAAGCCCGTGCTGTTCTCGGCAGAGACGATATCCCAATAGAAGGCAGCTTTGCGGTGCATGGCGCGCGCCTGATCCAAAAGGCCGGCATCCGCGTTGGGATTGGCAGCCGCAGTTTTGAGGGCGGCGATCGCGTCCACGATGGCATCTTCGGCGGCGATCTTGGTGTTTGCCACCTGTTCCTGGATCAGGTTCACGCGGTCGACCACATATTCGGTATCGTTGTGGCACTGTCCGCAGGCCAGTTCAGCGTTGAGCAGCGGGCTTTTGACATCGTGGGTGGAAAATTTGGCCGCGCCTTCCCGCACATAGGGCATGTGACAATCTGAGCAGGAGACACCCGCGTTGTAGTGGGTAGAACCGGCAGTGAAGAACTCGTATTCGGGGTGCTGCGCCTTCAACATAGGTGTGCCGGTTTCGGGATAGTCCCAATCTTTGAAACCCGCTTCTTCGTAATACTGGTACATCGAGTCGATATCGGTGCCGCCGGTCCAGGGAAAGGTCAGGTATTTATCTTCGCCCGCGAAATAATATTCCACGTGGCAGTTGGCGCACACAACCGTGCGCATCTCCTGGCGGGTGAAGGTTGTCCAATCCTTGCCTTGCGCTTCCAGCGCTTCCTCCAACGCCGGGTTGGTGACGATCAGGCGCATGCTCCCGGCTTCGTGGCAGTTGGCGCAGCCGATAGGTTCGGTCAGATGTTCACCCAATTCTGCGAAGGGCTTCTTGTCGAAGGCAGCCATGCCCATCTCTTCCCACAGGGCCGGGTTATTGGACGATTTACAGGAATAGCAGGTACCGGGCGTGGTCTCGTTGACACGCTTGGT
>JAABUE010000038.1 GCA_011389535.1 Anaerolineales bacterium
GGGGGAGGACGTGCAGAAGGTGTTCGCGCAGGCCTTGATGGGTGGGCGAAGCGTCACGTCAACTGCGAGGTTGGCGACAAGCCCACAGCATATGTCCAATATGCTGAACAATACGCCCGATACCATCGGGATCCTGCCGCGCCGCTGGAAAGCGGGGGATTCGCGCATCGTGTATACCATCCCGGATGTGCCGGTGCTGGCAATTGTGAAGGAAGAACCGCAGGATGAAATTCAAGCGCTGATCGCTTGTTTGCAGAAAAGGAAAATATGAACGCAATCCAAACCAACCAACTCACCCGTTCGTTCGGGAACCTGAAAGCTGTTGACCGTTTGACGCTGAGCGTGCCACGCGGGACGGTCTTCGGCTTCCTTGGCCCAAACGGGTCGGGAAAAACGACCACAATTCGCTTGCTGCTGGGCTTGCTGGACCCTGACGATGGCCAGGCGCAAGTTTTAGGCTATGATACCCGTGAGCAGGCTGACGAGGTCCGTGCGCGTTGTGGCGCCTTGCTTGAGCACCACGGCTTGTATGAGCGCCTGTCCGCGGCTGAGAATCTGGATTACTACGGGCGCATCTGGCATATGTCCAAGGTGGAACGCGGGTCGCGTATCCGGGAGTTGCTGGAACCACTGGGTTTGTACGAGCGCCGCGAGGAACCGATCGGGCGCTGGAGCCGGGGTATGAAGCAAAAATTGGCCGTGGCGCGCACGCTCATGCATCACCCCGAGCTGGTCTTCCTGGACGAGCCGACCGCCGGGCTGGACCCGGTCGCTTCGGCGGTCTTGCGCGAAGACCTGGCGATGCTGGCCGAGCAAGAAGGCGTGACCATCTTTCTGACCACGCACAATCTGGCCGAAGCCGATAAGCTTTGCAACCAGGTGGCGGTCATCAACCATGGGCAGCTGCTTGCCCTCGGCAGCCCCGCAGATTTGCGCTCGCGTACCTCTGCGCCCCGGCTGTACGTCAGCGGGCAGGGTTTCACTTCCCAGATGATCGAAGGCTTGCGGGCAAATGCCCTGGTCAACAGTGTGCGCCAGAGCAATGGGCAGGTGGTTATAGACTTGACAGATCTCTCCCGCTCGCACGAAGTCGTAACCCAGCTGGTCGCCGCTGGCATACAAATAGACGAGGTCCGCAAGGAGAAGGTCGACCTGGAAGATGTCTTCCTGCGGTTGGTGGAAGAAGAAAGACGAGGTGAAGAATGATCGCGGATATTTTGACGGTTGCCGGGAAGGAACTGCGCGAGATGCTCATGTTCGGTGAGACGCGCGGGCGCAGCAAAATGAGTCTGGTAGTGCTCGTGCTGATATTTGGGGTGGTCATCCCTTTGCAGAACGGGAGAGAGTGGGTCACTTCGCCGATCAGCGCCATGGTCTGGGCCTGGATGCCGTATATGTGGGTTTACAGTGTGGTGGCCGATTCTTTTGCCGGGGAACGCGAGCGACACACCCTGGAAGCCTTGCTTGCCACCCGGCTTTCGGACCGGGCGATCCTGTTCGGCAAACTATTAGCTGCACTGGCTTACGGTTTTACGCTCACCTGGGCCATCCTGCTCGTCAGCCTGGTGACGGTCAACGTGGCGGCCAGGGGAGGCGGACTTTTGCTCTTTTCGCCTTTGATGGCATTGGCCGCGCTGGTGTTCAGCATCTTGATTTCGGGGCTTTCGGCCAGCATCGGTGTGCTGGTGTCGTTACGCGCGGGCAGCGTACGCCAGGCCCAACAGTGGATGAGTTTTGGGATGTTGATCCTGTTCCTGCCGTTGATGCTGATCCAGTTCATTCCAAGAGCCTGGCTGGAATCCGTTGGTACCACGGTAAGCAACGCAGACCCGCTTCAAATCGGGATCTGGGCGGCGGCGGCGCTGCTGGTGGTAGAGGTCGTTTTTCTGGCAATCGCCATGCGCCTTTTCCAGCGCAGCAAGCTGATTTTGGATTGAAGTACATAACTTTTACCACAGAGAACACCCCGGCCCGACCGGCAGCGCCGGGGTGTTCTCTGTGCGCTCTGTGGTCAAGGCTGTTTCTGTTAGAGCCTCACTAATTCCATTTTGCCGTTCACAAAACTTTGGATGCTCTCTCCCACGCGCAGGCGCGGATCGCTTTCGTAAAGTTGGCGCACTGTCTCGAAGTGAGGGACATCATCGCAGGTGAGTTCGGCGAGACGGTCCAACAGGGACATGTCGTCGGGCGGGAGGGTCGCGGTTTCAGCCAGGATCAACCCCCAGCAATCCCAGGGTAACAGTTCGACCTTGTTGAGCGCAGCCAGGTCGCGGATGAAATCTCCTTTAACGAAGTCGATCCCGCGCATATCGAAGATACCGAACTGCTCGGGATCGGCCTGTCCGCTGCGGCACATGCCCCAGGCTGCGCCGCCGACGATGAACTGGTTGCGCGGAACATCCAGGGGGTTGAAGGAAATATGCAAAGCTTCACACTGAAATTCATCCAGTTGCGCGTCTATCAGCACCCAGCCTCCTTCGGCCTCGTTCCAATACTCGCATACCCAATGATCTTCGTAATGATTTGGCAGGAAGTATGCACCAAACCCGCAACGCGGACGAGCCGGGATTCCCTGCGATTGCAGCATCGAAGCCAGGGTCACAGAGAAGTCACGACAGTTGCCGACAATCTTTTTTCCCAGGGGGCGAGGAATAATCAATGGAGCGGGATCGAGCTCGAGCGTGCGGGCGAGACGGCGTTCCATCGTGCGCAACTGTACTTCCGCCTGGCCCTCTTCAGTGAGCTTCAATCCATAGCGCTCGGCCCAGAAGACATGTACGATCAATCCCTGCGCCACCTTCACAAGCGTGGGAATGTCAGAGGGCAGGTCCGCCTAATACCTGCCATCCGCGCGCGGGTCGGTCACTAATCCGTACTGTGCAAAATACGACAGAGGAGACATTCAATTCCTTTCAGGTTTGGATAGGTCGTACTTGGATGAAACGAGAAGCCTTCTTTCAGGTTGTGAAGTTTATTACAAAGGCGCGGTAAAGGCAAGACAGGCCTTTCTTCTCGTATAATAGGGTATCCATCTCTTGACTTGCCAAAGGAGCACCGCAACCCTCGAACGAATAATGGTTTTTTTCTACTTCGATAGATTATAAAGAATCCCATTATCTGTATTAACCGGTTGCGGTACAAGGAGAAAATATGCCTGATTCGTTTGAATTCGGAGGGAATATTGTTTGGGAGCCAACAACCGATTACATCGAACGCGCTAATCTAACGCGTTTCATGCGCCAGCATGGATTTAAGGATTTCGATGAACTGATGCGCCGTTCCACGGAAGACGTGTCCTGGTTCACGGATGCGGTTTTGAAATTCCTGGATATTCAATTCCATGAACCTTATTCGCAGGTGGTGGATTTATCGGATGGCATCCACTTTCCGGAATGGTGCGTGGATGGCAAAATGAACATCGTTCACAATTGTGTGGATAAGTACCAGTCATCAGATATCAGTGACCAGTCAGCAGTTGTCTGGGAAGGGGAAGAGGGGGAAACCAGGTCGCTCACGTATCGCGAACTTTATGAGCAGGTGAATAGAGCTGCCAACGCTTTGCGCTCGCTGGGATTAGGCAAAGGCGACGCTATCGGTCTGTTCATGCCGATGACCCCCGAGATCGTGGTTGCGATGCTGGCAGTTGCCAAGATCGGCGCCATTATCCTGCCGCTCTTCTCCGGTTATGGCGCGGGCGCGGTCGTCACCCGGCTCGTGGATGCGGATGCAAAAGCGCTGTTCACTGCGGACGGTTTCTTCCGGCGTGGCAAACCTGTCGCGATGAAACCGGTCGCGGATGAAGCTGCCGCGCATGTGCCGACTCTCCAGCACATGATCGTGCTCAACCGCGCAGACATTCCAGTCGATATGCGCGAAGATCGCGACCACTGGTGGGCGGACCTGGTCGACCCGCAGCATGCTGAGGCCGAAACCGAGTTGACCAGCGCCGAAGATGTGCTGATGGTCATCTATACCTCCGGGACGACGGGGGTGCCCAAGGGCGCGGTACACACCCACTGTGGGTTCCCGGTCAAGGCCGCACAGGATATGGCCTTCGGCACGGATGTGCATTCCGGCGACGTGGTCTACTGGATGACCGACATGGGCTGGATGATGGGTCCCTGGCTGGTTTTTGGGGCGCTTATTTTGGGCGCGACATTATTTATTTACGACGGCGCACCCGATTACCCCGGCCCGGACCGGATGTGGACGCTGGTCGAGCGGCATAAGATCACGCAATTAGGCGTCTCACCAACGCTGATCCGGGCATTGATACCGCATGGGGAGGGGCCGTTCAAGGATCATGATTTGTCGTCTTTGCGATTCTTTGCCTCGACCGGTGAGCCCTGGAACCCCGATCCCTGGTTGTGGTTATTCGAGCGGGTTGGAGAGAGTAAACGGCCGATCATCAACTATTCGGGCGGAACCGAGATTTCAGGCGGTATCGTCATGGGCAATCCTATCCTGCCGCTCAAACCGTGCTCCTTCTCGGCGGCCTGCCCGGGCATCGCAGCGGACGTGTTCGACGAAGATGGCCAGCCAGTGCGCAATGCGGTCGGGGAGCTGGTGATCAAGTCTCCGTGGATCGGCATGACGCGCGGATTCTGGAAAGATAAACAACGTTACATCGATACCTACTGGTCGCGCTGGGAAAACGTCTGGGTGCATGGTGATTTTGCCGCGATCGACTCTGACGGCCTCTGGTATATCCTGGGCCGCTCTGACGATACGCTCAAGATCGCGGGCAAGCGTCTCGGGCCGGCGGAGGTTGAGTCCGTGCTCGTGGCGCACCCGGACGTGGTCGAGGCGGCGGCCATCGGCGTGCCGGACCAGGTCAAGGGCATGGCGCTGGTCGTTTTCGCGGTGCTCAGGCCGGGGCTGAGTCCGACCGAGGCTCTCCGTCAAAAATTGCAGAGAATGATCGTCGAAGAAATGGGCAAGCCGCTCGCGCCGAAGGCGATCCTCTTCGTATCCGATTTACCCAAGACACGCAATGCCAAGGTCATGCGGCGCATGATCCGCGCAGCCTATCTCGGCCAGGATCCGGGGGATACCAGTTCGCTGGTCAACCCCGAAGCGGTGGAGGAGATCAAAAAAGCAACATGAGAGCCAGATTAGCCCCCGGTCACAGCCGGGGGTTTCTTCTTGTATAATAACGGTCGTCCAGTGGCTTCCACGAGATAAAGGAGATTACTTGAGTTTCCGTACTTTCATTTTAATCACGGTGGTGTTGGCTCTGGTGGCGGGGGCCTGTGCCGCGCCACCCAGTCCGGTCCCGACGCAACCAGCACCCAGCCTGGTTCCCCCTTCGCCTGAAATGTCAACCGATGTTCCGACCCTGGCGCCGGTCGTGCTGGCCGGGCCGCAATCCGGCTCGAGCATGGCCTGGATGGATAACAGTATCTTGGTATACGTGCCTGGGGGTGACTTTGTGATGGGCTCCGGAGCTGCGGATGCCCCGCAACGAAGCGTGACGCTCGACGGTTACTGGATCTATAAGACCGAAGTGACCAATGGCATGTATGCTTACTGCGTGTCGGTTGGCGCGTGTTCGCCCCCGGTGCAGGCAAATGTCGTTCAGCAATATCAGAATCCGTTCTATGCCAATATCCCAATGGTAGGTGTGACCTGGGATATGGCGGCCAATTATTGTGCCTGGGTCGGCGGGGGACTGCCGACTGAAGCCCAGTGGGAGAAGGCCGCCCGGGGCGTTTCAGGCGCCCAATATCCCTGGGGGAATGAGGAACCGGAATGCGGTTTGGGCAACTTTGGCGGTTGTGCAGGCGCGCTGACCGAAACAACCGCCTACCCGGATTCGGCCAGCCCGTTCGGCGTCCTGGATATGGCCGGAAATGTTTTTGAATGGGTGAACGATTATTACGCTGAATCCTATGACAGCAGCATTCCTGCCCAAAACCCGACCGGCCCGGGAAGCGGAGAATTCCGCGTGGTCCGCGGCAGCAGCTTTGAAAGCCCGGTTTCTCAGGCAGCGGTAACGATCCGGCGGCCGGGTGCGAACGCGTTCTCGAGTCACGATCTGGGATTCCGCTGTGTAGTCCAGGAACCGCAACCCCTGGCGCCCATGTGCCAGCTGCCCTCTTACATTCCATCTGGCGGTTTGCCCGTGGACAGTTGCCAGACCCCGGAAGCAAGGGTTGCTGTCGATTACTGCGAAAACAAACGCCCTTATACCCGCTTGGAATTATCGCAGGGCGCTACCTGGAACGTCCAAACCGTCGACACCACCTGCACTGAAGCGACTGTGAACGGCATCCGCCAGTTGACATGCACAGGTTCGGACAGCGGGATCGGGCAGGTGACTGTTTGCAACCCCGCCTGCGGGTCAGCGGCTCCCGATATAGCGCAGATGGATCCTGTTTGCGATCCGGGCTACAGCCTGGACCCATCCACAGGGAATTGTCTGTATACCCCCGTCTCCCGCCAGCCCGGGCTGGCCGGTTGCCCGGCAGGGTATGCAATGGTTGAGCGCGGCGGGCAGAATACCTGCGTTCCAGGCCCTGGTAGTGATGGGATCTGCCCGGCCGGCCTGTATTTTGACAGCACATATGGCGCTTGCGCCGCCGTCACAGGGGGAGCGGATATCCCATTTGGGATTGATCAACCCGAGCTGGCCGCACAGGCTTTCGCTGGATGTTTATCCGGCTATGAATACGACTCTTCCTTCCAGTGTTGCCAGCCGCTCACTGGCGGGGTCTACCCGGGCTGCCCCCTGGGGACACGTTACGAGGCTGCTTTGCAGACCTGCGTCCCGAGTGACAGCCAGTCGAATGCTGACGGGTGTGTAACGTTATCGTTTAAATTGCCGCAATGCGTAGAGCCAGAACAAGTCAATTTGTGCGCGAAGATCCAAACTGAGACCACCTGTATCAAGAATAAAGTGAATGGATGCCAATGGATCGAAGACCAGGGTTGCGAATATGTTCCGTAGAAAGTCGAAAGGCCCTGTTATCGAATCCGTCAGACATTCTAAGACTTGTTAGGAGCATGTTTTGAACATCAGTAAACCTGTATGGATCGTCGGCGTTTTGCTGACGGTATTGATAGGAGCCTGTGCCCCTGTTGCCACTCCGGCTCCGCCTGCGACCCAGCCTGCTCCTGCTACTGCGGCTCCCCCCTCACCCGAACCGCCCACCGCCCTTCCCAGCCCGACGTTGGTTCCAGTGAACCTGGCCGGGCCTGGTACAGGCTCGGAGATGGCCTGGACGGATGGCAGCGTGCTTGAATTTGTGCCCGCCGGTGCGTTTACGATGGGTTCCGGGCTTCCCGATGCCCCGCAACGAACCGTCTCTCTCGACGATTACTGGATCTATAAAACCGAAGTTACCAACAGCATGTACGCCTTCTGTGTTTCGGTAGGAGCCTGCGCGCCACCGGCGGAGGAAATCGGCACGCCGTTGTACGATAACCCTGTCTATGCCAACTATCCGATCGTGGGTGTGACCTGGGATATGGCTGCCAACTACTGCGCCTGGGTCGGCGGAGGGCTGCCGACCGAAGCTCAATGGGAAAAGGCCGCTCGAGGACCGCAAGGCTCTCAATATCCCTGGGGCAGTACAGAAGCGAGTTGCGACGTGGGTAATTTTGCCGGTTGCGTTGGCGCGATCACTGATGTGACCAGGTATGCCGAGAGCGCCAGCCCCTATGGTGTGTTAGATATGGCCGGGAATGTCTTCGAATGGGTGAGAGACTATTATGCAGAGGATTATTACAACAGCGCGCCGGCTGAGAATCCTGCCGGCCCCGAATCCGGGGAGTTCCACGTGGTGCGTGGCAGCGGGTATGAGACAGATATCGAGCAGGCCGCATCGGCTGTGCGCCGCCCGGCCGGGAGCGGATATCACAGCCGTGACCTGGGCTTCCGGTGTGTGGTGCAGGAGCCGCCTGCTTATGCGCCCATGTGCCAGACCTCTTCCTACGTCCCAAGCGCGGTGGTCTCCAGTGGTGAGTGCCAGGTGCCGGATGTAAACGTTGGCGCTTCGTATTGTGAAGCGAACCGCCCCTTCACAACGGTTGACCTGGCGCCCGGCGCCACCTACGAAGTCATCACCGACGGGTACCAGTGCGTTGAAGCAGTGATCGATGGCCAGCGCCGCCTGTCTTGCAACGGTCCGGACGGCACCACCGGCGAAGTGACGGTCTGTAACCCCGCCTGCAGCAGCCTGCCGGATGTGACCGGCGCAACCCAGGTGTGCGATCCCGGCTACGGCCTGGACGCGAATACCGGTTCCTGCCTGTACACGCCTGCCTCCACCGAATTTGGGGTGGCCGGCTGCCCGGCTGGATTTACGATGATCGATCGCGGTGGTGTGACCAGTTGCGCCCCCGGCCTGGCCGGAGACGGCCTGTGCCCGGACGGGATGTACTTCGACAGCCAGTACGGCGCCTGTGCCTCACCTGCGGCCGGAGCAGCCCTACCGTTTGGCCTCAATGCCCCCGAGCAGGCCTCGGGTGCGTACCAGGGCTGCCTGGAGGGTTTCTCTTACTCACCGGAATTCCAGTGCTGCCAGCCCACCCAGGGCGGAGCGTATCCCGGCTGCCCGCTGGGCACCCGCTTCAGCGCCGAGACCCAGACCTGCGTCCCCGACCAGTTGCGCTTGAGCGGTCCCGGTTGTGTGACCGTTTCAGTCAACATGTTGCAGTGCACCGCGCCTTTCCAGATCAACATCTGCGGCAAAATTAAGACTGAGTCTGGCTGTATCAAAAACCAGGTCTATAGCTGCCAGTGGGTCGAAGACCAGGGCTGCGAATATGTTCCGTAGGGGCTGATAGGGCTAATGATTTTCGGGTATCAGTCAAACTAAGAAATCAAATAATCACAAAGCGAGTAGGCTGGTGCCTGCTCGCTTTGTAGGTTATGCCAGACAGGTATAATCAAGCCAGTTTGACTTGTGGAACCTCATGAAAAACCAAAAACGATTTCTTCGCAAGGGCAGCCTGGCTATTTTATTGATTCTCATTGCAGGCATTGCTTATTTACCGAACTTGCCAAACTTCGGATACTTCAACGATGACTGGTATTTGATGTACGCTGCCAACGCATCTGGCCCTGGCGCGTTCGAGGGAATTTACAGCATCGACCGGCCTGCCCGGTCGATCGTCATGGCGGCTGCCTTTTCGCTGTTTGGAATGGATCCCCTCTACTACAATCTCTCTGCCTTTTTGTTCAGAGTTTTGGGAGCCTTTGCATTTCTCTGGACTGTGCGAAACCTCTGGCCGCGCCAGACCAGCGTGACTGCCGTTATGGCATTGCTTTTTTTGATCTATCCGGGTTTCCTCTCGACGCCGAACGCGATCGATTATCAGGCCCAGCAGATCAGTTTGTTTTTGGCCTTGTTTTCCATAGCCGTGAGTGTTCAGGCCATCTTCGAATCCCGATTGTTTGTGAAGGTTCTGTTATGGTTGCTGGCGACTGTCACAGCGATAGCGTATCTGGGGCTGGTCGAGTATTTTCTTGGATTTGAAGTTTTCCGTTTGGCGTTGATATTTGTCCTGGCATTGAGAACATCGAGCGGGAAAATCTGGCAGCGGGTAACACGGGCATTGACTGTTTATGCGCCCTTTGCCATTGGCTCGCTCTCATTTCTGGTTTGGCGTTTTTTTATATTTGAAAGCGAACGCAAAGCAACCGATATTGGCGCTCAAATTTCACAGCTAGGGGAATCGCCTTTGTTGGTTCTCGCCAGGTGGGGCGTTACGTTAGTGCAGGACAGTTTCGAATCTGTATTTCTGACCTGGGGCATTCCGCTGACCAGTGTATGGAATGTGGCGCTCAGGCTGAGAGAAATGTTCCTGGCCGGTTTACTGGTTTCTATCGCGGTTGGAATTAGCCTGCTGATCATAAGGCTAGAAACACAGGCTGAGAACGAAGCGGAACCTCCGGGATGGCGCAAGGAAGCGCTCTGGCTCGGTCTCGTGAGTGTCATCGCAGGCTTCGTGCCTGTGGTGCTTTCGAACCGGGAGGCAAACTTCTATTATTTCTCCCGCTATATGTTGGCAAGCGCACCCGGGGCAGTCATTATTGTGACGGCGATCATCTATTCCTTGAACACAAGGTTGGCCCGTCAGGTGGCTGTATCCTTGCTCGTGGTGACAGCTGTCCTCACCCATCATCTTAATGGCCTCAGTTCTGCCCGGACGACGGAAGCCATGCGCAATTTCTGGTGGCAGGTGAGTTGGCGTATTCCGCAGCTGCGCCCTGAGACCACCCTGGTAGCCAATTATTCCCACGATTCGATTGAGGAAGATTACTTTGTATGGGGTCCGGCAAATTTGATCTACTATCCTGAGAGTTCCGATCCCGAGCGTTTGAAGCCGGTGGTTGGGGCTGCTGTGCTCACCCGAGATAATCTCATTTCTATTTTGAATCAAGACGAACCGAAACGGATCGTTCGCCGCTCGATCATTACCAGCATGAATTACGACAATATCCTGATCCTGAGCCAACCTGTACATGGCGCCTGCGTACAGGTCATCGATGGGAAACTGCCGCTGCTCTCCGGGTTCGAACAATACGATCTCATGTTGGCTGCCGCTAGCTCAAATCTGGATAATATTTCGTATGCTGAAGTCCCAAGCTCGCCGCCTACAATTGTTTTTGGGCAGGAACCCGAGCATGGCTGGTGCTATTACTACGAGAAAGCTGCGCTTGCTTACCAACAGGGTAACCTGCAGGAAGTGCTTGCGCTTGGACAAGAAGCGCGCAAAAAAGGTTTTTCTGCTACCGATCCGGTCGAATGGATGCCGTTCATTCAGGCTGCCGCGCTCCTCGGCGATCAACAGGAAATCCTTGCCTTGGCTCCAAAGATAAAAAAAGAACCGTTTCTTGCCAGGCAGGCTTGCGAAGTACTATCTCGTATGCCTGAGCCGAATATGGAGATGAAAGCCTTTATTACCCAAACTTTTTGTAATCTGGAAGAATAAATGATTATTGGAAATGTTACAGTACGAGACTATCCAGGCCTATGCAAGCCTCAACTACATCCTCAAAATCGTCCCCCAAAGGTCATCGGAACTTTGGGGGATTATAAAATGTGGCCGGAAAAGATAGAGTCAAAGTATCGTGCTATTTGTCACGGGCCGGGTACCCGTTCGAGATAGCGCACCTTGAAAGGAGTACGCATGAAAACGCCTCAATTCCTGTTCGTATTACTGGCTGCCGCTGTTTTGCTGATGGCCGCTTGCGGGGGGCCGCCTGCTGCTGCCGAACTGACAGCCACCCTGGAGCAGCCGTCCACAGAAGAACCAACAGCCGCGCCGCCAACCTCAGCGCCGGTTGAGCCCTCACCGGTTGAGCCCACAGCCACCCAACCCCAGTATGCCCCCTTCTGTGAGAGCGCTGCGAGCGGGTGCGAAGCGCCGGTTGTTACGATGCTAGACAACCGGTACTGTGTGGAAAAGGTCCCATATGCGATCATGTCCGTCCCGGCGGGCACTACCTACGAGTCCGAAGAACTGGATTTTCAATGTCGCGATCAGATGCACAGCGACGGGACGATGCGGGTGACCTGTCACTCGGTCACGGGCAAGCAGCTCTGGTCCTTTGATCTCCAGCTTTGTAACAGCGCTTGCAGCACACCCGTTTTGCAAATGGGGACGGGCCAATGCCCGGACGGTTATGGTTTCGATCAAACCAATACGTGCTGCGCTGCGCCCCCTCCTGCCAGCAGCGATGGCTGCACCGTGTACCAGGTTGACCTCGGCGCCTGCTCTGTATCTGAATAATAGGATTTCATCGATTGAGGAACGCCCCCGGCAGATCCATGCGACCGGGGACGTTCTTTATAACGCAGGCTTATGTTTGTGCCATTCAGTCGCCTGCTCGAAAGCGTGCCCGGCGCGCATGGCTTTGGCCTCCTGCCAGGGTCCGCATACGATTTGCAGGCCTATCGGTAAACCTGACGCTGTGAATCCACAGGGGATGGAAAGCGCAGGCGAACCGGTCAGGTTGAAAGGGGCCGTAAAGCGGGTCAGCGCCGGGGCCTGGCTGGCCGAGTTTTCGATATCGTCGAACGGCAGGGCAGGGATGGGCGTGGACGGCAGCAGCAGAGCATCGTACTGGCGGAAGAACAGCTCGATTCGCCGCCGGACCTCGGCCTGCTTCCGTCTTGCCAGCACATACACAGATGAAGGCAGATCCCGTCCCGTCTCCAGCCGCTGGCGGACGTCCAGCCCAAAGAGTTCGGGATGTTTCTCGAGCCGTTCGCGGTGATAGGCAGCCCCGTCTGCCTGCACCATTTGCCCATTCGCGAGCGCCGCTTCGTATAACCAATTCGTGTCAACCTCTTCGACCCTGGCTCCCAAATCTTCGAAGCAACGGGCCGCCTCTCCGACCGCCCCCGCTATATCCACATCGCTAATCTCGACAAATTCCCCGGCGGCCAGCCCGATCCGCCAGCCTTTGACGCCCTCCTCGATATCCTTCAAATAATCATCCACCGGCACATTTGCAGAGGATGGGTCCTCCTCATCATAGCCAGCCAGCACCTGCAGGAGCAGGGCGGCATCATGGACGCTTCGCGTCAGTGGCCCGGCATGGTCCAGGTTCCAGGAAAGCGGGAACACACCGCGCAGGCTGATCCGTCCATAGGTGGGCTTGAACCCTACCACGCCGCACAAGGAGGCCGGGATGCGGATCGAGCCGCCGGTGTCGCTGCCCAGAGCAGCCATGCACATGCCCGCAGCCACCGCAGCCGCCGACCCACCGGAGGAACCGCCCGTGATGCGGGAAATGTCCCAGGGGTTGCGCGGGGAGCCGTAGTGGGGGTTGATGCTGGTCACACCCAGGGCAACCTCGTGCGTGCCTGTCTTGCCGACAATATCTGCCCCGGCAACCTTGAGCTTGCTGACTGCGACCGCGTCCTGGGTGGGGACATAATCCTTGAAGAACAACGAGCCTGCCGTTGTCCGCACCCCGGCGGTCTCGTACAGGTCTTTGATTGCGATGGGGATGTTCTTTAGTGTCATTCCCCCGTGGGGACGCTGTGCGAAGGGTGAACTTTGCCCCGAAGCAATCTCCTGGCTAACGGGAGCCCTTTCCGGGGGCCATGAGGGGTTTAGCTCGGGGGGAATGACCGTAATAAAGGCATTGATCGTCGGGTTGAGGCGCTCGATTTGACGGTAGCAGGCCCGGGTGAGTCCGAGGCGGATTTCATCGTCTTGCAAAACTTGCGTGATGGTCAGGGAAATAGTGTCGATATCCATGCCCTAATTATAGACAGAATCCGCCCGCATGGTAGAATCTTTGGTCGATGCGACTTCCAAAACCGTTTTTCTATTATTTAATCGCGCTTTCCCTGGCCGCGGGCGGACTGGTGCTGTTGGCAACTTCGCTCTACGGGGCGGGCGTTTCGGCGGACGCGGCCAAGAACCTGTCCACGGCTGATAGTTTGCTGGCGGAGCGCGGCTTTTTTGACCACTCTGGTGGAGCGCTGGTGTACTGGCCGCCGCTTTATCCGCTGGTCTTAGCCGGGATCAGTTGGTTAACTGGGTGGGACGTGTTTGTATCCGGCTGGTATCTCAACGTGCTGTTGGCAGCTGTGAACGTGTTCCTGGCCGGGAGGCTGATCTATGAAGCGCTGCGCCAGAGACCGGTCTATGCCTATCTGGGCGTGCTGTTCGTGCTGATTTCAGAGTCGGCGGTGCGCATCCACGCCAACGTATCCTCGGACCCGCTCTATATCACTTTTTCGCTGGCTTTCTTGCTGGCCGCCAACCGTTATATGGAGCACAAATCGGTTGCTGCGCTGGGAGGGATGATCGCGTACTCAGCCCTGGCCATGCTGCAACGCTGGCTAGGGGCCAGCCTGATCGCCATGGGCGGACTGGTGATCCTGGTTGCTCACGGGAGGGACTGGCGACCTATTTTGCGGGATGGGGCTATGCTGGGCCTGTCTATCCTGCCGGTGGGGAGCTGGATATACTTCCACAATATCCTGGGATATGGGACTTTCTGGGGCAACGATTCGCCGCCTCTGGATCCCTGGGTGAATTTCGAGTACTCCCTGACCAAGATCATGCACTGGTTCCTGCCCTATCATCCGCGCCTGGATGCGATTCTGTACAACCCGTTGATCGTGTTGTTGGTCATCATCCTCGTTCTGGTTTTGATCGCGCGCCGCCAGGCCTGGGCGGAATGGTGGCGGACCCTCTGGCAGCCAAACGTATTCCCGGTTGTTTTCTTTTTGCCGCTTTCGCTGGTTGGGATCGCAATGGTGATTGTGACGCGCGATCACCTGGACCCGTATTCGGACCGCTACTACGTCGGCTTTCTCGCCTCCGTGATCGTTATGCTGTTTATAACGCTGGATACTCTGGTGTTGCCTCGTGTACGTTGGGATTTAAACAAGAGCCGCGCCTTTCTGGCAGGGTTGTTCGGGGTCTGGCTTCTCGTGTATCCCGGCTTCAGCATGGTCAAGTACATCTCCACTTCGATGGCGAACGGGGAAGCCAGCAACTACAACTATTACAACAACCGCGCATTCATCGAGAATCCGGCGGTCCCGGTCGTAAAAACCCTGGCGGCGGAGCACCCCAGGGCTCATTTTTACAGCAACTATGCCGACGGGGTCTGGTTCCTGACGCGCCGTTCTGCCCCGTTGATGCCGCGCTCCGGCGTCGAAATGGATCTGGCTGAAATCAGGACGAATTTCTCTGGCTGGCCGGGTGATAATTCGGGTTATATCCTGTGGTTCTTACCGAACGAGTTCAAACATGTTGTCCCGCCGGAATTGCTGGCCGAGATCGCGAATGTGGAGTTGATCTTTGCGAGCGAGGAGGGGCTGATCTATTCTGTGAGGGCAAAAAAATAGCTTCTGATTGTACGGATGAGGCCTCAGGTAGGGCTGAGAATTTACTCACCCGCCGTTCCGGAGCGAAGGCAGTACGGTCAGGATCGCTGTGGATAGGTCCGCGATATAGTGAACTCCGATAAGGGGGATGAGACGTCGCCGCCAGAGTACAAATACCAGCGTCATTCCCCCGGTTGCTGCAAATGCGGCCAGCACCCGTGAAACCAGGTACGTTCCGTCCGCGATGAACGGGATGGCGAAATGCTGAAGTCCCCAGAAGAATATCACAACAAGTACTGCCAGCCATGTCTTGCCGGACAGGGCTTCGATGCGTGGTAACAGATATCCAAGGTACATCAGCTCTTCGGCGATTACCCAGATCACTGGCCATACAATGATACTGTACCAGACACCTATGGGCGGGAGATCTACAACTGTGATCATGGGAGGCAGGGCTGATCCGTAGAAAACCTGGGTGATCACGCTTGCCAGGGCCGCTGCGGGCGCAACGGCGAGCAGGTAGGCGGGAGTCCAGGCAAGTTGTTGGAGGGCCTTTTTGCCTCTGACGCCGATCAGGTCCAGGAGTGTCAGGCCTTCACGGCGGGTTAGTAACACAAGCGCGAGTAAAGTCAGCAAGTCCGTTATCGTGCTGTAGACAGGCCACCAGGCAGCTGCATCGTGCCAGGCGTCATTTGAACCCTGGAATGCAAACAGCCCTGCCACCGTACCCTGAGCAAGGAATGCGAACACAAGCCGGGCGGGCAGGAACAAAATAACCGGCCACCATGAGAAATTAGAGCCGGAATACCTGGCCCGTATGGATGGCAGCGTGTTCTTCCCTAGGATTAGGTTTTCTGACATGTTTATGACTTTCTTGCTTCGCAGCCGAACAATGGTTGCGATAGTATCCCGTAATGGGCATGGTCCTCGTCACGGGAAAGGTCCTGGCGGGTGGGTGGATATGTCTCAGCCATTCATTCTTCTTCTCGAGGGGTGATGACACGCAAGCTGCTTGCAATCACATCAATCCGCACCGGAGTGTAGCCAATTTCTTCCCCATCCCCTTGAACAGGGATTCTGCTGCGGCTGTGTATTTCTATGAACTCAGATGCAGAGTTACAGGTAACCTCTTCAAGATGATCTTGCCGGCCCAGCAACATACCGCCGATCAATGAGAGGAAACCCGCGATCGACAGCACCCGAACGTAGCAAAGATCGACTTTGCCATCATCGGGGCGAACCTGGCTTCCCCAACGGATTGGCTTGTATCCGATCGCCCCGGCATTTGCCGCAATCACGTCCGAGGCCCTCACAAGATACTGTTGGCCGTCAATTGAAATCCTGAAAGGCCAGAGGGATTTCGCAAGAATGATACGCGCGCCGTTCACCATGTAGGCCAACTGGCCGAACCGTCTTTTTTGCTGCCGGACAGTTTCAGCCATCGTAAACGCACTTATCCCTGCGCTTACGGCAAGTACAAAGTAGTCTTCGCCCACCCGGAGTGTGTCCAGCATCCTGGTTTGATGAGCGCCTGTCAGCAAATCGCAAGCTTCGTTGAGGTCCAGGGGAATATCGAGCTCTTTTGCCAGGATGTTCCCTGAGCCAAGCGGAATAATGCCCATCGGAATTTCTTTATTTATTAACCCGTTTGCAACTGCCGAAACTGTCCCATCGCCACCGGCTGCCCAGAATGTCTGATAGCCTTGCTGGAGAGCATCCTTTACGACTTCTCGAACGTTTTCTTTTCCCGTGGTTTCGTAAATTTCATTTTTTCCACCAAGCACGGTTAAGCGATCTTCGATTTCTGACCGAACGAGGGCTGGATCTGAAGTGCCAGCCACAGGGTTAAGAACCACAAACACATTTGATTTTTGAGGCTTATTTTCTTGGACCATACCTGTTTCCGTTTAAGAGAGGATACCGAACAACTCGAGACATCGATCCCTTGGAGGGGACATCGTCCCGTAAGGGACACCGTCTACTCAGTGGATATTATCCTATAAGATACATTGTGCCTGTGGGGGCTTTCCCCTACTTGTTGTTGAACTTGGCCGGCGCTTTACGGGATGATCATGTTGGTCTGCTGGAACCGATGAGACAGGAGAAGCTCACAACTCCGGCGGCCGCTGTGACAGCGCGCGGATGTCGTTGCGTAAGGCGTTCAACTCCTGCCGCAGGGCGGCAAGCTCATTGGCCCCCGCCAGTTCGGCTTCGTTATCCTCCGCGTCGCGGCCGACGAAGAAGGTAGCCAGCGTCGCCGTCACGTAGCCGAAGATGGCGAAGGCGTACAACGCCAGAAACACGCACAGCACGCGTCCCTCGAACGTCTGTGGCCAGTACTGCGAGCCCAACGTTGTCATGATCATTGTGGTCCACCACAGCGCTTCGCCATAACTGTTCAGGCCGCCGGGAATTTCGTTCTCGAAAGCGTACATCCCGGCCGCGCCCGCGAAAACAACCAACAACGTGAGGGCGACCACGTAGCCGAAGCCCCGGCGCCGCAGGTTTGCGGCCAGCGCGCGCATGCCGCGGTTCAGCGAGCTGATGACGCGGAACAAACGCAAACCTCGCCCGACGCGGGTCAGCCGGAGCAGCCGGGCCACCCGGAAGATGCGGAATATGCGCAATGCCGGTACCAGCAGCGAAATGACGGTCAGCCAGTTACTTCTGAGATAAGCACCCTTGCGAGGGGCCAGGATAAATTCCACCGCAAAGTTAAGGATAAATATGGCCCAGATGCTCGTCCCAATGATCTCAAACGCAGGACTCTCGCCCCAGATCAGTTCTCCTATCAGCAGCGCCAGCCATACAAAGGCCAGCACCAGCATCGGCGTTTCCAGCCAATCTTCCAGGCGTTGGAGCAACTCGTAGCGCTCTCTTTCCAGCTCCTCCTTGCCGGGGGCTTGCGCATCCTGTTTTTCCCTGTTGTTGAAATCATTCATCGCCTGAATACTGGGTCGGCAATCGTTTGTTCATGGATATCTCCTTTCGCTTGATTGGCGTCATTCTACAGCATTTTCACGGATGCGGATAACAGGTTCTCAAAATCGGATATGCATTGCGTCTCACTTGCACCCATCGCCGTCAATCTGGCGGGAATCCCCAAAGACCCTGATGACCCTCAGGCAGCGGCCTTTTTCCAGACCCATTGAAGGACGGTTTCGTTATCTTAGTCCACTCGCGTACCGGTGTTTACGAAACCAAGCTTCTGAACCACCCTGACCAGTTCCAGCGAGCGCCTGGCCACGAACGCTGGTGGCAGGACCTCCGCTTCAACCCGGGACGCCAGCGAGACAGGGATGCGTGAGTCCGCGAGCTCGAGAAGTTCCTCGCGCGAGAGTTGAAGCAGTGAGCGGTTCTTTGCAAGGTTGGTTTATTTTGAAAGTTTCTTCGTAGTTTTTACAGACTCAGCGACTAGTTCTTTCAAAACCTCTTTATCCACATCATCCAATTTCTTGATATATAAACATCCTACGCTTGTTTTATGTTTGCCGAGTTTCTTTAGTAAATCTTGATGTAAATCAAAACCTCCCATAATGTATAGCGTGAGGTTCTCTTTACGAGGGGAGAAGCCAGTCAGCAACCAGTCACCTTCACGTCCGCTGGCACCTTTGTAGTGATAGCTTCCAAAACCGACAATACTTGAACCCCACATCTTTGGCTTCTCTTTTGTCACTTGCTCCATTAATCTGAGGATCTCAAAACAATCTTCGCGTTTTTGTTCATCTGTAACAGAATTGAGAAAATCTTCCACGCTTGCGTCATTGACTTTTGTCTTTAATTCAACCTTCTTTGCCATTTCAGCCTCCAGTTTTTAATCATCATCCGCTAACTCGTTCCAAATTGTTTTCAGCAAACCAACAAACTTATCCAGATCGATGAGCCTTATTTAGTTGATTCGTTGATCAATTTCTGCAATATGTTCTTGTCAGTGTCCATGAGCTTCTAAGCAGTGGACATTTAGGGGGCAGCGCCCAACGGCCCGCGACATCGTCCTGTAAAGGACACCGTCCCCGAAGCGTAGCGGAGTGGGAACGGCCCCGCGTGCTATTCGCGGGGTACTCGTGTACGCCGTGTTGGGCAGTTTTTCAAGGGATATTAGCATCGACACTGCTCTCATTCTATCTTTTCAATTACTTCAACAAGATCGTGCGGAAAACGAACCACATAATCGGGGGCACCGCGAAGCAAGTGTTCCAAACTCTGATGCCCCCAGGTTACCGCAACACTCGTAACAGATGCCTCTTTTGCTGCACTAATATCACTTAACGAATCGCCTATCATAAACACCGATTCTCGCTTTTTATCTGCTGAAAACTGATTCCGTGCGATGGCTATTTTCTGTGCCTTGGAACCAGGAATATCTACTCCGTACACTGCGTGAATACATTTGCCTAAACCATGTTCGATAAGAAAAGCATTTACATTTTGCGATGAATTCGTTGTAATAATGGCAAGTGTGTTGTTGATAGCAAAATCTCTGACAATAGTACTCAACCCATTGAAAATTGCAGGCGGAGATTTTCTTTCGGCAAATCGTTTCAAACACCTTTGGACAAATTCATCTACAAGATGTTCAGGGACTTCGCATGCCCGCCCGAATGACGCAAAGGACATAATCTCAAGATTGCTTAGATCCTCTTTATTTACAACGTGTTTTATGCCTAATTCATCACAAACTTCCTGACCAAACTGAATCAAGTCATTATGTGTATCTGCAAGAACACCGTCAAAGTCGAAAATGATTAATGCCATGAAAAATGTTTTTCTATTCAGTATTTTCACCCGCAGGTGATTTTTGCGCAAGGGACTGCCCAACGGCTCGCATACTTCCCGCCGCAATTTAGCGGTGGGAATCCAGCCGCCCTGCCCGCGTTTTTTTGCGGGGCATGTTCTTAGCGGGTTCCGCGCGCACACACTGTTGGGCGCATTTCTTTGGGACTCCTCAAGCTATCACGGCTCGATTTTCGTTGCTCTTCCGACCTTGCAAGATAACTTCTTTGGCACACGAATGAACTACACCGCGGTAGGCGAGGAAACTTGCCAACATAGTTCATGTGAGAGAGAGTGGCTCCCCAATCTCTGTAGGAAGTATACCTACAAAAAATTAATGGAGATGTAACTTACCGCAGGGATCAAGCGGACAGGGATCAGGTTGACCAGCATCCCTCCCACAAAGCCGGCTCCGCGTCCGACAATTATACTGGCCACACACCAGGCTATCCACCAGGGTGGTCCCAGTAAGCCGGGTCTGAAACTCTGTATCGTGAAGACGGAAACCGCCAGAGCGATGATAGACCCGGTAAGCAGGCCGTTCCCCTGATACCGTTCAACAGGATATTTTTAGCGTCTTTTCAATAAAGCGGGGTGTCGGATGTTTCGGGCGGAGGGGCTGCCCGGTTCGCCCGTAGGACGGGTTGCACGGCGTCGCCGGGGCCATTCGAAAGTCGTCACCTGATACACTTACGCGGATACTACAGTCACCATACAGTCCCTGTCCAGTCACCGTCCAGTCACCGTCCAGTCATCCTTCAGTCATCCTTCAGTCATCCCACAATCAGCTTATTTCCTTATTCTCTTGTTGTTGCTGCTATGCTCTTCGCGCGATCATGGAGTGCGGTTTTGAATGTTCTCCCTGT
>JAABUE010000039.1 GCA_011389535.1 Anaerolineales bacterium
TGCGGACCGATCCCGCTGACGGCCCACTCGAACTGGCTGCCAGACTTTTCTACCCAGACGGACCGGAAGCTGAAACAATTTCAGTGCTCATCGATTTAGAAGCCCCGCAACAGGGACACCCCCGAACCTGATCCCAGTACATGTCCGTTTACACCAACCGAAGGCTAATTCCGTTAATCCTGATCACCATAATCCTGGCCGGCTGCTCAGGGACACTCACGCCGTCTACCGAGATTTTGCCTGTTTCAACTGCGCTGCCTTCTGAAACGGTCACACCAATGCCGTTGATGGAAAAACAAGATATCGTCTTACTCTCAATAGAAGAAAATGGTTACGCGCAACTGTTTTTCTATATCCCGCAACAACTACCGCTCACACGCCTGACCTACGGCGAATGGGACGATACCAGCCCTGCCTTGAGCCCTGATGGCACCCGCGTAGCTTTCGCCTCCAACCGCGACGGGGCCTGGGATTTGTATATTCTTGAATTGGAAAGCGGCGAGATTATCCGCGTGACGGATTCACCGGAATATGAATCGGCGCCCTCCTGGTCACCGGACAGCCAGTGGCTGGCCTGCGAAATTTACCAGGACGGCAACCTTGAAATTGCGATTATTTCTCTCGTGGATGATGAGCAAGAACCTATCCTTGTAACCGAGGAGCCCGCTTCCGATCACTCCCCCGCCTGGGCGCCGGACGGACGGCACATCGCCTTCGTCTCCAACCGCAGCGGTGATAGCGACATCTGGCTGGCCGACCTGGATAGAACCGGCGCGGAGCGTTACATAAACCTGAGTCGTACGGTTTTTTCAGCCGAGAGCCATCCCGTCTGGGCACGGGACGGTAGCAAGCTGGCCTGGGCTGCCACAGCGCAGAACATCGGCTTCAGCGGCATCTACGTTTGGGATGCCCTCCAACCCGAGCGGCCTGCCAGCTGGATCGGAGACGGCGACTGGCCTGCCTGGAATGCAGCCGGTGACCGCCTGGCAGCAGTTATCCACGGCCCCAACCAGGAGTACCTGACCTCCTACACCCCGGACGGTGAACTGCTGCTTCAGCCAATTCCTTTGCCCGGAGCAGTGCGCGGGTTGCTCTTGCCAAATCTGGTCCTGCCCGATCCGCTCCCCGATCCTTATGCGGAGTCTGCTGGGCAGACTCCCCTGCCCGAGTGGTCCGTAGCCGTTACCCAGCTTGAAGAAGGTCCATCCCAACGCTATCCCATCAACACGTTGACCGATGTGCAGGCGCCTTACCCGCAGCTGCATGATCTTGCGGATGAATCTTTTGTGGCGCTCCGCCAGCGTGTGATCAAAGAAGCCGGCTGGGATGTGCTGGCCAGCCTTAGCAACGCCTTTGTCCCGCTGACCACCTCTCTCGACCCCGGCCTGGGCGAAGACTGGTTGTATACCGGCCGCGCCTTTGCACTCAATCCATTGATGAGCAACGCCGGCTGGATGGTCGCGGTCCGCCAGGATTACGGTACACAAACCTACTGGCGTCTCTACCTGCGCACCCTGCTCGAGGATGGCAGCCAGGGTGAACCGTTGCACGACCCGCCCTGGGACCTGTCCGCCCGCTACGAGCTCGACCCGTTCGCGTATGAGCAGGGCGGCAAGTACGCCGCTGTGCCGCCCGGATACTGGCTGGATTTCACCTCGCTGGCCCGCCAATACGGTTGGGAACGACTCCCTTCGCTGCCCAACTGGCGGACGTACTACAGCGGCGCGCGCTTCACCGAATTCGCGCTCACCGGCGGCCTGGACTGGTACAGCGCCATGCTGGAAATCTACCCCAGCGATGTGCTGGTGACTCCCACGCGCGTTTCGCCGCCCAGCGCCACACCAACGAACACCCCTGTCCCCACACGGACGCCGATCCCCACCCGCACGCCGCGACCTACGGTTACGCCTTCCCCAACACGGACCAGTTCGCCCACTCCCACGCTTCCGCCAACGATAACCCCCTCACCGACGTTAACACCGGCAATCACAGAAACAGCTCTTACTCCAGCAGTGCCATAAAAATGTTTGTCCCTTTAAGAAATGCCCACCTGAACGCAGCGCATCGTCCCCGAAGGGGGAAGGTTCTCAAACCTTGGGTTCCAAAGACTCTTCGGGCAAAAAACGCCCTCAGGGTGACAGGCAAATGGTTCTGGATTATCGCTGCTTTCATTCTCCTCGCCGCCTGCGCCCCTGGTGTACCAGCGACACCGACCCCAACGCCAGTGATCGCCGTTGAGAGCAACAAGCAGGTTGAAGTCCAGGCAGAAGCGCCGGTCTCGACAAGCCTGCCTCCGCTGCGCTTCGACCTGCCAACGCCTGGAGCAGAACCGGTCTCGGGTTGGCGTCCGCCGTTGTATCCGGTGCCCTGGGCTGTCTCTCCATTCGACCATTTTTACTTCGCCCGTCCCATCGGCGCGGACAATGTCAACTGGCCGCTGGCGCAGTATCGCTACGGTGGCATTTTCTTCGATAGCATCGTCCACACAGGTGTGGACATCCCTGACGAAAGCGGCACATCCATTTTGGCGGCCGGGCCAGGGACGGTCGTCTGGGCAGGATGGGGTCTGTTCACAGAAGCGCCTCTAAACCTGAATGATCCCTATGGACAGGCTGTAGCCATCCGGCACGACTTTGGTTATCGCGGGCAGCAGCTTTACACAGTCTACGCGCACATGCAGGCCATTAACGTTTCGCCTGGACAGTGGGTTGACACGGGTGAGGTGATCGGCTATGTAGGAGAAACAGGCCTGACCACCGGCCCACACCTGCACTTTGAAGTGCGCCTCGGAGAGAACACCTTCCACCACACCTATAACCCGGAACTGTGGATGTCACCGCCCCAGGGCTGGGGCGTGCTGGTCGGGCGTCTGTTGGATGATAAAAATCGACCGTTGGAATGGCATAACGTCGAAGTCCGGCCCGAACCGGGTGGCAGGCCGCTGCGCACCGTCCGGACGTATGGCGGCGGCGCAACCAACCCCGATCCTTACTATAATGAGAACATGGTACTGAGCGATTTACCCGCCGGAATTTACAAAATCTCCCTGACCTACGAGGACAAAATCAAGCAGTTTTGGGTTGAAATCTACCCCGGCCAGGTGACTTATTTCACCTTCCACGCTGAAGTTGGTTTCGCGCTCAGCCCGATCCCAACCCCAAACCTGAAATTCCTGCCTCCCACGCCGACGCTCCCGGTGACGCCCGAAGTTCCGCCGCCAATCCAATAAGGTGTCCATTGCGAACCCCTTCGGGATACTTTTTTAGACCCCTTTAAGAGTCTTGACGAACCGAACATCTGTGCTATACTGTACGGACGACAAAGTTCGGACCTATACACTGGTATTGGAGAATAAAACATGGCACGAAAAAGTCAACAGGAACAAGCGCAAGCGCAAGACAATGGCCGCCGCGCGGTACTCGATAAGGCCGTTGGAGACATTATCAAACGCTATGGGGACGGTTCCATCATGCGCCTGGGCGAAGCTCACAGCATGCAGACCGAAATCATCCCTACCGGTTCCCTTTCCCTGGATATTGCTTTAGGCGTGGGTGGCATCCCGCGTGGGCGCATTACCGAAATCTATGGCCCGGAGTCTTCGGGCAAGACCACCCTGTGCCAGCACATTATCGCTGAAGCCCAGCAAATGGGCGGCACAGCAGCATTTATCGATATGGAACACGCGCTCGACCCGGTTTATGCCGCTCGCTGCGGCGTGGATATCGACAATTTGCTGGTCTCCCAACCAGATATCGGTGAACAGGCGCTTGAGATCACCGAAACACTGGTCCGCTCCGGCGCGGTGGATGTGGTCGTGATCGACTCGGTCGCCGCGCTCGTCCCTCGCTCTGAAATCGAAGGTGATATGGGCGACCCCACCATGGGCGTGCACGCCCGCTTGATGTCCCAGGCACTGCGCAAACTATCCGGCGCCATCAACCAGACCAAAACCTCGGTCGTTTTTACCAACCAGTTACGCCAGAAGATCGGTGTCATGTTTGGCAATCCTGAGACCACCACCGGCGGCCAGGCGCTCAAGTTCTACGCCAGTGTCCGCCTCGACGTTCGCCGCATCCAGTCCATTAAAGTTGGCGCGGAGATCATCGGCAACCGCACCCGTGTGCGCGTGGTCAAGAACAAGGTCGCGGCACCCTTCCGCACCGCCGAATTCGATATCATGTACAACGAAGGTATCTCCAAAGTCGGCGACCTGCTCGACCTGGCCACCCAGTTCGAAATCGTCGACAAGCGCGGCGCCTTCTACTCCTACGGCGATGTCCGTCTCGGCCAGGGACGCGAGAACTCCAAAGAATTCCTGCGCCAAAACCCCGACCTGACGCTTGAGATCGAAACCATCATTCGACAGAAAGCGTTGGGCGGCGAACTGGTCATGCCGCTCGTCATGGAAGAGGAAGTTGACGCGACGCCAGCCGGCGACGAAGAGTAAACTATTCAGGAGAGGCGACTTCACCACCGATCAGGGTGCAAGAAGTCGCCTCTCCCTTTTACGGGGAGACATGAAAGCCCAAAACCGCTTCAAACCCAGCCGGGGCCTGCTTGTCGTTTTATCAGCCTTGTTCCTGATCACAGCCTGCGCCCCCACCCCTCCCCCAACGCCTTTTATCGCGCCCAGAGCCGCCACACCGACACTGCCCCTTGTACAGGGAAATACCCCTGTCATTCCCACCCTTACTCCACAACCTAGAGCGACCGCCAGCCCCACCGCCACGCCCCCCTGCACGGATGGATTAGCCTTCGTCGAGGACATCACCATCCCCGATGGGACCGTGGTCTCCCCGGGCGCCAGCATTGAAAAGCAGTGGTTGGTGCAAAATAATGGCACCTGCAACTGGGACTCGCGCTACCGGTTGAGGTTCGTTGGCGGCCTGGAAATGGGCGCAGCGACCGAGCAGGCCCTTTTCCCCGCACGCGCCGGGAGCCAGGCGACCGTCCGCATTATCTTCACTGCACCGAGCGAACCGGGCAGCTACACAACTGCCTGGCAGGCCATCGCTCCGGACGACCAACCGTTCGGGGATCCTGTTTTTATGGAAATCATCGTGCAGGTTGAAGCCGAAGTAACGCTGGAAGTTATAGATGGAGAATGAAATGGTTGAGAGTTATTCCAAACAGAGAGGCTCCATGCAAACAGAATTGGTTCAATCCGGTCCCCTTCTCCAACAGAACGGCCAACTGGCCCAGGTCGGCTGGGCGCGCCAGCCAGTGCTCGATTGCAACCTAGAGTCCGCCCGCTTCTACGCCCTGCGCCCCTTGCAGCGCTTCCGCATCAAACGCTGGGATTACTACGCCGTCTTCACACCGCGCCGCTTCTTTTCTGCCACCATCGCCGACCTGGGCTACGCCGGCAACATCTTCGTCTATACGCTGGACTTCGAAACTGGCGACCTTCATGAACAGGGACTGGTCATTCCGCTTGGTAGAGGGATCGAGCTGCCGCGCAACAGCACCGGGGGCGACAGTCACTTCGAGGACAAACGCGTCAAACTAGGCTTCAGCCTGCATCCGGAAAAACGACATCTCTCCGTCTCCTGGCCGGATTTCCATGATGGGCGCGGCATCCAGGCCGAGATCGACTTGTATACGCCATCCGGATACGAGTCTATGAACATCGTTATTCCCATCGGCGAAAAACGTTTTTATTACAATCGCAAGATCAACTGCCTGCCTACCAGCGGCACGCTACGCTACGGCGACATCCAGGAAGAACTCAAACCAAACGAAAGCCTCGGCTCATTAGACTGGGGGCGCGGCGTCTGGGAATACCAGTCCTTTTGGAACTGGGCCAGCGCTTCCGGTTTCCTGCCCGATGGCCGCAGCCTCGGCCTGAACTTTGGACTCGGCTTCGGCGATCTGTCTGCTGCCACCGAGAACGCCTTCATCCTGGATAACCGCATCCATAAACTGGACCAGGTCAAATTCGATTACGTTTCCGGCGATTACATGATACCCTGGCGCTTTACCGACAACCAATCCCGCCTCGACCTGACCTTCACACCCTTCAAAGATCGTCTGGCTAAAACCAATCTTGGCATTATCAATAGTGAAGTCCACCAGATGTTCGGCCGCTATAACGGGCACGTTACCACCGAGGAGGGCGATGTCATCCTGGTCAAAGACCTGGTCGGGTTCGCTGAGGAACATCAAGCCCGCTGGTAATCCACTTTACCAGCTCCCATCGCCGAGAGCAGGTTTGGACAGCCTAACAGGTAGTAAGGTATTTTATTAACCCGCCACCTTTAGAGAAATAATCGGAGAACCAATGTTTATCCAGCAAGCCCATAAAGTCCTGCAAGACTATGATTTTCACACCAAGCTTATTCATCGTTTCGTAGACGGTATCAGTCATGAAGAGAGCCTCTTACAGCTTCCCTTCGAGCACAACTGCATGAACTGGCTGCTCGGTCACATCGTCACCAACCGCAGCCACGTGCTGGAGACGGTGCAGGTTCCCCATGCCTGGGAGCTTGAGGTCCGCGCGTTGTATCACACGGAAATGCCCCCGATCCGCCCGGAGGGCGAGTCCATACGCTTCGAGAACTTGATCCAGCATCTCGATGAAAGCGTGGCGCTGCTTGAGTTCGCGCTGGAAGGTATGAGCGAGGAGCAGCTGGAGGAAAAGCACACCAACTACCGGGGCGAAAAGACGCGTTATGCCCACCTTACCAGCTTCCACTGGCACGAAACCTTCCATGTCGGTCAGTTGGAGATTTTGAAAGCATTTATTGAATCGAAAAGAGCCTGAATCCCCGAAAGTAATCCAGTCCTTTTGTCTGATAGCGAACGTCCTGGTTCTTATGCTATGCTGGATTCCCCGAACTTTCCTCGTAAAACGGAGGAAAAAATGACAACTTCAAAAAAGAAAACCAAGAAGAGGAACCTGAAACATTCTAGACAGGGCCAGCCACGCACCGTGGATAATACAAGGGGTTCAACGCTGTGGTCCTTTAACTACTTTCGCCAAAGTATCCTTACCACTCTCCTGGATGATCTGTACGATCTTGAATCGACAGGACTGGACGATAAAATTTGTAACAAGATCCAGTCCTTTCTAGAATATTTTGGCGATGCAGCCACGGATATCCCCGAGGGTGGGTTTATGACCGGGCCTATTTACAAGGACGTCGAAAAGTTTACAAACCTATATGTGAACTGGAACAAAATCAAGGGAGATGACGGAGAATGCCGGCAAAAACGCAAATCAGCTCGTATGAAGTTAAAGGAACAGCGACAGGTCATTACAAACAAAGCGCGCAGGCTTCAATACGAACTGGACAACAACCTGGACCAAAAGCTACTGGAAGCCGGTTACCGTGCGATCGGCGATCTGACAACCCTGGTGCCTGATCTGTTGAACAACCTGACACAATCGTTTAATGAGTTTGTGAAACGAGGTGGTACCAGCCTAAAGTAACATTCAGCCGGATGAGAAGTGCTTAAAAAAGCCGGACAAGAAACAAAAACATCACGCTAGAACAGGGTATATGTTCCGGCGTGATGTTTGTTGCCTGGGCTTTACATGATCGCATTTTGCAGACTGTCGACCGCCCTTTGCTCGACAGCACTGATTTTCAACAAAATATCACGCAGGCGAGATCGGAAGTCAGCCGCTTCAGCCTGAGATAAAGGGAATTCGCTCTCTGCCTGTGCCAGCAACTCGTTCAGGCGTGCATTGATCTTTTTAATCTCCGGCAAGGCGGAATCGCCTTCTTCAACAAACAAGTCATGTTTGCGCTGGAGCAGATGTTTACTCTCCCCCAGCAGCGGTTTGTCGTCAGGGAGCGAGGCGTTCGCAAACTCACACCATAAAGAATAACTTTCACGGAATTGGCCGGCCGACTCCTTCAAGGTGGGTTTCTTCAAAATCTCGGCCGCTTCATCGAGGAAATCCGCATATAGTCCGCGCTCGGCGCCTGGAGCTGAACCCCAGGTCTGGATCCAGGTATAAGCTCCGGGCTGGCCCACCGCCCCCGCCAAAGCGTGATACATACGGACACCAGGCCCGAAGAATCGTTCCCAGCTCTGCTTGTTACGCGTATTTACCAGCATGTCAGCCAGCCGCTGGTAGGCGGCGAAGCCAAAGTTGTGTGCAGCTCCTTTTGGCGGTTTTTCAATAAATAATTGCAGACACTGATAAATGCTCTTCGAGACGGCAGCAGCCAGCTTGGCAGGTTGAGGCGCATCCAGAGTGATCAGGCGGTATCGATCCTCCTTGACCCGTCCCCGCGCTTTCGTCAATTCTTCCATAGGAACATGCAGAGGCCGGCTCGAGCGGTCGGCAATTAGAACATCCTTACCGTCCAGAGCGACAGCCAATACCGGGAACATTATCCACATGGAACTGTTGTAGCCCAGATCATTGTAGGGCAGGCTGAATTGATCTGCCCAGAGGACGGGGAATAGACCGCTTTCCAATGCTTCAATGAGATTTTTTTCGGCAATCTCAGACTTGTTCGTTTGCCTTACATCCTGCGCGATACCCAGACGCTCCAGGATCGTTAGAACAGGATCGAAAGTATTTCGCGTGAGCAGTGCCAGGTGTGGTAAAAACCCCTGGTACTCAAAGGTAAAGTATCCAAACGTGATGCCGCCGCTGACACCAAGCAGCAAGGCTTCAGAGTAAGGCCTGCCTGTGTGCGGAGCCAAAAATCCTTGCAGGGCCAGCGCGTTATGGACACTCCCTGTCTCCCAGTGACGACCAGCGAATCGGTCAATTTTATTATTAATATTCATGCTTACCTCCAAAAATGATATAGGAATTATAGGATATTATATTTATCAGACCTTTTTGGTAATAAAATTAGCGATATACTCTGCACTTAATAAACTAATTTCCATAACAAGAGTAACATTTTGGCGTTTTTTTCGTCATGACTATAGGTGGTAAGATACACCGAGTTTACAGAAGGAAGGAGGTGAATTTCCATGTTATTTGCACCGAAAGAAAAGGGCCAAGGCCTGGTTGAGTATGCATTAATCCTTGTTCTCGTCGCTATTGTCGTCATTGCAGTCCTCATGTTACTCGGCCCGATCATTGGCAACGTATTCAGCACCATCAACGGCAGCCTCTCTAGTTTTTAATACTCCAAATAAGTCGAAAAGAGGCCCTGTGAAAATAGGGCCTCTTCCTTTCATCGAAGGAGGTGATAACTGTGCTTTTCTCCTTGAAAGAACGTGGTCAGGGTCTGGTCGAGTATGCATTGATTCTTGTTTTGGTAGCCATCGTTGTTTTTGCCGTACTGCTATTACTTGGCCCGATTATTGGAAACGTATTCAGTAGCATCAACGAAAGCCTCTCCAGTTTTAGTTAGCCTGAAGTTTCTCTGAAGAAGCCCTGTCTGGCACAGGGCTTTTTTTATTTCGGCTGATGCACGATAAGCAGATTTCACCTTAAGAAAAGATAAGAATATCTGTAACCGATTGAAAACCGTCTAAAAATCTTGTACCATAGGGGTAGTGGTACAGCATGTTCGTACCTGATATTTATTGTAAGAAAGGAGTTAAATACTATGTTGTTCGCACCTAGAGAAAAAGGTCAGGGATTGGTGGAGTACGCGCTGATTCTAGTCCTGGTCGCTATCGTAGTCATCGCTGTTTTGATGCTACTCGGGCCAATTATCGGCAACGTTTTTAGCACCATTAATGAAAGTCTTTCCGGTGTCTAAGATCTAAGCTGAAAGTTCTAAAGGAGACTCTGCCGGTGCAGAGTCTCTTCTTTTTTCTGAATAAAACACTTCCATGCAACCAGAATACCCTCCAAATAGAGCATACCGTGCCTATCTTAGAGTTTGAACTTGTCGAGTCAGAGGCGACCCGATGCCTGCCAGCCGATCTGGCACAGTCTCTCGCAGACGCGGCGGCGCAGGTCCTCGGCGCGTCCAAAGGGACGGTGTGGGTCAAAATACGGGTTATTCCATCTATACAGTACGCCGAAGATCATGGAAAACCTGAGGGTGTGTTCCCGGCCTTTGTAACGGTGCTCAAGTCACGGGTACCGGAAGGAAGCGAATTAGAAGACGAAATCGTCCGTCTGACCCATGCTATCGCGTCCATCCTGAACCGACCGGAGGCCAACGTCCACATCTTCTATCAAACGGATGGGGTTGGCCGGGTTGCATTCGGAGGCAAATTGTTGCGCTAAAAATCTGTTAGAATAGCCCAGACCTGAAAGGCCGCAAGGCCTTTTTCTTTGTCAATTTAGAGGTTGCTTCACATATCATCCGCGTAGGGAACCGCTCTAATAAGAAAAATCCGCGAAACACACCTGGCCGGGTCCATGACAACTCCATCAAAACACGCGCGACGCACTCCAAAAAAGGAACCCATTTTTTATGTTTTATAACTTCCGCCTGTTTTGGCGCATGTTCTACCGTTCGTTCTTCCAATGGAATGGCACGCCCGCCCGGCTTACTCGAAAACGACTGGCTTTCCTTGTTTTATTCTACCTAGTCTGGCCGCTCGGCGGCCTTGCGCACTGGTTCTTCTTTTTCCTGGATGATATTCTTTTCCCCGGCCACAAAACGCAGCCAGTCGAAAAACCGCTCTTCATTCTGGGCAACTTCCGCAGCGGATCGACCTTCCTGCACCGCCTGCTCTCCCGGGATGACAATTTCACCAGCCTGACCATCTGGGACATTTACCTGACACCTTCCGTCACGCAGAAAAAGATCACCCAGTTCGTTTCGAAACTCGACTATAAACTGGGTGGTCACCTGCACCGCCTGCTATACGCCTTCGACCGGTCCACGCTTGGCAAGATTCGCATTCATCCCATCTCGTTCTTCAAGCCTGAAGAAGACGAAAACATTCACTTCCAGAACTGGGACGGCTACTTCATCAGTTACTTGTTCCCCTTCATGGACGAACTGCCGGACTACCAGCACTTCGACGAGGCGCTTTCCTCTGAACACAAGCGGCGTAACATGGAATTTTACAAGTCCATGTTACAGCGGCACATGTACGCCACCGGAAAGAAATATTTCGTCGCTAAGAACCCGGCCTTCAGCCCCAAGATCGAAACGCTCTCCGCGTTTTTTCCGGATGCGCGCATCATCTACCTGGTCCGCAACCCGCTGGACATGCTGCCCTCCACCATCTCGTGGATCAACTATGCCCGTCGCCAGTTCACCGAACCGGAAGAACAATTTCTTTATATTGACGAAATCCTGGACCTAACTCAGCACTGGTATGAGCACCCACTCCAGTACCTGGACTTGCACCCTTCTCCCCGCTACCTGATCCTGGGATACGACGAGTTGATCCAAAATCCGGAAGGCGTCATCCGCAGCTTCTACGAGCAGTTCGGTTATCCCGACCAGCCTGCGCTTGATAAGATCGTGACCGAAGCCGTGGCCGAGACCCTGGCCTACAAAAGCGACCATGCCTATTCCTACGAGGAGATGGGCTTTACACGCCAACAGATCATCGAGCTATATGCCGACATCTTCGAGCGCTTCGGCTTCGACAAGCGCGAGCCGACTTTTTCAAAGGCGGAGCAACACGCCGAATTTCGTACACCTGCGGATTAAAAAAGGAAGACGAGACAATATCTCGTCTTCCCTGGTTCGGCAACAAGGGGAGCTAGTAACTCACCATTGGCGCTTTACGAACATACTCGCCCTTCTCCAATTCCCTTAATATAAAGTCTGCCGCGTCCGCGCGAGATAGCTGTGAGCCAGAATCTTTGCCTACGTAGCCGACCCGATATTTGCCAGAGTGCTGGCCATTTACCAGGCGGGGGAAACGGACAACCGTCCAATCCAGGTCACTGGCGCGGATGAGGTCGACGTTGGCTTCGGAATCCTGCAGGACATCTTTTGCCATTACGGTCAGGAGCGCTTTCATCACCTTGTCAAACAGTTTGGGCTGGTCCCGGGGATCGCGGACCCCGGCCCCGGTGGTGGAAAGCAAACGCTTCACGTCATGCTTTTGCATCGCAGAGACGATTTTCTTTGCAGCGGTCTCCATCAAACCGTCAACAGGTGGGCGGGTTGGCCCCAGCGTGCTAATGACTGCATCCTGCCCGGCGATGGCCTGCTCCACTTTTTCAGCATCCATGGCATCCCCAGCACAAAGGGTGAGATTTGGATGTTCAATGCCCAGCTTTTCTGGGCTGCGTACAAAGGCCGTGACCTGGTGACAGGCCTCCAATGCCTGTCTTACTACATGGTTCCCTGTACCACCGGACGCGCCGAATACGATGATCTTCATTCCTCCACCTCCAAAGATTTGATATAAGCCTTCAAGTGCGCAGCCGCCTGTCTGAGGGGGTTCCCGCTGTGCTGCACGCGGCTGAGCAGGATGCTCCCTTCAAAGACAGCCAGTACATATCCCGCCAGATGCACTGCCAGGGTTTCCTCAAAGCCATTTTCAACCAGTTTTTTTTCAAAAGCAGATTGCATTAAAGCATAAGCCTCCCGGCAGACCAGGTTGAGCCGCTCACTCGAGGTAGCCGTTTCCAGCGCAACAGTCGTCAGCGGGCCGCCAGCCTGGAAATTAGAGGCCTCAATTGCATTCGCAATGCTCATCGCCAACAAATGGACCGCTTCCCCGAAATCCTCCACCTGTGAAAGCCCGGTATGGATCCGTTCCGCCATACGTTCTCCTGACCACAAAAGCGTTTCCGCGCCGATCTGCTCCTTTCCATCCGGAAAGTAATAATATAAAGAACCTTTCGGCGCCCCGCTTTCAGCCACGATCTGGTTCAAGCCGGTGGCGTTGTAGCCCTGCCGCTCCAGCAAAGCGCTGGTGTTTTCGATAATTTCTAACTTGGTTTGATTCATTACAGTCCTCTTCTAAATTCGAAAGAACAACATGATTATAACGACTGGTCTATATAAAAGCAAGAGGGTACATCTTAAAATAAAAAGGCCGGGCTGGTTTTCCCGACCTTTCCTAGGTCCTAAGCTTATGCAGTTTCTGGCCGCGGCTGCTTCTTCACCTGATACCTCTCTTCCCAGTCATCCGCAAACTTCAAGCGGATATAGCTATAGCGAACCAACAGCAGGATGATTCCAGCCAGGGCCATGAGAGCAGCAAAAAGAGTGGAATAGCTGATGTCGGTGCCCGGGATGCGCGGTTGGTCTGGACGGAAAAATTCGATGATCACGCGTCCTACGCCGGCAAGCACCAGCCACCAGCTGAACATCGCACCGGGTTTGAATTTCTCTGGAAATCGCCGCGCTGCCCATAAAAGCAACCCTGCGGCCAGAAAATTCCAGATCATCTCGTAAGCAAAGGCCGGATGGAAACGGGTGTTTTCCGGGTACATGCTCATGTCATTGTAAGGCGGGATGCGGTGGGAGGATTCGATAGGGATACCCCACGGAAGCGTGGTCGGCTGCCCGTAAAGTTCCTGGTTGATGAAGTTGGCCGGGCGGGCGATGGCCTGTCCGATCATGGTGACGGGAGCGGCTACGTCGAGAAGCAGCCACGGGTCAAGGTTGTTGCGGCGGATATAGAAAATCATCGCAATCGCACCGAATAGCAAGCCGCCGAAGAAGTGCAGTCCGCCCTGGGGGATGTTCAAGATCTGGCCGGGGTTGTCCATATAATAGGGATTTCCGCCTAGCGTGACATTGGCAACGTACCACAAGCGCGCGCCCAGCACGCCAACAGGTAAGGCCCAGATCAGCGAGTTCCAGATGTGCTCGCCGTTCTCGCCGCGTCGGGAGTATTCGCGTTCCGCGATCCACGCAGCTACGATGACGCCCAGCATGACCAGCACACCGTACCAGCGCAAAGCAATCGTAATCCCAAAAAGCTCGAAAGAAAATATTACCGGATCGATCAAGAGACACCTCTAGGTTTGGAGTGCCGCCATTATATCATCGCACCTTTAGCGCTTGAATCCAAAGAACGCTACCACCACCGGGCGGCTATCCACCTCCAGCCGCTCGACGCGCAGGGTATGTTCCCCTACATCAAAACCGCTTACTTCAATATAGCCGCCGTGGATCTTAAGATCAGACCAGATCCTGGAGGTATCGCCACGCCAGACTTCCCGGCCGTCAAAGAGCACGCGCGCCCAACCGATCACATAATCACCCCGGAACTGCACACCGATGGAGGTGAAGGGGGCAGCAGTGACGACTTCCACCCAATCGTCATCAACCCAGAGTACGCGATTGGTACCATAAAGCAGGCTTTCGTCGCTATAAGAAATACGGACGCCCTCCGGCAGGGACTGGTTTTCGCCGCTGGCATGAGCGTATACATCGGGTGAGGATGGCGCGAGACGAATATCTGCCTCGTACACGCTTACGTTGAGACCGTTTGAGAGAACCGGAACCTGATGAGATTCTTCAACTAGCGGATCGGAGCAGCCGCGCGGTTGCTCCGAAACTGCACTATCCTCTCCCTGGCAGGCTTCCCAGGCCTGACCACCCAGATTCTTTCCGCGTAACTGAAAAGAACAGGAATCATCGATAGCTTCCAAAGTCAAGTTTTTATCTGTCAAACTCCACTTGTACTCCCCGGTGGACTCTTTGCAATACGGGTCATTGTAAAGATAAAGACGGTCGCCCGAAACCGTGTAGGAAGCAAGACTGTTCCAGCCAGTCACCTCATAATAAATACGCATCACCCCCCTGCCGAACTGCAACCTCCAGGCGCCGCCGGCCGGGCGATAGTCCGCACAGCGCAGGCAGGACCACCACTGGGGAGGGGCAGGGTCGTACTTTGCGTATGTGCCATCCAGCGAGGTCACTTCAGTAGGTGCAAGCGGACTGGTATAAGGAACAGGTGTCACAACCAGCAGCGATGACCAGACATTGGTCGGCTCAGGCTGGGCAGTTTCTGACTGATCGGGTATGCCCGTCGATATTTCCTTGTTTTGTGATTGTGGGGCAATACAGGAGTTGAGGAGTAAGCCCAGCAAGGCAAAAACAATAAGCAGGAAACGGTATCTGGTTTTCACTTTAATGCTCCGGAAGTTCAGCCTGGTAATGCAACAGCATTAAGAATAATCACACCAGTGTAGAATTATTTACTGGTGTGATTATATGATCAATCCTTTGTCGCTGTCAAGAACCGTACGTTGCCTACCCAATTTGTTTTGTGCGCTCGTACCGGCGAGCCATTTTGACCCGGTTCCCACAGGCGCTCATCGAACACCAGCGCCGCTTCTGGTTGCGACTGCGATCCACGAAAAGCCAGTCGCAGCGGACGCACTGTTTGACGCGTTTCAACTCGTCTGAGGTTAGCAACTCTAATGCCGAGCCCGTGATCCGCCAGAGCATCGAATCGATTGCATTCGTCATCTCCCACCCCAACATAAATCCATTTTCTGACCATACGAGCTTTGTATGAGCCTGGCTATCCAACCAGGCTTGATGTAATTGATCCAAATCGGTTTCCTGTGGAGATCCGTCGTGAACGAGACTGGCAAAAATCCGGTAGATCTTCTCGCGCAGCTGGGCGGCCTGACGAAAAACCGCCTCTGCCTCGGCCGGTACCTGCTCCCACTTCGACAGCAAATTTCCGGCCTCGGCTTGATTCAGAATACCAACATGCCGGCTCCACAACACCAGGTCGCGGTAGTCGTAAAGATATTCGTGGATGGCATTTGTATGGCCGTAAAGCGTATTTGCAAAATCCAGGCAAAGCGCTCCACCGATCAGGTGATGGGTTTCGGCATCTCGTGTTTCGGTCATGTTGGCCGGGATTATATCATTCTGCTTATTACACCTGTCACGTTCAACTTGTGACAAATAACACATTACTTTCCCGGTGGAATGCTTACAATATTGGTAAAGGTTTACTAAAAGAGTAAACGTTTACACCACTATGATCCGCATCAACCGCCAGACCGACTACGCCATCCGCGTCATCCTGGCCCTCGCCAAGCACGGTGACGAGGCCCTGTTAAACACTTCCCAGATTCAGCAGGAAATGCTCATCCCGAAGGCGCTGTCCCTGCGCGTGGTAGCGGAACTGGCAAAGGGCGGGTTCATCATCACCTACCCGGGGCGCGAGGGCGGCTTGAAACTGGCGCGCCCGGCGGCCGAGATCAACCTGCGTCAGGTGGTGACATTCTTCGAAAACAATTTCACGGTTTCAGAATGTTTACACGGGGGTGGTACCTGCCCCTTCGATCACAGTTGCCCTGTCCGCTGCCGTTGGGCGCGCTTGCAGGCTTTGATCCTTGAGGAACTCGAAAACACCACCTTCGACGAGCTGGCGCGGGAAGCATCGTCGCTAGGCGTTGTTGTTCCGTTGAGCATCGAGCAGGCTGAGGCGTAGGAAGTGGCGAAGAGGAGGATCTGTCCGGGAAGAACGGGTACACCATCTAAATTATCCAACAACATTTTTTGTTTTTCGTATACAATATTTGTGACATAAACCCAACTTTTTAAGGAGGCGCAATGGACCTTGTCCTGCTCTCTCGGTGGCAATTTGCCATCACCACCATTTATCACTTCTTCTTCGTCCCGCTCACAATAGGACTGGGCTCGCTCGTTGCCATCATGCAGACACAGTACTATCGTACGAAAGACGAAAATTACCGCCGCATGTACAAGTTCTGGGGCAAACTATTTTTGATTAACTTCGCCATGGGTGTGGTGACTGGCATCGTGCAGGAGTTCCAGTTCGGCATGAACTGGTCGGAATACAGCCGCTATGTGGGTGACATTTTCGGCGCACCGCTAGCCATCGAAGCTCTGCTAGCCTTTTTTCTAGAATCTGTATTCCTTGGAGTGTGGATCTTTGGCGAGGGCAAGATACCTGCAAAGTTGCATCTGGCTTCTATCTGGCTGGTGGCGATTGGCGCAAATATTTCGGCGCTGTGGATCCTGATCGCCAACGGCTGGATGCAGCATCCAGTAGGGTATGTGCTCAACGAAGCTACAGGACGCGCTGAAATGGTCGATTTCGCAGCCCTGGTCTTCAACCCCAAGGCCTGGCTGTTCTTCTGGCACACCATCTCGGCCGGATTCGCCACGGCTGCTTCGTTCGTCATTGGCATCAGCGCCTGGCACATCCTGCGTAAGAACGAAACGGAAGTCTTCAAACGCTCGTTCACGATGGCCGCCATCATCGGCCTGATCGCGATTGTCAGCGTCGGGCTGGCCGGACACACCCAGGGACAGGAACTGATGGAAACCCAGCCGATGAAAATGGCCTCCATCGAAGCGCTCTGGGAGACCGAACAACCGGCTTCGTTCTCGATCTTCACAATCGGCGACCTGACCGGCAAGAACCTGGTTTGGGAATGGCGTGTACCCTACCTGCTTTCGTTTATCGCCTGTAATGATTTTTCTTGCGAAGTCCGCGGGGTTAACGAAATCCAGGCTGAATACGAACAGCTTTATGGCCCCGAAGATTACGTCCCGTTAATGGTGATCACCTACTGGTCCTTCCGCTTCATGCTCGGGGCGGGACTGCTCATGTTCGCAGTGTACGCCTATGGTTTTTTCCTGGTGATGAAAGGCTGGCCGGAAAAATGGCTCAAATGGATGAGATGGCTGCCGCTCATGATCGCGCTGCCTTACATCGGCAACTCCAGTGGCTGGGTCCTGACAGAGACCGGACGCCAGCCGTGGATCGTCCAGGGTCTGCTCAAGACTGCGGACGGGGTCTCCCCGCTCAGCCCGGGCATGGTCCTGGCATCCCTGATCGGCTATACCCTGATCTACGCCGCCTTGATGGTCGCTGACGTGTATCTGCTATCCAAATTTGCCAAAGCAGGTACGGAAGCGGCAATGCATGAATCCGTTGATGTCGAACCAACCTTCCTCGGTGGCTCGGATATCTCGATGCAAGAAACCGAAGAAGTTGCGCCCTCCCTCGTCGGCGTAAAGAAGTAATTGGAGGTAGCCATGAATTACGAAGTTCTCCAGGTCATCTGGTTCATCCTGATCGCCATCCTGTGGATTGGATTCTTCTTCCTGGAAGGATTCGATTTTGGCGTTGGCATGCTATTGCCCTTCCTGGGCAAGGATGATACCGAGCGCCGGGCCATCATCAATACGATTGGCCCACATTGGGATGGCAACGAAGTCTGGTTGATCACCGCAGGCGGCGCCACCTTTGCAGCCTTCCCGCACTGGTATGCCACCCTGTTCAGCGGGTTCTATCCGGCCTTGTTCCTGTTGCTGTTGGCGCTGATCGTGCGCGGCGTGTCCTTCGAGTTCCGCTCGAAAGATGCCAACCCCAAATGGCGCAATCTTTGGGACTGGTGCATCTTCTTCGGCAGCCTTTTACCAGCCCTGCTGTTGGGTGTGGCCTTTGCCAACCTGGCACGCGGCGTGCCGATCGATGCGAACATGCACTACACCGGCACCTTCTGGACACTGCTCAATCCTTACGGTCTGCTCGGTGGTTTAGGAACTATCGGCATCTTCCTTCTGCATGGCGCGATCTTCCTCGACCTTAAGACAGAGGGCGCAATCCGGGAACGCGCTCACAATTTTGCCCGCAGGTTCTGGATCGTGCAGGTTGTCCTGACGCTGGCGCTGCTGGTCTCGACCTATTTCTTTACCGACATCCTCGAGCGGCTGGGCCTGAACCCTGGCATCGTTCCGATCACTGGTTTCGTCACCATGCTGTTGACTGGCACTTTCCTCAACCGCAAGATGATTGGCTGGGCCTTTGCCATGACCGGCGCCACCGTAGCGCTGACGCTGACCACTGCTTTCATGATCATGTTCCCGCGCGTGATGATCTCCACACTCAACCCCGCCTGGAGCCTGACGATCTATAATGCCTCCTCCAGCGCATATACGCTGCAGGTCATGTCCATCGTGGCGCTTATCTTTGTGCCGATCGTGCTGGCCTATCAGGGATACACGTACTGGGTCTTCCGCAAGCGTGTTTCAGCGGATCCAAAGACGCTTACTTACTAACCTAAGCCAGGTATCATCGCGAGGGACGGAAGCCCCGCCCGTCCTGGCGTTCCGGGCCAGGGAAGTAATCTCCAGGTAAACGAGCAAAACTGACATGAAGGAGATTGCTCACCGCACTGCGTTCGGTGCAAGTGCCGCTCGCTGAGAACCGCTCACTCGCAATGACATACCAAGCAAGATACAATACACCAGCGGGAACCAAATGGGACCTGCCGGTGTATTTTGTATTAAATCACTTCTCCGGAAAAGTGAGTGACTGAAATCCAACAGATCCGCCTGGCCCGCGAGGGCAATCAAGCTTCCTGGGAGGCCCTGATGCGCGCGCACCAGGAGCCGGTCTTCCGGCTTGCCTATCTCCTGCTGGGCGACCCTGACGAAGCCGAGGATATTGCACAGGAGACCTTCGTCCGCGCCTATCGAGCGTTGAAGGGGTTCGACGCCGAACGCCCGCTGCGGCCCTGGCTGCTGCGCATCGCATCGAACCTGGCCCATAACCGCCACCGTTCCATTGGACGATATCTCTCCGCCCTGACCCGCTTCGCCCGGCAGGACCCGGACGGAATCAAGCAGACCACCTTCAAAGCGGAGGATGAAAGCCAGTCACTCTGGCAAGCCGTAAAACAAATGGCAGAACCTTTCCAGGAAGTGATCTATCTGCGTTATTTCCTGGACATGTCTGAAAGTGAAATGGTCGATGCGCTGGATGTGCCTCCTGGCACCGTCAAGTCCCGGCTGCACCGTGCATTGACCAAACTGCGGGGAATCGTCGAACGCGATTACCCGGAACTGAAAGAAATCTTCGAATGAACACACCTCCCCACCTATCCCCTGACGAACGCTTGAAAGAGGCTGCGCGTCAGTTCCAATACCCGCCTACACCGGATGTGACCGGGACTGTATTACAACGTCTCGATAACGGGAGCAGGCCGCGAGCCCGGCTGCGAAGCGCCTGGGCAGTCACCAGTTTGCTGGTCCTGCTGCTGGCCATCCTGTTCGCCGTGCCGGGCGTGCGCGCCGAAATCATACGCTTCTTGCAGGTCGGCGTTGTGCGCATCTTTCCCGCCGCTCCCACGCTGACAGCCCTGCCGTCCCTGCCGCAAGCTCCGGTAACTGCCACGCCAGGGATTGTCTCCTCAGACACAACCACTTCCCCAAATAACACGCAAAACGAACCACGCTACGCGGTCACGCTGTCCGATATGGCTGGAGAAACAACCCTCGAAACCGCACAGGCCAGACTCTCGTTTCCGATCCGCCTGCCCGGTTATCCCGATGATATCGGCGCGCCCGAGCGAGTCTTTTTGCAGGAAAATGGCTCAATGGTCATCCTGGTCTGGA
>JAABUE010000004.1 GCA_011389535.1 Anaerolineales bacterium
CCGTAACAAGATCGGTTGAGCCGCATCAACCCCGGCCACTTTTCTTCAAATACGCTTCAATCGAAGTCCGCGTGTAAGCATCCAGTTCCAACCCCAGCGCTTCTTGTGGCGCTATCCAGATATATTCCTGCGCCTCGTTGTTCAACACCACATCGGTGCTATCCGTCTTCGCGGCAAAATCGAAGAAGATGAAATGGCGCTGTTTCCAGAAGGCGGGATCGTAGATGAATTGCTGGAAGGTGATGAATTCCAGATCGTAAATATCCAGCCCGGTCTCTTCCTTCGCTTCGCGGACGGCGGCTTCTTCTATCCGCTCGCCCAGCTCCACGTGCCCGCCGGGGATCACGTAGGCGCCCGGCCACTTGTGCGATTGTAACAGCAGCAGTTCGCCCTGCTGGTTGAAGATAAAAACGCCGACGGTCGGTTCGGGGAATTGTTGCTCAGCCATTGGGGAGGATTATACTGGTTAAAGATAAACCGCCAAGACGCCGAGAGCGCCAAGGGATGTGCAAAGCCGCCAAGCATGCTTGGCGGCTTTTTTATGAATCTTGGCGCACTTCGCGTGCTTGGCGGTAAAAATACTCCAACTAATCGAAGGATTTCAACGCATCTTCCATTGTCGGGTAGAAGGGGATGTTGTGCAGGAACCCGGCCAGGTTGAGCACGTAATAGACTTCCGGCGAGGCCCCGGCCAGTTTGAAGTAGGGAGATTTATAAGGCTCGTCGCCTTCTCGCGCGGCTTCGATTTCTTCCGTGGGCGTGCACATTTTGAAGATATTATGCAATGCCCGCAGTCCCGCGCTGGAGATGTGTTTCAGGTCCTGCAAATCCAGCAACAAAAAATTGGCCCCGCTTTCGAAGGCCTGGTTGGCCCGTTCGCACAAGTCATCTTCGCTGGATGCGTCCAGGGTGCCACTTAAGTGGAACACGGTCACCTTTTCTCTATCCCTGGCTTGCGAACTCGTGATCGACAGAGCGTCTGTCATCTGCTACCTCCTTAACAGGGTATCTCAAACCAAAAAGCCCGTCTAATGAAAGAATTATACTTCAGTTGGATATGTCTCGTTTTGTCACCCTGAACGAAGTGAAGGGTCTCCCGTGCAAAGCGAGGGGATTCTTCGCTCCCTGTGGTCACCCACGCGTGCCTGCACCGCCCGTGTCTAGCCGCAGGGTAGGTATACGCAGGCACGCGTGAGAAATTTAAAATAGCGGCAGGCGCGCCCCGTTCAGCTTCCGAGCTTCATCCGAGCACAGATACAGCATTCCCGCGGCGATCTCTTCAGGAGAAGTCCCTTTGTCCCGGACGGACTGTCCGGGGTTGCCGCTGCCTTCCGGGTCGATGGAATTAACCTGGATCACGTTGGCGGTCAGGTTTGTGCCTTTGAACTCCTCCGCCAGGCTGAGCAGCAGGGCTTCCTGGGCGGCCTTTCCCATTCCATAAGCCGCCCTTTTGGCAGGCGGACTGCCCGCGGAATCCGAAGAGACGGCAATCACCCGTCCCCAGCCGTTGGAGGCCAGTTTTGGCGAAAAGGCCCGCAGCAGGTGGATCGTTGTCCAGGCATGCTGGTCGAGCATGGACTTGAACTCATCCACCCCGGACTCGGCGATGGTCCTGCCGCCGGTCCAGCCGCCGACCAGGTGGATCAGGGCGTCGACCCGCCCGAATTTGGCGGAAACCGCTTCGGCTGAGTCCCGCACCGCGTTCGGGTCGCTCAGGTCCGCGGCATGGGTCATGATACGCTCGGAGGGCAGGTCCAGGTCACGGGCCAGGGCGTCCAGTTTATCCTGATTCGTGCTCAACAACGCCAGCGATGCGCCCTGCGCGGCGAAAACTCGCGCAACCACTTTACCTAGCCCGCCCGTTGCGCCGGTGATGACGACAGCCCGGTTCTCGAGATTATTCATAGAGAGCTGCGATCTGTTCTTCGGTCATGCCCTGGATGATCGGCCGGTCGGCCTGCTCCGCCAGGCGGGGTTTCCCCGAGAAATCGATAAAGTGGCCCGACTTGGCGGCCTTGGTCTCCAGGTAGAAACGGTTATGATCGTTCGGCTGCATGACGTGCGGGATGCGCCCGTTGACCTGGAGTCCGTGCTGGGTCAACTGCTCGATCTTTTTAGGATTGTTGGTGATCAGGTCCACGGATTTGACCTTGAGCGACATCAGCATGTGAGCGGCCACAGCGTAATCGCGCTCATCGTCGCGGAAGCCGAGCGCCAGGTTAGCCTCAACAGTGTCCAAGCCCATATCCTGCAGGCTGTAGGCGCGGATCTTGTTAACCAGGCCGATCCCGCGTCCTTCCTGGCGCAGGTAGAGCACGATGCCTTTCTTCATCTGGCCGATCATTCTCAGCGCGGCTTCGAGCTGGTCGCGGCAGTCGCAGCGCAGCGAACCCATCACGTCCCCGGTCAGGCATTCGGAGTGCAGGCGAACGGGAACATCTTCCCCGCCGACGATTTCACCTTTGATAATGGCGATGTGTTCCTTTTCATCACGATTGTTCCAGAAAGCCACAATGTGGAAATCGCCAAATCGGGTTGGCAGTTCGGCAATGGCCTCGATGCGTACGCAGACCTTGTCTTTGCCTACCCCCTCGCATTCGTGGCAACAATTTTCCTCGATTAACTCTTCGATCACTTCATGTGTGAGTGCTGTCATTTAACCTCTTTATTGGTCCTGAGCGGAGGGCGGAGCCCGTAGTCGCCGGAAATTTGTATTTCAGCAGAATCCCGCCATCTTCCCAGGTTTCGACGTCCACCAGCTTCAACGGAATGGCGGCGCTGCGGGCAAGGCCCGGGCCGGCCGCCATGGTAGGAGCGGACTCGCCCCCGAACACCAGCGGCGCAAGGTAAGCGGTCAATTCGTCCACCAGCCCCAGCCGGAGCAGCTCAAAATTGAGCGTGGCGCCTCCTTCTACCATGAGACGGTTGATGCCGGTTTCTTTGAGTGTGCTCAGAGCTGCGGGTAGATCAACGCGCTTTGTTTCATGGACATATACCTCCACACCCCGGGCGCGCAGGAATTCAAGCTGTTTTTTAGATGTATCCTGCGTGGTAAATATTACAGTCCGGGCAGGGCCTGCGTTCAGGAAATCGGAATCAGGCTGCAGGTCCGCGGTGGTGACGATGGCCACTTTGACGGGATTCGGCCCCAGCCCGCGCGCTTCCCTCTCTGCCCGCAATGCCGCCGATTTGACCGTCAGTTTCGGGTTTTCATCCAGCAGGGTGCGCCCGCCCACCATGACGGCGTCCGCTGCGGCGCGCAGCCTGTCTACACGCTCTTTGTCTCGCGGAGAGGAGATGCTCGCGCCACGCCGCTCGAATGTGTCGATCTTGCCGTCGGCGGTCATGGCCACGTTGATATGGACGTAGGGTCGTTCCACCTGATTTTGAGTTCTCCTGTGCCGGAATTCTTACTCTACAGTCCGGCTTTTTCGAGCAGCTTGTTTACCACGCGGACCGTGATTTTGTGTTGGCGCTCTCGCACCTGCTCGAGGATAGGGCGGGCGTGCTCTCTGGCCCAGTCCGAGGCGAGCATGGCGCGGAAGATGGGCAGAACGTACAACATCCGGCCGTTCCTGCCAAGGTACTCTTTGATATGTGGCAGAATTTCTTCATAACCACTGTTGATGCAGGTAGCGTAGAAATAAGAATAGTGGGCGGCGTCATTCTTGCTTTTCAGGTCAAGAATCTCTTCGAAGTATTTGCAATCCTCAACCGGGATCTGCTTCGGCAGCGCCTGTAAAAACGACAGGATCTGGTAGCGATGCCAGCCGGCCACCTGCTCTTCGGTCGGGCGGATTCCCTGTTTGTAGGCTTCCAACACGGCCTGCACTTCGTCATACAACGCCGATTGCGGTCTTCTACGCTCATCGGTCAGGCCCGGCTCATAAATCCACGTGTGGACGTTTATTCGCTCGAATACTTCCGGAAGCTCCTGCTTGAGAAAATCCAGGAATGCTTCGGTGGTCAAGGATTGGAACTGGTACGTCCGCATGTACTTTTGGATGAAGGCATCAAAACGCTCGCGCCCGACAACGTACTCGCATTCTTTCAGGAAGAAACTGCCCTTGTAATACGGGATGATGGTTGTGGCTTCATCCGGGTCCAGCCCTTCGGAGGGGACCTTCAGACGGGTCAGATCGGATTCCATGCCGACGCGTTCCATCACCTCGAACAGTCGCTGCTCATCGTAGACGGCCATCAGGTCGGTGGCCTGCTTGCCTTCCAACACCTCGCTGATACGCGTTTCGGCGTAGGTGGTCCAACCCTCGTTCAACCAGAAATCTTCCCAGGTGGCGTTGGTCACCAGGTTACCGGTCCAGGCGTGGGCCAGTTCGTGGGTGATCAGGAAGGTCTGACCGCGGGTACCCAGGATGGCGGTCGGTGTCAGAAAGGTCAGGCGCGGGTTTTCCATCCCGCCATACGGGAAGGACGGCGGCAGGATCAACAGATCGTAACGGCCCCACAGGTACGGTCCTAACAACTTTTCCGCTTCGATGATTTTTTCTTCGTTCCCGGCAAACTCCCAGGCGGCGGCTTCGATCAGCTGCGGCTCGGCGTAGACCCCCGTGCGCGGCCCCAGTTCACGGAAGACCAGGTCCCCCGCCCCGAGCGCAAACAAATAGGACGGGACCGGCTGCGGCATCTTGAACTGGAAGACACGACTGTCGCCACTCTCCCTGACCCCAACCTGCTCGGCCGCCATGACCGCGGTCAGCGCCCTGGGGACTTCTACCTCGGCGCTGAACGTGAAGCGCACCGAGGGCGTATCCTGGCAGGGAAAAACGCTGCGCGCGTGGATGGCCTGGCACTGGCTGTACAGGAATGGGTGCTCCCCTCCGGCCGTCTGGACAGCCGGAAGCCATTGCAAAGCGCGCGCAGCGTTGGATGTGTTGAAGACAAGGCTGAATGAACTGGCTCCATTCAGCTCTTTCAGGTGCAGGCGTTCCCCCAGCAATACGTCTTGCTGGTCAAATTCCCATTGCAGCTCTTTGCCTTCCACAACGGCATTCAAAAGCTCGATCCCGGCAGTGTCCAGGAACAGCGATCCGCTCACCGGCTCCACAAGCCGGTAATCGGCCTCGATCTTCAGAATGTGCGCCTCGAAATCGGCCTGGATGCGCAGGTCGATGTGAGCGATTTTTCCCTGCTGCAAATCTGCATAGGAATGTGGGTCATGTTGTGTCATTTACTGTTGTCTCTCCGCTGAATTTTGGATTTTTAAACAACCACTAAGGCTCAAAGGCACAAAGACACAAAAATTCGTGTCTTCGTGACTCGGTGGCCTAGTACCGCAACCAGGTTAAGTTGTAGGGTCAAACTTGAAAGATCACCTTGAAAATTTGCAGGATACCCTACAGCTTAAGGAAGTTGCGGCACTAGTGGTAGATCATTCTTCTACAGGATAAAAACACAGCCCCGCTGTGCCCGGCCCGGGTCAGTCGGCAGCCAGCGCAGGAATTCGTCGCGCTGGATGTAATAGGCCACCACGTAAATATTCAATTCTTTGAGCATGGTTTCGGGGATACTGGCGGTGCTGTCGGTAACGATGGCTATATTTGGCATTGTGCCTCCTGTTACGAACGGTGACTCTATTGTACTCTTTATTTCAAACCTCCTGCGCGCTACAATGCAAAAAGGGCTTACGTGGATCGCGAGAGCTGCCGAAAATAAGGGGGCATGCATAATACGTTCGCTTATTTTCGGTCTTCTCCCATTTTCAGCATAACTCCTGGAACATTGACCCGCACTCTGTTTGCTTTTACAATACATTTATGAAACTGTCACATGTTGAGTTTATTGGAAGAGCCCCGTTTTTCGGTGGATTCTTCCGCCCCGACCATGACCCTCCGCGTGTGTTTTCGATTCAGCTGTCCTATCTTTAGAATTCCCTTTTTAGACCAACCCGGAGGATAAACCCATGCCTAGCCCTATTGTTTCCAAACGTGCCCCCATCTACGCCGACGTTCCCGATGAAAAGTGGAACGACTGGCGTTGGCAGTTAAGCCATCGCTTGAATACTGTCGAAGAGATCGAAAAAGTTGTCCCGCTGACCGATAGCGAGCGCAAAGCGCTCCAGACCAGCGGTCTGTTCCGTGTGGATATCACGCCTTACTTCATCTCCTTGATCGACCCGGATGACCCGAACGACCCTGTACGCATACAGATCATCCCGCGGGCCGAAGAGATGCAGGCCTTCACATCCATGATGGAAGATTCCCTGGCCGAAGACCGCCACTCCCCCGTCCCGGGCCTGGTTCACCGCTACCCGGACCGGGTCTTGATGCTGGTAACGACCCAGTGCGCCTCGTACTGCCGCTACTGCACCCGCTCGCGCATCGTGGGCGATCCCGGCCAGACCTTTTCACGCCAGGAATTCGAAGCGCAGATCGAATATCTCAAACGCACCCCACAGGTGCGCGATGTACTGCTCTCCGGCGGCGACCCGCTGGTGCTGGCGCCCAAAATTTTGGAAGAAATCCTGAGACGCCTGCGTGAGATCCCGCATATCGAGATCGTCCGCATCGGTTCTCGCGTGCCGGTGTTCATGCCCATGCGCATCACCCAGGAATTGTGCGACATGCTGGAGAAGTACCACCCGTTGTGGATCAATATCCATATCAACCATCCCAACGAGATCAGCCAGGAACTGGCCGATGCCTGCGACCGCATGAGCCGCGCCGGCATCCCTCTGGGAAACCAGTCCGTTTTGCTGGCGGGTGTGAACGATTGTGTCCACATCCAGCGCGAGCTGGTCCAGAAGACGACCCGCATCCGTGTGCGCCCGTATTACCTCTACCAGTGTGACCTGGTGGAAGGCGCCGGTCACTTTCGCACACCGGTGGCCAAGGGCATCGAGATCATCGAAGGCCTGCGTGGTCACACCTCGGGCTATGCGGTCCCGCAATTCATCGTGGACGCGCCCGGCGGTGGCGGCAAGATCCCGGTCATGCCCAATTACCAGATCAGCGCCTCTGACCACAAGATCATTCTGCGCAACTACGAGGGCTATATCGCCTCGTATGAGGAGCCGACCGAATACGCAGCGCACGACCCGGCCACCTGCTCGTACTGCCAGAACAAGCGTCCGGAACCTGGCCAGACCGGCATCACGGGTCTGCTCGATGGTGAAGAAATGTTCCTGAAACCGGAAGGCTTCGACCTGATCCACGACCGGCATGGCATCCAGCATCGCCTGAAAGACGAGAAAAAGTGGAAGCCGCTGGGGATCGGGGCGGGGACGAAGGAAAACGCGGAAGGATAGTTCTTTCCGAATCAAAGGAGAAACGAATGAAACGTTGGTCAAACATGTTGCGGCTGGGATCCATGCTGCTTGCTATTCTCTTGCTGGCGGCTTGCGCACCCGCAGTGATTCAGACCCCCAGCCCTGAAGAAGTTGAAGATCGAGTTGCTACCTCGGTCGCAATGACGATAGAAGCGCAGGGCCAGGTTGCTACGTCCGTGGCGCAGACCGTTGCCGCCCAGGAAACGGAAGCTGCCGCTGCTATGCCTTCAGAGACGCCCTCTCCATTGGCGCCGCCAACCCTGACGCCGGTACTGACAACCGCAACCCCCTTCCCGACGAGTACTTCCTCGAGCGGAAGCGGGAGCGGCGGAAGTAGCGGGGGCGGGGGTACCTCTTCAGCCAGGTTCTCCTGTGACATCATCCGCCAGAGACCGATCGACAATACCGAGTACAAGCGCACTCACACGTTTGATGTCACCTTTGCCATCCTCAATAACGGGACTACCACCTGGGATGCTGGCAAAGACCTTGTACTCTTGGGCAATCCGGGTCCCACGCTGATCAACCCTCCCGGCACTATCGAGCTTCCGAAAATGGAGCCCGGGGATATCTTTACGGTCGGTCCTTTTGAAGCCCAGGCTCCGGACGACCCGGGACGTTACGTGATCGATTTTAAACTCGAGGGAGGCTTCTGCTATCCGTACGTAGCGTTTTATGTAGTTCGCTAAGCCATGCTGCTATGTATCTTCTCAAAAAGAAGGGTGCAGTGGGTTAATCCCATACCCCGATTTCTCGAAAGGATACGAAGCGAAAGGTATAGCGAGGAGGTGTGATGAACAGGCGTAATGTTCGCCGTATAACCTTATGGCTGATCGTAATAATGGTCATCTTAGGTTGCGCAACGCCAGCGCTTGTCACACCTCCTCCTTCTGCATCTGGACCCGGCTCTATTGAGACGATTATCGTGCAGACAGCGATGGCTGCTCAAACACAGACAGCCATCCGGTTACCGCCAAGCGCTACGCCGAGCTTAATCCCCTCTCCGACGAAAACCTCTACCGTCACCCCAACGCCGACCGCTACGATTCTGTTTTTGATTGCAACCCATACCAGCGTGCCTTCAGCTACCAGCCCCTTTATAGGGGGAGGCGGGAGTAACACAGGCACTGGGAGTGGGACAGGAGGCGGTGGCAGCGGCAGCGGTTTTGTAAAACCGACAGCCACCCCGCAGGAATGGACATGCCGCGTTTTATCAAAAAGCCCGGCTAATAATACTGTCTTGGTAGCAGGTACCAGTTTCAAAGCAACCTGGACTGTGCAAAACACCGGCACAAAAACCTGGCCGAAACAGGGCGTGGATGTCGTATACCAATCCGGGGCGCGTCTCAACGCCGGGAAACCTTATTACGATATACCTGCCGGGGTTGGCCCGGGAGGCACGGTCACAATCTCGGTGACCATGGAAGTCCCAAAACGACCCAAAGAGTACTCAACCAGATGGTCACTCATGGTCGGTAGAACACAGTTTTGTTCCGTGCAATTCGTTTTCGAAGCCAAATAGGCTTGAGTTGGTAACCATGAATGTACAAACTATAAAAAAAATCTTGCTCCTGATCTCGGCGCTGTTCTTGGCGCTGGCCTGCGTGCTGCCCGGAGTCCCATCACCGGTTGCGCCAGACCCAACCGCTGTTCGGGATACCATCCAAACAATCGTCGTCGCAACCGCCGGGGCGGCCCAAACGCAGACCGCCTTGGTGCTGCCGCCTCCCAGCGATACCCCGACAGCCACCTTCTTACCCAGCTTAACCCCTACGGAAACGCCATCGCCCACGGCAACCATTATTTTCATTATTCCGACATTCACGAGCACACCAACTGCAACCAGTCCGGCTACTGCAACCCAGAGCGGTGGTAATGCCGGGGATGGCTGTGAGCTGGTCGATCAATCCCCTGCCAATGGCACCGTGTACGATTCTCGCGAGCGGTTTAACGTGGAATGGACAATGAGAAATACAAGCGATGAGACCTGGAATGCAGACAGCATCGATTTCTTCCATTCTGCTGGCAGGGACATGCACGAAAGCGATATCCTTGACCTTCCTAACAACGTTCGTCCCGGTCGGGAGATAACGTTTCGAGTTGAGATGCGAGCCCCTGGCAATGACGGGACGTATACTTCCACCTGGACCCTCGGCACGGGAAGAGAAACGCTCTGCAGAGTATCTGTCAGAATAATCGTAAGATGATTTGCCTAGGGAATCTGGTCGAAGCGAAGTCGGTTCGCAGCCTCCTACTCCTGCCGGGAATCATCTTAATCCTGTCTGCCTGTATACCGTCTGCGAGGGATGGACCCCCTTTGTCTCTCCCGGAAGCGGGAGCGGTTGAGACCATTATTTTTGAAACTGCGGCAGCTGCGCGCACGCAAACAGCCCGGTTTTTGCCGCCTACCCAGACGATCACCAACACGCCCACCCCCTCAAAAACACCCACCCAAACCCCGTCACCAACCGCGACAATCCTTTTTATTTTCCCAACAAATACGCAGGTGGTGTTACCCACGTTTACCATTTTAAGCAGCGGAGGGAGTGCTGGGGGTGGTAAGCCAACTCAAACGCCTAATCCCAATGAACACGACTATACCGGGACATTGCGCTGCGCTCTGGTAGCCCAAATCCCCCGTAATGGAACAGTCTTCAGACCTCGAAATAAGTTCACGGCCATCTGGACGGTCAAAAACACAGGCACGGCCGCCTGGCGAAAACATATCATCGACTACAGATATATAGGTGGAGATAAATTCCACGATAAGGCGCGCTACGATATGAACATCATCGTTGACCCCGGTGAAACCATTGAAATGGCGGTTGAAATGCACGCACCCAAAGAGCCCGGTACCTATGAAACAACCTGGGTGGTAGGGTTGAACACGGGGGGCCTGTGTAAAATGTCGTTAGCCATCGTTGTAAAGTAAGGAGTATCCATGCACTATCGGCGTCTGGGGCGTTCCGGTCTGAAGCTAAGCGAGATTGCTTTGGGGGCATGGGTTACGTTTGGGGATCAGATTCCAGAAAAGACAACGATAGAGTTGATCCAAACAGCTTATGAGGCTGGGATTAACTTTTTCGATAACGCGGATGTATATGCCAGTGGGCTGGCCGAAACTGTGATGGGGAAAGCCATCAAAGACCTGCCGCGCGAAGCGCTGGTTATCTCCAGCAAAGTCTTTTCGCAGACGATGCCCGGCCCGAATGGACGCGGCCTTTCGCGCAAACACATCACCGAATCTGTGCATGCTTCTCTAAAGCGCCTCGACACAGACTACCTCGACCTGTATTTCTGTCACCGCTATGATCCCGATACGCCCATCGACGAGGTTGTTTACACAATGGACACACTCATCCGCCAGGGCAAGATCTTGTACTGGGGCACGTCCGAGTGGCGCGGTTATCAGATTGCGACCGCCATTAAAATCGCCGAGCAGCACCACCTGGCCCCGCCTGTCACGGAACAGCCGCAATACAACATGTTCCACCGTTATCGCGTTGAAACCGACCTGGCTCCCGTTTGCAAGGAGTTTGGCCTCGGGCTGACCACTTTCAGCCCGCTTTATTACGGCATCCTGACCGGAAAATACAATGAAGGTATCCCCGAGGGAACGCGTGCAGACAGGGATGGCTACGGCTGGATACGAGAACGCATCACCCCTGAGCGGATTGCCATTGTGGATATGCTCACCTCGGTCGCCCGGGACCTGGGCCTGACCACCGCTCAACTGGCCATTGCCTGGCTGCTACGACGCAAGGAAGTAAGCAGCGTCATCACCGGCGCCACACAATTGGAGCAACTCAAGGAAAACCTAGCAGCCGGGGAAGCGGCCGCCAAATTGACGGATGATATCCTGGAAAGGATCGAACGGATCCTAGGCAACTACCCGGACGAATAGGATTCGAATGCCATTGCGAGGCGGTTTTTGCCGCCCGTCCTGCCGTCTCATACCCCGTGTTTATGGGGCACGTGTACCGACGTGCTCGCGGCACGAACGGTGGCGTTCCGGGCCAGGGAAGCAATCTCCTGTTTTATAAGATAATTCCGGGCAAACATTCCCCTTCTTTTCATTTAACAATTACTACTTTCCAAGTACCAATATGGCTGTTATCCGTGCCTGCTCATAAAGCGCTCCATGCGTTTTAACGCCTCTTCTAACTTCTCATAAGAGGTTGCATAGCAGGCTCTTACAAACCCTTCGCCGCCGGGGCCAAAGGCATTGCCGGGGACGACCGCCACACCCTCTTCTTTAAGCAATGTTTCAGCGAAGGTCTCGTCGTCCATGCCCGAAGCCTGGATATTGGGAAAGGCGTAGAAAGCGCCGCGCGGCTCGAAGGTTTGGAGCCCGAGGCGGTTCAGCCCGTTCACGAGCAGTTTACGTCGGCGGTCATATTCGGCCACCATTTCTTCCACGTATTTGTTCCCGCTTTTCAAGGCCGCCACGGCAGCATCCTGCGCGGTGGTGGGCGCGGACATAATGGTGTACTGATGGATCCGTACCAGGCCCTTGATGAGGTCAGCAGGCCCGCAGGCGTAGCCGATGCGCCAGCCGGTCATGGCGTAGTCTTTCGAGAAGCCGCCCAGCAAGATCGTGCGGCGCTTGATGCTCTCGTCCAACGCCGGGACGCAGACGTGCTCGAAGCCATACACCAGCCGGTCATAGATTTCGTCTGAAATGATCAGCAGGTTGTGCTCTTCCGCAATTTTGGCTACTTCCAGCAGGGTCTCGCGCTCGGCCACGGCGCCGGTCGGGTTGCTGGGGTAGCCTATAAAGATGGCCTTGGTCCGGGGCGTGATCGCAGCACGGATTTCGTCCGGGTCTAGCTGAAAATTGTTCTCGATCTTGCTGGGGATCTCCACCGGTACGCCGCCCGCCAGGATCACCTCCGCCTGGTAGGAAACGAAGCAGGGCGTGGGGATGATAACCTCATCGCCGGGGTCAAGGATGGCAACCATCGTCAGGTAGAGCGCTTCCGAAACGCCCACTGTGGCAATGATTTCGTTTTCCGGGTTGTAGGATACTCCGTACAGATTTTTCAGGTTGGTGGCAATGGCCCGGCGCAGTTCGATCTTGCCCGAGTTCGAAGTGTAGTGCGTCTCGCCGTTTTGCAGCGAGCGAATGCCGGCCTGCAGGATCGGTTCGGGGGTGGTGAAGTCTGGCTCGCCGATGCCGAGCGAGATCACGTCTTTCATGGTTGCGGCAATATCGAAGAATTTGCGGATGCCCGATGGCTTCAATCCCGCCACGCGTTTCGAAAGATAGTCCACGTCGTCGATTTCCTGCATCAAGTCTCCTAGGGATTGTCATTTCGACGAGCGCTAGCGAGGAGAAATCTTTTTGATAGCAAGGTAAGATTTCTCCCTGCGGTCGAAATGACAAACTAAACTGGTTGAACGTGCCACTCATCGGGAACTTCCCGATAGGTCAACTCGAACACCTGCCTGTCTGCCGTCTGCACGCGGAAGCCTCTTTCAGCCGGCCCACGCCAGCGCGAGATGATTTCCGCAATTTCCAGGCGTTGCCCTTCCCAAATTAATGATAGGGGGCGCTCAGCGTAGTGCGAGTCTGAGCGACATTCAACCAATTCAGGCTTCAAAGCGGACCTCGGAGTTGTCCCCGATATTGAGAGAAGAGGCTGCCTCACTGTTTGGTTGCCCCTCCACAACGCAGTTACTGCCAATCAGCGAGTGTGTCAGCGCGGCGCGCGTGATCTGTGTCCCTTCATCGATGATGCTGTCCTCGATTACGGCCTGGCTGATCTTGCAGTCCGGCCCGATCGAGACGTCTGGCCCGATGACCGCCTCGCTGACCTCGGCAGTCGGGTGGATGAAGACCGGCGGGATAACTTTCACACCTTCGCGTTCCTGCGGCTGGCGATCCATGCGCTTGAGCAGAAAAGCGTTCGTCTCCAGGGTTGCATCGATGGTACCGGTATCAAGCCAGGTGTCCAGGCGCTCGACGCGCATCAGCGCACCGCGTTCGAGCAAAATGTTGATCGCGTCCACCAGGAAAAATTCGTTCTTGAGTTGAACGTTGCGCTGCATCTGCTCTTCGATCGCCGCCAAAAGGCTTTCGCTGCTCTTAAAGTAATAACAGCCGACCACAGCCAGATCATTCTCCATGGTCTGCGGTTTTTCGATGAGTTTCTTGACCCAGCCCTCTTCATTGACTTCTGCCACCCCGAAGCGGCGCGGGTCCGGCACAGCCTTGACCCAGGCCACAGCATCGCTCTTTTCCCGGTCCAGGAAGGAGAAGTCCGTTTCGATAAGCGTATCGGAGAAGATGATCAACATCGGGCCGGTTAGATACTGTCGCGCCAGGTAAAGCGCGTGGGATTGCCCTTTCATCTCACCCTGCACCACGAAGTGCGCGGTGAGGTCAGGGTAATGTTCTTTAACGAAAGCCGGGATATGCATCTCGCCCAGGTACGGGCCGATGATAAAAATGTATTCAACGCGGTTGGGCTCGGGCAGCGTGTCGAATAAGTCCATCAAATGTTCGAACGAGGTCTTGCCCGCCACATTGACCAACGGCTTGGGTTTGCTCCAGGTGTGAGGGCGCATGCGCGTGCCCCAGCCTGCCATCGGGATAACGATTTTCAAGGTTTCAGTCAATTGATTTCTCCTGTACTATTGCATACACTCTAATTGTACAACATTGTTGCAAGAGCATTTTTCGACCCGAAGTTATGACACCAACATTTTCCCTATAACCTTGTTTCCATTTCGTCGATCACTTCTTCCATCAGATCCACGGCTTTTTTCAAGGTATCCCCATCGAAAGCGAAATTTGCCCCGGCCGCCGCAAACAGTTCCGGTAGTGAGACGGTTGAACCCAACGCGAGCGCCTTGCGATAGTCGGTTACCGCCTGTTTCTGATCCACTCGCGCGTTACCGAAGACCTGTAACGCGCCTAACAGGGCCAGCCCGTATTCGATGTAATAAAAAGGACTCGTGTGAATGTGTCCCTGTGCATGCCAGTAGGTTTTTTTATATTGGTCGAAACCGCTGAAATCGATTCCTTTCATAAATCGATCCCAAAGCTCGCCCCATTGCTCCTCGCACTTCTTTCCATCCGATGCTTCGGTGGGATTTTCGTAAATCCAATGTTGGAAGGCGTCCACCAGAGCCATGTACGGTAGGAAAACAATGAATGATTCGAGATGTGAGATGCGCGCACGGGCATTTTCCTCCGCAGTATAAAAGCTACCAGGTCCCTGGCTTAGATAAGGTGAGGCCAGCAGTTCCATGCCCATGGAGGCAACTTCTGCGAACTCGGGCGGAACATAAGTCTCCGCTTTTTGGTGGTAACGAAGGTGCGCGCATTCGAATGAGTGAAAAGCATGGCCACCTTCATGAAGGATGGTCTCCACGTCTAACTGTGTATTTGTGTGACTCATGAAAATGAACGGAAGTCGAGCCACGTTGTAACACAGGCTGTATGCGCCGCTGGCTTTGTTTTTTCGGCTTTCGAGATCAAGCAAATTATGGTCCATCATTGTTTGATAGTATTTCCGGAATTTGGGATCCACCTTCTCAAACACATTCAATGCTTTCGAGTTTAGTTCAGGGACGTTTTTAGCAGGACGGAGGGATGACCCTCCGAACTGATCCACATTTCGGTCCCAGGGACGCGTCGCTTCGATGCCCAGCCTCTGCCTGCGCCGCTCGTAGACGCGTTTCGCGGCCGGGACAACTACCTCTTCGATCGCGGCATGGAAGGATTTACAGTCATCAGGTGTGTAATCAAAGCGAAATTTCCGTTTCCACATATATGTCCGGTAATCAGGATAGCCTGCATTCTCTGCAATCTTCAGGCGCACTGCCATGAATTTTTCCCACAGAGCATTGATCGCATCCCGGTTCTGGTACATGCGCTCCGCCAACGCTTTCCAGGCGCGTTCGCGGACGGCGCGCTCAGTCTCATAGGAATACATTGTATACATTTCCCAGAAGGTCTTCTCTTTGCCGTCCCACATCACGGTCGTGGCCCCCATGATCTTATCGTATTGATTTGCTAACTTCTGTTCTTCGGCCAGCAAGGGCAGGTTTTCAGCGCGGAAGATCTCTGCTTCGGTCTGCATCATTTTCAGTGCGATCTCAAACCCGTTTGGGCGCAGTCCGCTTGCCAGCAGTTTTTCCTTAATATTCTGATCGGCGGCTTTGGCGGCAGGTTGGCCTTCATCCAGGAATGTATCGAACTGCTTTTGCAGTTCTTCGTCCGCTGTGTATTGCGATGTGACCACTTGCAAGCGCGTGAACTGTTCGTCGATGCAAGAGGCCAGAGCCGACCAGTCATCCAACCAGGCGTCGATGGTGGATTCGTTCAATGACCTGGATTCGAGGTCGCTGTAAAAATGTTCATAGTCTTGCCACTTCATGGCCAATATGGATTTGGCGTCTGTGGGAAGCGATGTGAAATTCATAATGATCTCCCGGAATAGTATATTTGGTTTTTGAAAAGGTGGCATCGAAGAAGGAGCTTGCCTGGCTTTCTCTCTTTGCAGGCTGAGCATAACGGATCGCTACGTAGTATTTTACTTTGCTCTTACAGCTTCCGGCAAACCAAAACGCCTTTCCCAACCGGCACAACCAGCGCATCGACTCGCGGATCGTTTTCCGCGCGGGCGAGGAACTCAGCCAGTGATTCGGCGTGATTGGTGGCGTTGTCAGCAGCCAGGATGCCGCCCGGAACGAGATTGGGCACTACTTTTTCGTATACGTCCAGATAAATATCTTTTTCGGCATCCAAAAAGCAGAAGGCTATGCCAGTGTAACCCGAGATGACCTCGCGCGCGTCGCCGTGAATGAGCTGGATTTGCCCGCTTAATCCGGCAGCTACGAAAGTCTCATGAGCGCGGGCCAGCTTTTCATCCAAGATTTCAAAGGTGGTAAGCCGGTCGCCGCGTTCTCGACAGGCAAGAGAAAGCCAGAGACTGGAATAGCCGCCGCTGGTACCCACTTCCAGCACGCCACCCTTTGGCGCGCTGGCGCACAACAGCGCCAGGAATCTTCCTGTCACTGGCGGGATCTGGCGCAGGCGTTGTCCTCTGGGTGTGCCATCTTCGCGGTCGATTGCATCTTGCGCTTCCAGTTCGCGCATGCACTTCAGGATAGGTTCGGGGATGTTGTGGAACATGGTTTTACCGAATTCTTATATAGTTCCTTCTATGTGTGGCCCAATACGGGATGAGGCTGGTAAGGCGCCTCCAGGCCTTTGACCTCCTCCTCAGACAGGCTGATATCTAAGGCAGCGATCGATTGTTCCAAGTGATCTAATTTGGTCGCGCCGATGATCGGTGCAGTGATGTGAGGCTTGTCTAAAAGCCAGGCCAGTGCGATTTGGGAACCCGTCACGCCGCGCTTTTGGGCGATTTCTTGGGCGCGCTCCGCGACTTCGAAATCTTCCTCGCGGAAATATAAACGGTCGGCATAGTCGTCATTGTTTGCCCGGGTTGTTTCCCCGCCGCCCTCCCGTTTGCGATTGCCGGCAAAGAATCCGCGCGCCAGCGGGCTCCAGGGGATCAGCCCGATGCCCTGATCGATGCAAAACGGGATCATCTCACGCTCTTCTTCGCGGTAGACCAGGTTGTGGTGGTTTTGCATAGAAACAAAGCGCGTCCAGCCGTGAAGGTCAGCGGTGTGCTGCGCTTTGGCAAACTGCCACACAAACATGGAGGAAGCGCCAAGGTACCGCGCCTTGCCCGCCTTGACCACATCGTGCAGCGCTTCCATCGTTTCCTCGATCGGGGTCTCGTAATCCCAGCGATGGATCTGGTACAGGTCCACATATTCCATTCCCAGGCGTTGGAGCGATGCGTCGATGGCATCCATGATATGTTTACGGGATAAACCACCAGCATTGATTTCGTCTGTCAGATTGAAATATACTTTGGTGGCGATGACCACGCTTTCTCTGTTGATGCCGAAATGTCTCAAGGTTTTGCCCAAAACCTCTTCGCTAACGCCTTTGGAATACATATCGGCGGTATCGAAGAAGTTGATACCTGCATCCAGAGCTTTTTTGATAAAGGGGCGGGAGGGTTCTTCATCCAGCACCCAGGGCCGCCACCGGGATGTCCCGTAGCTCATCATACCCAGGCACAGGCGCGAAACTTTTAACCCACTTTTACCGAGATTGACATATTGCATCTTTTCTCCTTTCCCTTTCTGACCTGTCACTGCGAGGAGGCCCTGAGCGGAGTGTAGCGAAGTCGAAGGGCCGACGCGGCAGTCTCATATGACCCTGACAAAGAACTTAACTTAGTGCTGTGAGATTGCCAAAGTGCCCGAAAAGGTATATCTCCCTTTGGCAAACTCGGGGTTGCTCGCACGCGTGCCTGAGCATACCCACTCTGCCGGTCGGCACGGGCAGTGCAGGCAATGACATTTGTAATGTTACCATTCTCCAAACTGCGGGATATCTATCCCGGCGCGGTATTCCTCCAGGCGGCGGCGATGCCCTGGTATGAGCCCCTCCGGGAGGGCATCTAGGGGGAAGAAGCGCAGCTCAGCGATTTCCTGATCCTGCTTGCCACTAAATGTGAAGTCGGTGCACAGGAAGAGTGCGTTGTGGTCGCTTTTATGTTCGCCGAAGTGAGTGTAGGCTCCGAGAAGGCGCAACTCTGCCATCTCTGCGCCAATTTCCTCGCGCGCTTCGCGGCGGGCGGCTTCTTCCAGGGTTTCACCCCGTTTGACGCCGCCACCGGGCATGAACCAGCCGGCCATATAGGTTTGGCGGACGAGCAGCACCTGTCCGTTTTGGATGAGCATGATGCGCACGCCGAGCGTTTTTGGGCGAAAAATGAAGCTATAGATGCGATAACCCAGGTAAAGCAGACGGATCATGGAATGATCGTCAGGTTGGCAAGCGAGGCAGCCAGGCGTTTGATGCCGACGCTTTCGAAGACTATATCGACAATTTCGTCATCGTCCTGAATGCGGCTATTGAGCACGATCCCCTCCTCCCAGAGGGGGTGGCGGACTCGAGTCCCGGCGCGGTACTTCGACTGGATAATGGGAGCAGGTCGTGATGGCTGATTCGGTGCGCTCCAGAGCGTTTCGGGAGCGCGTCCGCGCAGGGCACGTCCCGTCCTTGCTCTGCCGATCAACAACTCCGGCGGGATGTCGTCCAGGAAGCGGGATGGAAAGGTTTCCTCGGCATAGCCACGCCCGCCACGCTGCACGGAGCGAATCAGGTAGAGGCGGTCTTTGGCGCGGGTGATCCCAACGTAGAACAGCCGGCGTTCCTCTTCCATTTCTTCAGGCTCATCGAAGGAGCGGCTGTGCGGCAGGATGCCGTCATCCAATCCAACAATGAAAACCGCGCCGAATTCCAGTCCTTTGGCGGCGTGCAGGGTGAGCAGGGTGGGCGCATTAACGTTCTCGGTGATGGTGTCCTGGTCGGAGATTAGCGCCACATCCTGCAGGAACTCGTCGAGCGTGCGGGTTGCGTAATCCTGGGTCAGGCGGCGTAACTCGCTCACGTTTTCCCAGCGCTCGGCGCCTTCTTCGGTGCCGTCGTCGAGATAAGACTGGTAACCAATGTCGGTGGCAATGCGGTCGAAGAGTTCGGTTATGGTGGCAATGGGTAAGGCGGCGCGCCAGTTGGCAAGCATGCCGGCAAAATCGGCCAGCGGCGCGACGGCGCGAGCGGAGAAACCCTCCCAGTAGGGTGAGTTCGAACCGCGGGCCAGGTCAAGCAGTACAGCTCCGGCGCTAAGTCCCTGTTGGCGGGCAACAAGGTGCAGGTTGGTGAGGGTCTTGTCTCCAATCCCACGCGGCGGTACGTTGATGACCCGGTCGAGGCTGGCTTCATCATTGGAGTTGTAGACCAGGCGCAGGAAGGCGATCATGTCCCTGACCTCGCGGCGCCCGTAGAAGCGCTGCGCGCCGACCAAGCGATAAGGCAGGCGGGCCTGCAGGAAAGCTTCTTCCAGCAGACGAGACTGGGCGTTGGTGCGGTACATCACGGCGCACTCGCCGGGCTCAAACTGGCCGCTGGCAACCAGTTGGGCAATGGAGTCTACGACGAAAGAGGCCTCAGCGTAATCGTCAGGCGCTTCATAGTAGAAGAGTTTCTCTCCATGCCCACGCTCGGTGAACAATTGCTTGCGACGGCGGTTACGGGCACGGTCGATGACCGACATGGCCGCATCAAGAATGTTCTGCCTGGAACGGTAATTCTGTTCCAATAAGATGACCTGCGCATCGGGGAAGTCCTGCTCGAAGCGCTGCACGTTGCGCCAATCAGCGCCGCGCCAGCGGTACACGCTCTGGTCGGGGTCGCCAACCACAAAGACGTTGTGATGCGCCGAGGCCAGGTGCTTGATCAGCGTATATTGCGCAACATTCGTATCCTGGAACTCATCCACCAGCACGTGCCTGAAGCGCTGCGCATATTTCTCGCGTACCGCCGGATTTTCTTCCAGCAGGCGGGCCGTATAAACGAGGATATCGTCGAAGTCCACCGCGTTGCTGGCGATCAGCCGCTTTTGATACTCTACATAGATACGCTTCACCACCTCATCACGATAAGTGGTGGTTGGATAATCGTCCGCGCCGATCAGTTCGTTCTTGGCGTTGGATATGGCGCCATGCACGCTGGTCGGCCGGTACATTTTGTCGTTCAGGTTGAATTCACGGATGATGCTCTTGACGAGCCGTACCTGGTCGTCAGCGTCGAAAATGACGTAGTTGGCCTCCACAGGCAAAACGTCCGCTTCGCGGCGCAGGATGCGGGCACAGGTTGAGTGGAAGGTGCCGAGCATCATCCCCTGGGTAGCGTACTCGCCCAGCAAGTTGTCCACGCGTGATTCCATTTCGCGCGCCGCTTTATTGGTAAATGTGACAGCCAGGATCTGATACGGACGCACCCCCTCATAGGCAATCAGGTAAGCGATGCGCTGGGTCAGTACCCGCGTCTTGCCGGACCCGGGGCCTGCCAGCACTAAAACTGGCCCAGCCCCCGCCGATACAGCTTGCCGTTGCCGGGGATTGAGGTGTTCTAAGAAGTCCATAAGGAGAATAGAGAATAGAGAGCAGTCCCGGTTAAGGTCATTCTCTATTCTCCGAGCATCTGTTCTCTAAAGCTCCGACGTGCAGTTAGGGCAACGTGTTGCCTTAATGGGAATGGTAGTATAACAAAAAGCGCAGTCTTTTGTGGTCGGCGCTTCGGGAGGAACATCTTTTTCTTTTCTCTCCAGGCTGTTCGCGGCCTTGACGATCAGGAAGATAATGATGGCCACAATCAGGAAGTCGACGATAGCCTGAATGAAATTGCCCCAGGTAACAACCGCGTTACCGACTGTAAAGGCCAGGCCGGAGAAATCGACGCCGCCCATTAACAGCCCGATCAACGGCATCAGGATATCGTCCACGAGCGACGTGATGATCTGGCCAAAGGCAACGCCGATGATAACAGCCACAGCCAGATCCAAGACGTTGCCGCGCATGACAAATTCTCTGAATTCTTTTAACATTTCGCCTCCTGGAGGGAATCATGGAACTGATCGTATTCTATTTTAGGAAATGCTTGCTGTCAACAAACGGTTGGAATTTGTTGTTTTTTAGCGCAGAATTAAAAACAATACTCCGGTATCTGTAAGAAACAATACTGTGGTACTATTTAAAACACTACTGGAGGACTGTTTTTGTTCCCCACGACTTACCATCGATTACCATACGTTTGTAGTACTGTTGACGGCCTTGGAGAATTAGGTATAATTTAATCACTCCGCATAATTAAATACCTAGTTCCGCACAAAACTAGTAGTTCGCATTTTCCATTCCAATTTAGAAAAGGACCTTTCGCGGATGCCTGATCTCTTGTTAGATGTTCAGGGGCTTGAAACTGAGTTCAAGACCCCAGATGGGATTGTCCATGCAGTTAATGGTGTTTCTTTCGGGCTGGGGGAAGGAGAAACACTGGGAGTAGTAGGTGAAAGTGGGTGCGGTAAGAGCGTAACAATGCTCTCTGTGCTCGGCCTGATACCCAATCCTCCAGGAAAAGTAACAGCGGGGAAAGCGTTCTTTTTCGGTCAGGATCTTCTCAAAATGTCCAAGGAAGAAATTCGACATGTACGCGGTGCGCAGATCAGCATGGTTTTTCAGGACCCAATGACTTCCCTGAACCCTGTATTGACGATTGGACGTCAGCTCACGGAACCGCTCATACTCCATCTTGGTATGACCAAGAGGCAGGCCGAAACCCGCGCTGCCGAGCTTTTGGGCATGGTGGGGATCCCAAATGCGGCAGAACGCTTGGGGGATTATCCGCATCAGTATTCGGGTGGTATGCGCCAGCGCGTGATGATCGCCATGGCGCTCTCGTGCAACCCGCAAATTTTGATCGCTGATGAGCCGACCACCGCGTTAGATGTGACTATCCAGGCTCAAATTATCGAACTGGTAAAGAGGTTGCGTGATGAACTGGGGATGTCGATTGTCTGGATTACGCACGATCTGGGTGTGGTAGCTGGTATTGCGCAGCGGGTAATGGTCATGTATGGGGGTTTTATCATTGAAGAAGCAGATGTGAAAGATCTTTATGCCAATCCGCAACACCCCTACACGATCAGCCTGTTGGGCAGCCTCCCGCGCGTGGATGAGACAGAACGGCATAAATTAACATCACTTGAAGGTATGCCTCCAATTCTTTATCAGAAACCTAATGCCTGCCCGTTCGCGCCGCGCTGTAAGTTCGTGATCGAACATTGCTGGAAAGAAAACCCACCCCTGCTGGATATTGAGCCCGGTCACAGGGCAGCCTGCTGGGTAGATCCTGAGACTGGGAGAAGCCGTGTATGAGCACGAACAATGATGTCTTGGTTCACATTGATGAATTGGTCATGCACTTCCCCATTTACCGGGGCGTAATTCGACGCCAGGTGGGCGCCGTACATGCGGTAGACGGTGTTTCATTTGATATCAAAAGGGGTGAAACTCTCGGGCTGGTCGGGGAGTCAGGTTGCGGAAAATCCACGACGGGCCGGGCCATTTTACAACTATACAGACCGACATCCGGCCAGGTCATTTTCGATGGTGTCAACCTAATAGATGTTAAAGGGGAAGAACTGCGCAAGATGCGTCGCAAGATGCAGATGATCTTCCAGGATCCATATGCCAGCCTGAACCCGCGCATGACCGTGGCGGATATTGTCGGCGAGCCTCTCATGGTGCATAACGTTGCCAATGCCAGGGAAATTAAAGAGCGCGTCGACAACTTACTGGAGTTGGTGAAGCTAAACCCGTCGTTTGCTGACCGTTACCCGCACGAGTTCTCCGGTGGTCAACGCCAGCGTATTGGCGTGGCGCGCGCGTTAGCCTTGCAGCCTTCCTTTATCATTTGCGATGAGCCCATCTCCGCATTGGATGTCTCCATTCAAGCGCAGGTGGTCAACTTGTTGGAGGAATTGCAGGAGCAGTTCAATCTAACCTATTTGTTCATCGCGCACGACCTCTCCATGGTGCGCCATATCAGTAACCGGGTGGCAGTGATGTATCTGGGCATTTTTGCTGAAATGGCTGATCGCGATGAAATTTATTTGCAGCCTCTCCACCCCTATACGCAGGCCTTACTTTCTGCCGTGCCTATTCCCGACCCGGTTGCAGACGCCAAGCGTCAGCGTGTGATTCTCGAGGGTGACGTACCTTCGCCGATAAATCCACCCTCGGGCTGCCGTTTCCGCACGCGCTGCCCGATTGCAGAGCCGATTTGCGCTGAAGAACGGCCTGCATTCCGGGAAATAAAGCCCGGTCACTTTACGGCCTGCCACTTTTCGGAAAGATTTCTATAGAATAAATAATGGAAGGAGGTGATGAACCCGTATAGATAATCTAGTACTAACTCAATTTGTTGTATCCAAACTCTACTAAATACGTGAGGAGAAGAAAGATGCGTAAACTTTTTGTTTTACTGAGCCTGTTGATCGCTCTGAGCATGGTCTTCGCTGCCTGCGCTCCGGCGCCGGAAGCACCTGCCCAGCCCGAACAACCTCAGCAACCTGCTCCGACTACAGAACCTGGTCAGCCTGAGCAGCCTACCGCCGAAGAGCCCTCTACTGGCTTTACATCCAAGGACCCGACGACCTTTGTTGCGGTCTCTTTTGGTGAGCCTGACCTGCTCGACCCGGCTCTCGACTATGAAACCGCCGGCGGCGAAGTTCTCCAGAATGTCTATGAGACGCTGGTGACCTACAAGGGCAACACTCTGTCCGAGTTCGAGCCCCTGCTGGCTGAATCCTGGGAACTCTCTGACGACGGCCTGACCTACAGCTTCCAGCTGCATCAAGGCGTCCAGTTCCATGATGGCGCCGACCTGACCGCCTCAGACGTGACCTATTCGTTCGTGCGCGGCATGTTGCAGGGCGGTGGCAGCTCGCCGCAGTTCCTGATCATCGAGCCTTTCTACGGCGTTGGCACGACCGATATCTCCGAGATGGTCGAGGTCGCTCAGACCTTCGGTCTCGAAGCTTTGGCTGATGGCGTCTCAACCGAGGAACTCGGTGAGCTTCCATATGTGCTCTACGATGATGTCGAAGCGATGAAGGCTGTCGATCCCGAGATCCTGGTGGGCGTTTGCGAGGATCTCTACTCTAAGTTCGTGACCGATGATGCCGCTGGCACCGTCGACATGACCCTGGCCCTGCCCTGGGCGCCCTTCATCTCCACCATTGCGGGCTACTGGAGCTCCGCCATGGACCAGGATTGGGTTGCCGCGAACGGCGGTTGGGATGGCTCCTGCGAAACCTGGCAGGATTACTATGCCATGCAGCCAGAGAACAACCCGATCTACGATATCGCCAATGGCACCGGCCCGTTCATGCTCGATCACTGGACCCCCGGTGAAGAGGTCGTCCTGGTGCGCAACGATAATTACTGGCGCGAACCCGCCCAGCTCGAGCGCATTGTCTTGCAAAACGTTTCCGAGTGGAGCACCCGCTTCGCCATGATGCAGGCCGGTGACGCTGACTGGGTTGCCGTTCCGGTTGAGAACCGCTCCCAGATGGACGCGCTGGTCGGCGAAACCTGCAACTGGGATAATGACCTGGTTGACTACGTCTGCGAAGTTACCGATGACAGCAACCCGTTCCGTGTAGCCTTGGGCCGCTCCGGCAACACCCGCTCCGACATTTTCTTCAACTTCAACGTCTCTAACCCGGACGGCAGCAATACCTATCTCGGTTCCGGCCAGTTGGACGGCAACGGCATCCCGGCCGACTTCTTCAGCGATATCCACATCCGCAAGGCCTTCAACTACTGCTTCGATTGGGACACCTACATCAATGATATCTTCTCTGGTGAGGCCATCCAGTCGAAGAGCCTGACAGTTGAGGACATGCCCGGCTGGAATGAGGATGACCCGACCTACAACTTCGACCTGGCCAAATGCGAGGAAGAGTTCAAACTGGCTGATGCTGACAAAGACGGCATCCCCGCTGGTGAGGACCCCGAAGGCGACATCTGGACCACCGGTTTCCGCTTCTCCGGTACCTACAACCAGGGCAACACCACCCGCCAGACCCTCGTCGAAATGGTCTCCCTGAACGTCAACACGGTCAACGAGCTGTTCATTGTCGAGTCTGTTGGCCTGCCTTGGCCTGCCTTCCTGCGTTCTCTCAACGCCCGACTGGCCCCGTTGTTCTTCGTCGGCTGGCATGAAGATATCCACGACCCGCACAACTGGTACGTGCCCTACCTGGTGACATTCTACGCGACCCGCTCGAGCATCCCGCAAGAGCTCAAAGACCAATATAGCCCGCTGATTAATGCTGGCGTGCTCGAGAACGACCCGGTCGCCCGCAACGAGATCTACCGGGAATTGAACCAGTTGATCTACGACAACCCGCCCGGCATCATCGGTGTGCTTGGCACCAGCCACACTTTCCTGCCCCGTTACGTCCAGGGCGTCCAATGGAACCAGAACTACAGCAACTGGTACTATTACCCGATGTACAAGGAATAGAAAGTTTCTGTAGAAGTAGAACCTTTATGTGGGGAGCCCAACCGGGCTCCCCACAACTTCCTAAAATCATGGATTTTGTTCTGCCGAAAGCGACGAATCTCCTTTCGCCGTTTTCCGGATAACATGATCTTGTGAGTTTTCAAGAAAATGGGGTGTGGGGTGTTCGGGTGGGTGAAACCCACCCGAACACCCCACTTCCCCCTCTCTTTTTGAAATGAAACATATTCTTGATAGAAGGAGTAAAGAATGGCAACGTATATTATCAGACGCTTGTTGCTCGTGCCGGTCTTGCTCTTCGGCGTGACGATCCTGATCTTTGGAATGCTGCAGTTCCTCACGCCGGTCGAGCGTTCAGCCCTGTATGTCCGCGAGATCCCCAAGAATGAAAGGCAGATCAACAGTATCATACTTAGATACGGTCTTGATCAGCCATTATACGTTCAGTACTGGCGCTGGCTGACTGGTACGAAGGATCAGCTCACTGGCGAACGGAATGGCGGCATCCTTTTCGGTGATTTCGGCTGGTCGCGCACCGGTTCCCAACCTGTAGCCAATTTGATCAGGACTCGCTTTCCGAACACTTTGGACCTGACCCTCTGGGCACTAGGACCGGTGATCCTGGTAGGCATCTGGCTGGGAGTCCAGGCGGCTGTCCATCATAATGGTTTTATCGACCAGGCCGGGCGCATGTTCAGCATTATCGGTACGTCTTTCCCAACCTTCGTATTCGGCTTGCTGGTATTGATGATCTTCTATGCCAACCTGCAATGGTTCCCGCCGGGAAGACTCTCGACAGCCATGACTGTGGTTGTAAGAGCCGCGAGTTTCAAGTCCTACACTTCGCTCTTGACGATTGATAGCTTGTTGAATGGCCGCTTTGACGTGTTCATTGATGCGCTCAGGCACATGATTTTGCCCATCCTGACGCTTTCTTATCTAAGCTGGGCTGTTTTTCTGCGCGTGACTCGTTCCTCGATGCTCGAAACCCTGCGCCAGGAGTACGTCACCACGGCGCGCGCCAAGGGCCTGCCAGAGCGGGATGTGATTTATAAGCATGCCCGCCCCAACGCCATGATCCCGGTCATTACCCTGGCCGGCTTCACCGTGGTCGGCTTGATGGGCGGCGTGGTCATCACTGAAACGGTTTTCGATTATCCGGGCATTGGAAAGGCGGCCGCCGAGGCGGCGCAGCAACTGGATGTAATTACGGTTCTTGGTTTTGCCCTTTTCAACGGTTTCATCCTGATCATTGCCAATCTTGTCGTCGATATTTTGTATGCGGTCATCGATCCCCGCGTACGCCTGTCCTGAGGAGTTAATTATGGCTCAAACTGCACCTACCGGAGATAACACCCTCCTGACCGAAGCCATTCCAATGCGAAAAATCGGGCGCCTGGAGCGATTCCTGGGCCCCGAAAACCATCGCGTCCTGGTAGGACTGTTCAAGACGCCGGCCTCGATCGTGGGTTTTTCGTTGATCCTGTTTTTCGTGGTTGTTGCGCTGGCTGCTCCTTGGATTGCACCGCCAATCAATCCCAACGATCCTTACAGGATCCCGCGCGATGGATTCAGGTCCGTTCCGCAGCCCATGGGGTCTGAGTGGAAAGTGAGACAACCGCCCTTGCCTTTCTGGTGGGAACCGATTATGGGGACGGATCAATGGGTTCATCTCTTTGGCACTTCTGAAGGCCAATATGATGTGTTTTACGGGGTGGTCTGGGGAGTACGGACAGCCTTCAAGACGGGTATGATCGTGGTGATTTCGACTTTCCTGATTGGCATTACCGTCGGTTCGGTCTCCGCCTATTATGGCGGCGCTGTCGATAATTTCATCATGCGCATCGTGGACGTGTTCCTGACCCTGCCGTTCATCTTAGCAGCGTTGATCATGGCTGCCGTGCTGACGCCAAAAATTGGGCGCAGTTTGGTTCCATCGATCCTGGCATTGATCACCTTTGGATGGATGGGATACGCGCGTATCATCCGGGGCGATATCCTTTCCACCAAAGAGCGCGATTATGTCATGGCAGCGCGCGTGATCGGCGTAAAAGACAGCCGCATCCTTTTCCGGCATATCCTGCCTAACGCCATCTTCCCCACCCTGGTATTGGCCTCCCTGGCAATTGGCGACGTGGTTCTTGGTTTTGCGGCGCTTTCCTTCCTGGGGGTCGGCACCGAGGTAGGCTATGCGGACTGGGGTCAGGTGCTCTCCTTTGCCCGCAACTGGATCATAAGCCTGGACCAATACTGGTACATCGTGGTCTGGCCTGGCCTGACTCTTGTACTCTTTGTCATGGGTTGGAATCTGCTCGGGGATGCACTGCGCGATATCCTTGACCCGCGCATGCGCGGCAAATCCTGATCTGTGTCTCGTACGAACATAGTTTTTCGTATTCTCCTGTTCCCTCTTGGAGTGGCCCTGCTGATAGCAGCCTCCCTCTTTCAAGAGGGAACAGCTTTATCTGTAAAGTTACAAAGTACTCCTCAGGCAACGCTTTCCCCTTTTGAGCGCCTGGCAGAGCCAACCTTGCCGGCAGCGCCCTCGCAGGCGGACCATGGTGCACAAACCTACTGGCTTTTGTGCCTCGCCTGCCACGGTGATCGCGGTCAGGGATTGACAGAAGAGTTCCGCGAAACCTACCCTCCAGAAGAGCAGTACTGTTGGGAGCGCGGCTGCCACGGGGAACGCCCGTACGATTTTGGATTTAAACTTCCCATGCAAATTCCCGCCGTTGTTGGTCCTGAAGCTGCATTAGGAAAATTTACCACAGCTGCCCGCTTGAACGCCTACATCATGGCTGCTATGCCATATTGGAAACCCGGCAGTTTGACGGAAGAAGAAGGTTGGCTGGTGACTGCATTTCTCCTGCGTGAAAACGGAGTTCAGTTCAGTGAGGAACTGTATGCCTCTAATGCAGAAGAGATCCTGCTCTCAGAACTCCAGCTTTTCCCCACTCCTGTGCCGGAAACCAGTTCTGAAAATGTGACCCAACAAACTGGTTCAATCAATTCCCAGTGGCTGCTTGCCCTAGCCGTTGTAGTTATTATCATCGTTGTAGCTGCTGCTTCGTTGCTTAGGCGATCCATTGAGTAACTCTCATAAAAGAAGATTTTCAGATGTTTCATACAATGAACCCAAACCTGCTCCCGTTGTAGAAGTATGTCAAACCTTGAAATAAATAAAAAAACTAATCTGTCCCCGAAAAATGAATCCTTGTAGTTTCATTTTCGATCCCGCGTAATCCTGTTTTTATGGCATACTTCGAAGCACGAACCCATGAACCATCCCAATGATAAGGGGCTTCCCATGACCAACAAGCCAATTTCACCCTACTTCTTGGCATTTATCTTGCTAACCGTTCTCCTTTCCGCCTGTCAGTTTCCCATGGGGGCCGGCGTTGACACTCCCACACCGACTCTGGAGCAACCCCCCGAGGCTACTCCCACTGCAACTCCGGTTCCTTCGCGGACCCTGACCATCTGTCTCGGCGAGGAGCCCAACACTCTCTACCCGCTCGGCGGGCCAAATGCTGCCGCGCGCAGTGTGCTCGAAGCCATTTATGACGGACCTATCAATGTGGTCAGTTACAATTCCCGGGCTACTATCCTTCAGCGTGTTCCCAGCGGCGCCAGCGGTGATGCTCTCATCGAGTCAATCCCAGTTCAAGCCGGTGAGCTGATTGTCGATGCGGATGGTAATCTCTTACCCCTCGAGACCGGCTTGACAGTGCGCCCGGCCGGTTGTCGCAGCGACGACTGTGCTATCACGTACGACGGCGTCAGCCCTCTTGAAATGGACCAGATGGTTGTCACCTTTACCATGCTTGAAAATCTGGTCTGGTCAGATGGGGAACTGCTCACGGCCGAAGATTCTCTCTTTGCCTACAACCTGGCTAAAGACGATGCTACGCCCGGCTCCAAGTTCCTGTTTGATCGGACTCAGATCTACGAGGCCACCGATGAAACCCATATCCAATGGTGGGGCATTCCCGGTTTTATCGACCCGACCTACTATACAAATTTCTGGGCTCCGTTGCCCCGGCATGCCTGGGAGGGATTTGCTGTTGCGGAACTCCCCCAGATCGATATTGCTGCTCGTACTCCCGTCGGCTGGGGACCATATGTGATGGAGGAATGGATACCAGGCGACCGCCTGACTTTAAAAAAGAACATCCGCTATTTCCGCGCGGATGAGAATCTACCGGTCTTTGATAGCCTGGTCTTTCGCATCGTTCCGGACCCCAACGCCGCAGTGAGCGATCTGGTCGCAGGGCTCTGCGATATCCTCGACCCCACCATCAATCTTGACGGCCAGCTTTCCTTGTTGCTGCAGATGCAAAGCGATAAACAGGTGCAAGCGTTGACGGCCACCACGAATACCATTGAATGGCTGGGACTGGGTATCAACCCGGCCACCTACGATGACGGTTATAGCACATCCCCTCCGCTTGATCGCCCCGATTTCTTCTATGACAAACGCACGCGTCAGGCCATCGCCCTGTGTCTAGACCGCCAGAAGGTCGTGGATACGGTGCTATTTGGGTTGTCGGTGGTGCCGAATACTTATATATCTCCCGAACACCCTCTTTACAACTCTACGGTTGCACCCTACCCGTACGATCCTGCCCAGGCAAACCAGATTCTGGAGCAGGTTGGCTGGCGAGACCTGGATAACGATCCCTTGACGCCCCGGCAGGCCCAAAATGTTTTGAACGTGCCACAGCTTACGCCGCTCGTGTTGAACTATTACACCAGTTCTGCTACCCAGCGTCGCCAGGTAAGTGAGATCCTGGCTCAGTCGCTGAGTCAATGTGGCATTGGTGTTAATGTTGTCTATCTGTCCTACGTGGACCTGTATGCTGAGGGTGGCGCCAATGGCCCGTTGTTCGGCCGCAGCTTTGACCTGGCCGGGTTCGCCATGGGCACCCCAAGCTTAGAACCGCCCTGCTCCTGGTACACCACAGAGCAAATTCCAACCGCAGCTAATAACTGGGTGGGTGCAAACGTGACCGGTTACAAAAATCCCGAGTTTGATGCCGCCTGTGCCTGGGCGCAGGAGCATATCCCGGATGAAGAGATCTACCGGGAAGCTTATCACCTGACCCAATCTATCTTCACTGCTGATCTCCCGGCCATCCCGCTTTACGCCCGTGTGAAAGTGGCCGCGGCTCGCCCGGACATGTGCAACTTTGACCTTGACGCAACAGCCAATACGCTCTGGAATATCGAGGCCTTGGACTACCAAACTACCTGCGCTCCCTAAATTATCGCAATGCGGCCAATTCTCATTTCGCTGGCGCTCGCCGCTTTTTTCATCGCTGCCTGTGTAGCAGACACACCCGAGCCGCTTCCTACGCCTCCGTCTGCTGTGCCCGTTGCAGAAAATACGCTCGTTCCTCCCACACTTGCTTACATCCCGGAGCGTACGGCTGTGCTGCGGATTGCTACTTTGGGGAATACAATAACTACCAACGTGTGGGCTTTATTCGGGGAACCAGGCGCAGACTATTGGAGTGTCGCAACTCAAGGCAGTTACTGGCCAAGTCTCTACCGGCTCACGCCTCCTTCGCTTGACTTGAAGCCTATGACCGCTAAAGGAAGACCTGCTCCCATCGTTTGTGAACCTGCCGTCTGCACAGCGACTGTGACTTTGCAGCCCGGCCTGACCTGGACGGACGGTTCAGCCTTCACCTCAGCAGACGTGGCTTTCACAATTAATACAGTTCTCCAACTCCGGTTGGGCTTGAACTGGCGGGAAGCCTATAACCCAGATGTGCTCGATCGTGTGGAGGCTCTGGATGAATTCACCGTCAGGTTTTATTTTAAACTCAAACCCACTGTCGCTGACTGGCAGTACGGCGCATTACAGGGACCGATTGTCAACCGGGCATACTGGCAGCCCCGGATTGTCGATGCACTAAATCTGCAGCCAGAAGATTCTTTGCTGGCAACCATCAAGGAATTGGAAGCCGAATTAGCCTGGAAGCAGGCCGACCTGGACAACATGGAACTCTCGTTGGTTGCGATCACGCCGGAGAGCACGGCTTATATAGAAACAACGAAAAAGGCCAAGCATTTACAAAATGATTTGATCGGTGTTTCCAACATGCTGAAAAAAAAACGGGCCGAATACGAGTCGAAACTATCTGATGCGCGTGCCTCTTTACTCACGCATACTGGTCTCGACGAGCCAACCCTTGGTCCCTGGAAATTTGTGAACCATACTGGAGGGACTTTTGAAAACCAGGCTAATTTGGCCACGCCTTTTGGTAATCCCTGGTTCGGCAGCATTCGATATGTCACTTATTCTAATGAATCGGCAGCGGTTGACGCGTTGTTGAGCGATGAAGTGGATATTATCCTGACGCCTGATGGTCTTTCAGCAGATGCCGTTTCCGGACTGGAGAATAATTCCGATATATCGCTCTGGCGCAATATCACCCGCAGTGCGCGCTTTCTCGCTTTCAACCATGCCAATCCCGACCTGGCTGAACCGGTCCTGCACCAGGCTTTGGCCTGTATGATCGACCCGCAAGTCCTCATGGAAAGACTGGACGGTGATGCAGCTCCGTTAGCTGGTTTTGCTGTGGATGATTTCTGGCGCCAGGGGGAAGCTTCTTTGCCCTGCTCCGGCACAATAGGAGATGCGCGTCTGACCGAGGCCATCAGGCTTTTGAAAGTAGCGGGCTACTCGTGGGAAGGAGAGCCTGCCTCGGGCATTGGTGGCAGTGGGCTCAAAGGCCCCGCCGGTAATGTGTTACCAACCTTTACTTTGCTGACAGTGGAACAAGACCTCATCCGAGAGAGGGCGGCGCAGTATATTGCCAAGCAAGCGGAAATCTTGGGCTTGTCGATAGATGTACAGTTAGGCAGCCTGGATGAATTGTTATACGTGGTCTACAGCTCCGGGGACTACGATCTGGCCATACTGGGCTGGCACTTGAGCGCCTACCCATCTTACTTATGTGATTGGTTTATGCCTTTAGACCAGAATCCTTTCGCTTATAACGGAAGCAGATCCACCCTGGCAGGAGGAGACAGGCTCTTGTCAGCCTGCGAGGCATGGTCACAGGTCAGCGATTTGGAGATGGCGAGAACTTATGCGTTCGAGGTTCAGTCGGCTCTGATGGAGAACCTGCCCTTCATCCCGTTGTATACGACGATACGTGTAGATGCTTATCGGAATATTCGCTATCCTTTTACACAGATAGTTGATGGGTTGGGAGGTTTGTATGGTGCGCCCGGGTTGGTAATGCCAGCTCCATGATAATACGATGATGGTTCTTTGGGACTTACCGGGTTAGATACCCGGATTTGGGGGTGTGAGCGTGCGTACGCACGCTCACACCCCCAAATCCGGCCCCCTTTCACGGGAAATCCTAATAAACCATGATGATAATGCGATAGGTGGAGAGAATCTTTGCTATAATTCTGCCAATCCAGCTTGAGGAGAAAACTGTGACACTAAAGAAACCCTTACTGGAAGTCAAAACACTAAAAACTTACTTCTATACCGAAGATGGTACGGTTCGTGCTGTTGACGGTGTGGATTTCGAGGTCTACCCGGGCGAAGTATTGGGGTTGGTGGGGGAGTCTGGGTGTGGAAAAAGTGTGACTTCGCTTTCGATTATGCGCCTGATCTCTGCGCCGGGGAAGGTAGAGGCAGGCGAAATTCTGTTCGATGGAACCGACCTGCTCAAATTGCCCGAGCGGGAGATGATCCATGTGCGCGGCAATCGTATCTCGATGATCTTTCAGCAGCCGCAAACGGCGCTTAACCCGGTCTTCAGGGTGGGTGACCAGATTGGTGAAGTTCTCAACATTCACCAGGATTTTGGCAAGGAAGCAGGCTATAAACGTGCGATTGAATTGTTACAGATGGTTGGTATCCCGGATGCTGAGCGGCGTGTTGAAGCGTATCCGCATGAGCTCTCAGGCGGTATGGCCCAGCGCGTGATGATCGCGATGGCGCTGGCCTGCTTGCCCGAGCTCTTGATTGCCGACGAGCCGACCACCGCCCTGGATGTAACCATCCAGGCCCAGATTTTGGATTTGATGCGCAACCTGCGCGAAAATACCGGTACGGCAATCATTCTGATCACGCACGACCTGGGTGTGGTTGCAGAAATGTGTGAACGCGTGGCGGTCATGTACGCCGGTGAGATTGTGGAGCAGACAGACGTTGGTACGCTTTTTGACACGCCTTTGCACCCGTATACGCAGGGATTGATCGGCTCGATCCCGATTCTTGGCAAGCTCAAAGAACGCCTGGAAGTCATCCCTGGCTCTGTGCCAAACCTGGTAGATTTACCGCCCGGTTGCCGCTTTACTCCTCGTTGTAAAGCGAGGGTAGAGTATGGTTTGAAGATCTGTCCTGAGGTTAAACCAGACCTGATCGATTTCAAACCAGGCCATAAGGTACGTTGCTGGTTGTATCAGGATGCGGAAGGCCATCGCGCCCCGCTTTCTGGTGGTTAATCCATTGGAGCAAGTTCGATGAGCGAAAACGTCCAAGAATATCTCGTTGAAGTCAAAAATCTGGTGAAATATTTTCCGGTGCGTGCCGGGTTGTTGCAACGGGTTGTGGCCCATGTCCAGGCAGTGGACAATATCAGCTTCGCGGTGAAAAAAGGTGAGACGCTGGGGCTGGTGGGAGAGTCAGGTTGTGGTAAGACAACGGTTGGTCGCACGATGTTGCGCCTGATCGAGCCTACTTCAGGCGAAGTTGAATTCGACGGCCAGAATGTACTTAAACTGCAGGGCAAAGAGCTAAAAGCCATTCGCCGTGATATGCAAATCATCTTTCAAGACCCATATGCTTCCCTTGACCCGCGCGTGCCGATTGGCGAGTCGGTCATGGAAGGGCTGCACATCCATAAAATCGGCAAGCCCGGAGAGCGCTTCGACATCATGATTGAAACGCTTAAAAAAGTGGGCCTCGAAGATTATCATGCCCGCCGCTACCCCCACGAATTCTCCGGGGGTCAGCGCCAGCGGATTGGGATTGCGCGCGCGCTGGCGTTGCAGCCAAAATTCATCATTTGTGACGAGCCGGTTTCGGCTTTGGATGTGTCCATTCAGTCGCAGGTGTTGAACATTCTTAAAGATTTGCAGAACGAATTTGGTCTAACGTATCTCTTTATCGCCCATAATCTGAGCGTAGTAGAACATATCTCGGACCGGGTTGCAGTTATGTACCTGGGCAAATTGGTCGAATTGACCGGGCGTGACGAACTGTTCAAAAACCCGCTCCACCCTTACACGCAGGCATTGATGTCGGCCATCCCGATCCCGGACCCGCATCTCAAGCGCAAACGAGTCATCTTGAAGGGAGATGTCCCCAGCCCGCTGAACCCGCCCACCGGCTGCCGATTCCATCCGCGCTGCCCGATTGCGGAGCCCAATTGCTCCGTCGATGAGCCCGCATTTAGGGAATTACGTCCCAATCACTGGGTCGCCTGCCACTACGCGGAACGTTTCCTGTAATAGTTCTTCAAGCTGTACTAGAAGGAAATTCTTATGCCTGTCCCCCGGATCTTATTGGTTGATGATCAGCGCGATATCCTGAAATTACTCCATTCCACGTTGAATACGTTGTCGCATGAGCTGGACATCCTTGAAGCCCCCTCGGGCGAGGAAGCATTACTGGAAGCCTCGCGGAATAAAGTGGATTTGCTGGTGTCCGACTATCGTTTGCCGGGGATCACTGGTGTAGAGTTGATGCATAAAATTCGGGTTAAGTGCCCGGATGTGCGCGTCATCCTGGTTACAGGAATCACCGACCGTAAAGCGCGCGACGAAATCTTGAACGCAGGTGCTGCGGCCGTTTTTGATAAACCCATCTCACTGACGGATTTCCTGGATGCAGTGGAGCGCGCTCTCGGTCTGTATCGTACTATTTTGCCCGAAGAGGGGGATGAAGAATCTGGCCGCCATCAGACGCTTGCAAACCTGTTGGCCAATTTCAGGCAGGATATCAATGCCCAGGCTGTATACCTGCTCAGCGACCGCGGGAGGGTGGTGGCATGCGCCGGCGCCTTGAAAGACAACAGTATGGAGGCCTCCCTGTTTTCAGCCTTGATGGCGATCTACAGCGCCGGGATGAAAGTGACCCGTTTTATGCGCCAGGAAGAATTGGATAGCTACCATGTCTTCGCGGGTGGTGACCATGACCTGTTACTGATCCCGATAAATTCAGCCTATGCGCTCTTACTGGCCGGGAATAGCCTTGCAACGGCGGAAAATATCCTGCACACCGTTGGCGCTATGCTGGCGTTGCGCGATGAAGTGAAAAAGGCCTTGAGGTCCATGGGCGTAGCTCCGATTGTTCCAGATGACGTAGAGGAGCAAGAGGAGACAAAATATACGGAGCCTCTTACGCAAACCACGGTGCTCGAAATCGATGCCCTCTTGAAGGGCAAGAAAAAAATCACTACGGATGAACTGGAAGCCTTTTGGGATGAGGCCGCATCTAAGCAGAGCAACATTCCAACCAACCCGGATGTGATCACATACGATCAGGCCCGCCAGCTGGGCCTGGCACCCGGGGAAGAAGAATAATCATATTGCCCAACTGCCTGCCCTATGATACAATGATGCCCGCCCGAAGGGGCAACCCTGGGGCGTGGTGTAACGGCAACACACCGGCCTTTGGAGCCGTGGTTCTTGGTTCGAATCCAGGCGCCCCAGCCTTTTACTGACGCTCGCTGATTCCCGCTTTCGCGGGGCTTTTTCTCTAAACCAAGCAGGCCGTGCGCTGCCCCGTAGAGCACAGGCCTTTTTTTGTTTTTAGGAGCAAATGAATGAAAGTTGCTGCTGTCTTACTCGCTGCCGGACAAGGCACTCGTATGAAATCGAATTTGCCGAAGGTGCTGCATTCGTTGGCAGGCAAACCAATGCTCTGGCATACGCTGCAAGCCTTGAACCAGGCCGCCACCGAAAAGCCTGTTGTGATCGTTGGTCATGAAGCCTCGCAGGTGATCGAGTTTGTTGGCGATGCGGCAGACTGTGTCCTACAGGAGCCGCAACTGGGTACGGGCCATGCCGCTATGCAGGCCGGACCTGTGCTGGAGGGCAAATCGGATTATGTTATCGTCACTTATGCGGATATGCCCTTGTTGCGCGGCCAGGCTTTTCAGCAATTAGTAGAAACCCAGAAGAAGAATGGCGGCCCGATTTCCATGCTGACAGTTGTGGCCGAAGATCCGCGGGGGTTTGGCCGGATCGTGCGGAATGATGATGGTACGGTGGCTGCTATTGTGGAGGAATACGTTGCTACCCCCGAGCAAAAGTCCATCAAGGAACTCAATGTGGGAGCCTATTGTTTCTCGGCAGATTGGCTGTGGGATGCGCTTGGCCGCATCCAGAAGAATCCCCACAAGGGCGAGTATTATCTGACTGATACAATTGAGCTGGCGGCCAGGGAAGGCCTGGCTGTGCAAGCATTGATCCATGATGATTTGCTGGAAACGATCGGAATCAACACCCGAGTCCATCTTGCCGAGGCGGAAGCTGTCCTGCGCCGGCGCATTAACCAGGAACTGATGCTGGCGGGTGTGACCATGATCGATCCCGACTCGACTTACGTCGAAGCAGGCGTTGCAATTGGCATGGATACGCTGGTGATGCCCAATACTTATATTCAGGGAAGTACAACCATCGGTGAGGGTTGTGAGATAGGACCCAACGCTCACATTCGCAACTCGCGGATCGGGAACAGGTGCAAAGTCTTTATGTCTGTCATGGAAAGCGCCCAGCTCGAAGATGACGTGGACGTCGGTCCCTTTGCCCGCTTGCGTAAAGGCGCCCACCTGATGGACCACGTCCACATGGGTAATTTTGGCGAAGTGAAGGACTCTACCCTGGGCCCCGGTGTCAAGATGGGACATTTCTCGTATATCGGCAATGCGACCATCGGCGCGAACACCAACATCGGCGCTGGTACAATCACGTGTAACTTCGACGGTAAAAAGAAACATGCTACCGAAATCGGAGAAGATGTCTTTATCGGTTCAGATTCGATGCTGGTTGCGCCCTTGAAAATAGGGGATCGCTCGCGCACGGGCGCTGGCGCAGTGGTTACCAAAAACGTCCCGGAAGATACGCTTGTAGTGGGGATGCCGGCCCGGGCGATAAGAAAATTGGAGAAACATGATCCCGATTGAATGGGGTATCCCGCTTATTATTTTATTTGTAATCCTTGACCTGTTGATAGCCGCCTCGCGCGTGAGTTTGTTGAATTTGCGCCCGCTGCGCCTGCTCTCCCTGCGGGAACAATCCCCCGAAGCCGTGGACCGCATCCTGGCTTTGATCGAGGATACCCGCTTGCGCCCCACCCTGCGTTTCAGCCAGACAGCCACGCGCATCCTGCTCGCCGGGATTATTCTCTCTCTGGTTGGGCAGGCCGCGGTGGCGTCCCCCTTCGCGCTCGTCATCCTGCTGGCGATCATCTTCCTGGTGGCATTACTTCTGATGGTCGTAGAGTTCACGGTCGAGGGCAATATCCTGCGTGAACCGGAACGCTGGAGTTTGCGCCTGGGGATGTTCACCCGCGGCCTGGTCTTCATCATGGCACCGCTGGTGTACTTGCCCGTTTTGCTGCTCAAATCCCAGTGGCCGGGCCCGGTGGCTGCGCAGATGACCGAGGATGAGCTTAGAATCTGGGTCGAATCGGAGCAGGAAGGGGGCGGCTTGGAGCGTGAAGAACGCCAGATGATCTATTCCATTTTCCACTTTGGAACTACATTGGCGCGCGAGATCATGGTGCCGCGGATGGACATGCTGGCCTTCGAAGTTTCGACCCCGCTTGCAGAGGCGGCCAGTTCCTTTACGCGCTCCGGGCATTCGCGCGTCCCGGTGTATGAAAACGATATCGATAATATCATCGGCTTGCTATACGCCAAAGATCTTCTGCACGTGGTGCAAAATGGCCCGAACAAAGAAAGCATACGCGAGCTTCTACGCCCGGCCTATTTTGTCCCCGATACCAAAAAAGCCGATGCCTTGTTGACCGAGATGCAGGCGCAGCGCATCCACATGGCAATCGTGGTGGATGAATACGGCGGTGTGGCCGGTCTGGTGACGTTGGAAGACATCATCGAAGAGATCATCGGTGAGATCCAGGATGAATATGACCTCAGCGAGGAAGATCTGGTGCAGCAGGCTGGCCCGGATGAATATGTATTCCTCGGGCGCATCGATTTGGAAGATTTCAACGAAGTAATGGACAGCAGTATCCCCAAGGCCGAGTCAGACACGCTGGCCGGTTACCTGTATGACCATTTTGGGCGTGTCCCGCACGAGGGCGAATCGCTCCAGACCGATGGCCTGATCCTCACCGTTGAACAAATCATCGGCCGGCGAATTCGCCGCGTGCGCGCCCAGCATATCCCTGCCGAGCAAAAAGGTGATAAAGAAAATGGTTCTAATGACTGATGAAGAACGCCATAACCTGATCGAGCAAGCGAATGAAGCCCGCCGCTACGCTTATGCGCCTTATTCGAACTACCCGGTCGGCGCCGCCTTACGGACGAAATCCGGTAAGGTGTTCACCGGCGTCAACGTAGAAAATGCTGCCTATCCCACCAGTATGTGCGCCGAACGGACGGCGGTCTTCAAGGCCGTATCTGAGGGCGAGCATGAGTTCGATGCTATTGCTGTGGTGACAGATAACGGAGGTTCACCTTGTGGTTCCTGTCGCCAGGTGCTGGCCGAGTTTGGGCAGGATACGGCCGTGCTGATCGCGAATGGAGAAGGCGAATTGCTCCAGGAGACGACCGTGAAAGATCTGCTCCCGGGAGCCTTTACGCCGGAACAGCTAAAGAACAGATAATTAGAGACTGGAGAGCAGTGAGCAGCATCACTCTCCAGTCTCCAATCCCCAATTACCAATCCCCAATCCCTCTCATGTCCGAATTCCGTTCCATCCGTGTTCACGCCATAATCCTCCGCCATGCGAATTGGGGCGAGGCTGACCGGCTGGTCACCCTGTACACACGCGAGCAGGGTAAGATGCGCGCGATTGCCAAAGGCGCGCGCAAGATTACCTCGCGCAAGGCCGGGCATCTTGAGCCTTTTACACAAGTGAAGCTACAGCTCGCGCGCGGCCGCGATTTGTTCATCGTTACACAGGCTGATACGCTGGACGCTTACCAGCCCCTGCGCGAAAATTTGGTGCTGACCGGTTATGCCTCCTACCTGGTCGAATTGCTCGACCGATTCGTTTATGAAGAGGGAAGCGCGAACCCAACCCTCTTCCGCCTGCTGGCCGATTCGCTCAAGCGGCTTGCTGATGGAGAAGATACCTGGCTGGCCGTCCGCTATTATGAGATACGTCTGCTGGACTTTCTCGGTTTTCGGCCGCAATTGTTAAAGTGCGCCAACTGCGGGCGCGAAATCAAGCCTGAAGACCAGTTCTTCTCTTTTTCTTTAGGAGGAGTTGTCTGTCTACGTTGCGGGCAGGGGTTACCTCACCTGAAGTCCATTTCGGTGGAGACTCTCAAGTACTTGCGGCACTTCCAACGTTCCAGTTATGGAGAGGCCGCTCGTGCGCGACCCAGTGCCGAGGTCCGGGCTGAGACGGAAAATCTGATGCAGGCTTACTTTACATACCTGCTCGAACGAGAACTGAATTCCCCCGGTTTCCTCAAAAGCGTCAGGGCTTGAGACGCTTCCCCCAATTTAAAACAAATACCCAGGCGAAAGCCAGGATGACGGGTTTCCAAAAACGCCAGAACCACTTCTGGAACCAGGCCCAGTGCAGTCGGTACAGGATTTTGGTGATAGCCCAGCGCACGAACAGGGTCTGACCGAGCGCGCTGCGGTTAAGCCTGCGCCTGTAACCGCTAAATGAGAAGTCGCCTGTACTGAAAGCTTCTACCAGTTCCCCTGCTGCCACTTTCCCGTACCCGAGAGCCATGCTGATGCCTTCGCCGAAGATCCCGTCGGCGCCGACCGCGTCTCCTACGAGCAGCACGCGCGGGACCGAGACCGGGTTGCGCGGGCTGTACCAGCGGATCGGGTGTCCCTTGAGTTCGTGCTGGCTCAGGTCGAAGCCATGGCGGGCCATCTCCTCAGCTAACGGCTCTTTCAACGCCGGGCGTCCCTTGTGCGCCAGTAGATTGGTGTCGTAAATCCCCCAGCAGCGCATCGACTGTCCGTTGACCTGGGTAGGAAAATCCCAGGTATAACCGGCGATCCCGGCGGGGACGGGGAAGAAGTCGAAATAAGCATGGCGCGTGTCATTGCGAGGAGCGGCGGAGCCGCGACGTGGCAATCCCCCGTTTGTGAGGAGATTGCCACGCTCACTTCGTTCGCTCGCAATGACATCAGCCTGCGGGGTGAGCACCTCCAACAACCTGGCCGTATGGACCGGCGCATCCGGGAAAATACAGCGACGTGCCACGCCGTTCGAACCGTCGGCGCCGACGACAGCCTGCGCCCGGAAATCTCCCTGGTCCGTAATAACAGTCACGCCATCGGCATCTGGGCGAACACCTCTGACCGTTACTCCTTCTCTAATCTCTATTCCTCTAGTCTCTGCTTTTTCCGCCAGCCAGGCATCGAACTCGTCGCGGCGGATGATGCGCAGGGTATGGCGTTTCGGTAGAGAGACCGTCAGCCCTTTGCCTCCAAAATCCAAATGCACCGCAGGAGCGTCCACGTGCGGGATCTCGCTCACATCCAGGCCCAGGCCTGCGAGGATCACTTCCGCGTCGGCTACCAGCCCTCCGGCGCAAAGCTTGGGGCGTGGATAATGTCCTTTTTCCAGGAGCAGGGTGCGGCGGGATAGTTGCGGGGCAAGCTGGTGGAGGTGGAGCGCGGTCGAGAGTCCGGCAGGCCCGCCGCCGAGGATAAGAATGTCGTAAGTCGGTGTGCCATAATCCATAATTTTAAATTACCCTGTAACCGGGCTTCGCCTGTGCTCCTCTTTTCGGGGATAACGTCGCTCCGCCCAGCCACAAGCATCTACATATACGTCCCGGACCAGGCCTCGAAGTTGCGGCCTTCGCGCTCGTCATCTTTGTAGAAGGTCAGGTAGGTGAGCGCCTGGTAGGGCAGGAATTTCTGCTCAAGCGGGTTCTTGATGGTGAGATCAAAGTAGGAGTGCCAGGTGCCGGAGTTGAGATAGACCTGGCTCTCGGGATAGGGAGGCCGGCCTTCGGCATCCAGGGAAACGATTTCATGATGGTGGGTATGACCATAAACAATGTAGCGGGCAGAGCCGTCTAAGAAGCTGGGCTCGTTCAGCGCGTGACCGGAAAAGGAAAGGTTATCCCTCCATAGCTTCTCATGGATCCACATGACCAGGTCGTTGATGGTATTGAAAGAGGCGCGTCGCGAAATCTTGACGATGATCTCCAATACATCGACGATATCAAACTTGAAGGTTTTATCGGCCTGGCGGACGATGGGCAGTTGCAGGAACTCGTCGCACAGGTCATCCCAGACCCTTTTGAGCTCGCTCTCGAGCGCGGCGCTCCCCGCGTGACGCTTGAGCTGCCCGCTGATCCAAAGAGGAGCAGCCAGCACCGGGCGGATGTTGACCAGGCGGCGCAGGCTGTCCACCAGCGCGGGGGGGATTTCGTTGCCAAAGCGTTTCTGTACGGCGAGCGGGTAGCGGTTGAACACTTCCATGGTGAGCGCGTCGCCCAGGGTGGCATGGTCCCGGCCTTTCTCGCGGTTGTAGTTGAAATTGTCGAAGCAGTCGCCATGGCGGCCGTAGACTTTGTGCTGACTGAAGATCTCGTGCAGCGCCGGGGATTCTTCTAGGCGGTAGGGAAACGGGGAGCCGGCGTTGCTCAGACCCATGGCTGCGATGACCTCCCGGCGGATCTGATCAAAGTTTTCACCGGGCAGGTGGTAATACCAGTCGTGGTTGCCGGCCATGTAGTGGATGTTGACCTTAACCGGAAGCCGCGCCCGGGTATTGAGATTGGGCCCGTGCTTCCAGTTGGCAGGACGGACTTTGACCGCTTCGCCGCTGGCAAGCTGGCGCAGCACACCGACCGATTCTTTGTTTTCCGCGAGGATTGCCAGGGTAACCTCGCGCAGTTTTGCTGCGTAGCCGGGATCGGTCCAATCCGTCCACGGCAGGACAATGTGCGGGTCTACGGGTTTAGAGCTCAGCCAGCGCGTGGAATGGAGCGGGTCTAAAATATCGCCCATCAACACCAGGTCGATGCTTTCGATCGGACGGAAGCTGCCATCCTGCCGGAAGGAGGCGAAATGAGCAGTCTCATTGAGGCGGCTGGCAAACAATTCAAAGGCGACCGGTGAAATGGACGCGGCTGTGGTCCCATCGCCAAGATGAACGTCGCTGATGATGATTAGCATAACAAGCTCCGTAAAGTCACTCTATTTCTCAATTTTATCATCCCACATTCCGTACTTAATCCTACTGCACGGGTGTGGAAGAGAGATCCAATTCACAACAGTTCTGGGTTCTCTACGGTCACAAGTTAAGCCTTCTCGGTCATGAAAAAGGTGCAGTTTGTGACCACGCTGGGTATAGCAGGAGATTCTTAAAGGCAATTTTACTAAAATGGTATAAAATAAGACCAGGAATATCTTTTATTGTCAGATAAGATGCAGTTGCATTTTTCTAGCCGCCATGCAATAAGGAGGAAAGTATGCTTTCAGACTTGAAAAATTCTGTCGAGAAGGTGGAGGGGAAGGTGCCCGTCACCATCTTCCATTTGCGCGGCTGGCTGGACGCGCAAAGCGAAAGCGATTTTGTGAACTGGGCCAGTGAAGCCTACGAGCAGGGCACCCGGTACCTCTTGCTTGACCTGAGCGAACTGGATACGCTGACCAGCGCGGGGATGCGGGCTATCCAAAAAGTATATAAAATGTATACTACCTCAGGCGCGGACAAGGAGTCTGCGCACCTCAAAATGGCCAGCGCGCCGCCGCCGGTCTACCATGCGCTCAAGATCACCGGTTTCCTGAAAAGCATTCCGATGTATGAGTCGGTCAAATCTGCGCTTGATTCGTTCAAGGAATCACCAGCTTAGCATACCAAAGCGCACCCGCACACATTTTGCAGAAGAGACCACTCCGGCGGTCTCTTTTCTGTTTTATAATTTTTAACGCATGAACGGCGAAGAGTTGGTTTAGAGGTGTGGATGATGCTTGCGAAATTGACATTGCTTCTCCTGCTCCAGTTGGGCTGGATCTTGGCAGCCTGTGGGAGCGGTCCGGAGACGGTTCCCGAGGCCCCGGTTGTGACCCCGCTGGCAGAGACGCCAAAAACTGGCACTGAAATTACGGATGGCCAAAGCGTGAAAATGGTGTTCGTGCCCGCGGGAGAATTCTTGATGGGCAGTGAGACAGGTGACGTCGATGAGAGACCTGTCCACAGCGTTTATCTGGATGCGTTCTATATCGATATGTATGAGGTGACCAATGCCCGCTACAGACTGTGTGTGGACGCCGGAGTCTGCCTGCCGCCTGCGATGAATGGTTCTTCCACCCGGATAAGTTACTACGATGACCCTGCTTTCGACGATTACCCGGTGATGTACGTCGGTTGGGAAATGGCTCAGAATTACTGCGCCTGGCGCGGAGTGGAGCTGCCCACCGAAGCCCAGTGGGAGAAGGCTGCCCGTGGCGCGGATGGGCGCACCTATCCCTGGGGAGAAGGGATCGATTGCCAGCGCGCC
>JAABUE010000040.1 GCA_011389535.1 Anaerolineales bacterium
TGATAGACAAGAACGATCCCGTCAGAATCCCTGTCCCATTTGAGGCCTCTGCCGGAGTAGTTGGCGAAGGACGAGCGCAGCACCCAGACAGGACCCTGCGTGACCGGCGCCACGGAAACGCCAACGAAACTTGCTTCTACAACGTTGTTGCGAAAACGCTGGTTGATGCAAGCGCCTTCTGGTTCATAAGCATCGTCGGCAATATTGTGGATACGATTGTTGTAAATATCGACATCAAAAGCCAGCGCGGAATTTTCCAGTGCGCCCGATGACCCGGTGTAGATTCCGTTGAAGAAGTGGTGCAACTCGTTGCCGCGCAGGATTGCCCCGCTGCGCCCCCGGACGACGATGGCTGTGTTTTCCATCGAACTGCCTTTGACCGCATTCCAGGGCCATGCGGCCACGGTCGGATCATAAATTTCGTTGTACTCGATGCGCGTGTCGTTGCCCCGGTCATCGCCGCCGGTCCAATTGGTGTAGATCCCCAATTGCAGGTTATGGATGCGGTTCTTGCGGATCACAAGGTGGGATGCATTGGTCGCGCACACCCCACACCCACCGGTTTGCGAGCCATAGAACTGGATCTCAAATCCTTCGATCCATAGCCAGTCCCGGCCGGTCACTTCGAATGCATAATTGAGTCGCGGAACCTGCCAGGTATGGTTCGAAGGATTGTCCAGGCTGCGCACGTAGAGTTTCAAGGTGCTGCGCTCAAGGTACCAGCCCTCGTTCATCGGCACCTTATTGTGCCCGAGCCCATCCAGCAGGCCGCGAAGGTCATCATACATGTAAAAGCGCTTTTGGTCACGCCCCAGGTAAGTGATTGGTCCCGCAATTTTCGTTACCCAGACGCGCGCCCTGTCATGAGGCTGCCAGACGTTCCCGGAAATTGTTTCCGAGCCGTCCAGGACCGCAGCACTGCCCTCGGCCTTGATCTGGATCCAATTGCCATCGGTTCCTGATGCCGGGAACGAGACCGCCTCATGATAAACGCCATCGGCAACCAGCACCTGTGTCCCCGGGGTGGCATGGTTTACCCCCTCCTGGATGGTCTGGAACGGGGCCGCGGCAGAGCCATCACCGCTGGTTGGCGCGCTGTCATCTACATGTAGGATCGCTGAGGGTGTGAACTGAAGCTCGTTCGGCTGGGTGGTGGTTGTTCCGCTGATCTCGGTAGTCCCATCCAGCACCCTGACTTCGTAATAAGTGGCCGCAGAAAGCCCGAACAGGCTGCCAACCAGGCGGCCATCATCGATGCGCATGAGCGGGTGCCCGGTACGCCAGGTGGCTTCGCCGTTCTGGCGATATGTCAATTCCGCGGTCTTCGGCAGGTCTGCGCCGCTTACCACAACGCCGACGGTCTCGATGTTGGCGTAAAGATCCAGTTGCGTTAAAACTGCTTTGCTGCGAGCGGGCGGAAGGATTGACGGGTTTGCAATCTGGTAGGAGACCGGCTGAACGGCTTCAGAGTTTGTGACAAACGCCGGCAAAGAAGCACCGGGCCCAAATGCAGATACCATGAATAAAGCAATTATGAGACCTGACACAGCCTTATGTGCCGGTTGGAACTTGCGCAGGAGGGCTGTCATGAAAGCTATTTTATCTCGGTATGTAATACTCGACGACCAGGCGCGGGCGGTCCGCCAGTTCTCCATAATCACCGCTATAGAACCGCAGGTAATCGTTGCCCAGATCGTCGTTATCATCTATCTGAAATCCCAGGCGGAATTGCGTTATACCTTTTAGATTGATGAACTCAAATGCTGAGCTGTCCAGCCAGGTCCAGTACCAGCCATTCAAGGGGTTATTTGCGATCATCCCTACTGTGTCCTTATGGGACGGGCTCTGAAAGTCGGACACCTGCAGACCCCGGTAAGGGAACGGGCCGATAAAGCCGAACGCGCCGGAGCGTATATCTACCAGGATGTTCTGGTGGGTGGCAAACGGATTGTCGCCCACGATCCCTTCGCCTTTGACCATCAGCAAAACCCTGGTAACCACTGAGTTATCGGGCAGGTACTGGGTTGGGAAATGTAAAATGGCACGGAACTGGCGATCCTGGGCGTCATCACCCAGTAGGAAAGTAGAGCCCCTAGAGTCCTTGTAACCGCCCTGGTTGCTGTCTTCGCTAGATTCGAGCACCCAGCCATCGTTCGCGCCATTGGACCGGATGGTTTCGGTAATCTTATTTACGGGGGTTCTGGTGATCGTATACACTTCGCCGGTTGTGAAATTGCCGTTCCCAACTCCTGTGCCCGCAAGTGGCAAACTGGCGGCATCCAGGATGCTGTCGTTGTCGATGACGTCGAGCCGCAGCGACCCGTCGCCGCTGCCTGTCCCCACCGAAACGGTGTAGAGGTAGCCCGAACCGCTGACCGCGCTGATCGTCGCGCCGGAGATCGTCCCGTTTGTGAACAGGGAGAAATCGCCCGGGTCCACGCCGCTGACTGCCTCCGAGAAAACGACCGTAAAGTTGACGCTCGCCGCAGCCGTCGGGTTGGGATCGGTGCGCAGGCTGCCGGTTACGAGCGGAACGGTCTTGTCGACCGTATAGGCTTCGCCCGTGGTGAACCCGCCATTCCCAGCGCCCGTCCCGCCGAGAGGGATCCCTGATGCGTTCAAGATACTGTCGTCATCGAGCACGTCCAGGCGCAGACCGCCATCGCCGTTGCCGGTGGCAACGAGGATGGTGTACATGTTGCCTGTGCCGCTCACATTCGCCACGAGAGCGCCGCTGATCCCCCCGCTGGTGGTCAGGGAGAAATCGCCCGGATCCACACCGCTAACGGCTTCGGAGAAGGAGACGGTGAAAGAGACCAGGTCGGCGCTGGCGGGGTTGGGGCCGGCGCGCAGCACGCTGGTCACGCTGGGGATGCTCGGCATGCTCCTGGTAATCGTGTACGTCTCGCCGGCGGTGAAGTTACCATTGCCCGCGCCTGCGCCGCCCAGCGGATTGTCTAGCTGGTCGACGATGCTGTCATCGTCGACAAGGTCCAGGCGCAGGGTGCCATCGCCTGTGCCTGTGGAGATTGTGACTGTGTAGGTTGTTTCGCTTATAAACTCATCTTCACTGGGAGAAATTGCTGTAACGGTCGCGCCGGATATATTGCCGGTAGTGGATAGAACAAAGTCGCTTGACCCGACCGGCCAGACCTTTTCAGAGAAGCTTACCGTGAAGCGCACCTCTGCGGCGGCGGTAGGGTTGGGATCCGTGCGCACGATGCCGGTGACGGTGGGGTTACTCTTGTCGATCCGATACAAATTTCCTCTCGTAAATTCCCCGTTGCCCGGGCCAATGCCGCCCAGCGGGTTTAGGTTGGTATCCTTGATACTGTCATTATCAAAGACATCCAAATCCAGGATTCCATCTCCTGTACCAGTGTCAACGGTTACAAAATATTCAGTACCATACCCGCTTACGCCTGTGATGGATGCTCCGGTCACCCCATCTCGCATGGTCAGGGAAAAATCGTCGGCAGTCACCCCGGTGACCACCTCAGAAAAGATCACAATAAAAGAGACACTGGCGGGGGTTGGATAAGGACATAGCCATGCCAACGACCCGCATTGCGGGCTGACCGATACAACGCTTGGGCTGCGGTCAGGGCCAAAGGCTAACTCATGGACGAAGACATCGCTGGCCCCGTTGGTGTCTCCGCTGATGATGTTGCTGGCAGGCGACTGGAAGGCAACGATACTTCCATCAGCCGAGAGCGATGAGCCGTAAGATGAGTCCGTACCATGGGCTACTTCTACGGAGGCGCCCATTTGCAGGTCGCGGGCCCAGATATTCAAAATCCCGTTGTTGTTGCCTTTGTCGTAGAAAGAGAAAGCCACGTAGCGCCCATTGATGGAGATAGTTGGCTGTTCGACAATCCCGACGGTCATGATCCCCCCGTCCGAGTACGCCGAGGCAAGCGTGGTCTGCCCAATCTGGCGGTCGTGGACGTAGACCAGGGCCTCGTAATCCTCTGTACCGGGGGCGAGGTTATCCGAATTCGAGATGAAGACGACGTACCGCCCATCGCCTGAGATATCCGGGCTGCTCCCGCCGCCGTCTGCCTGCGCCCCGCTCGAATTGACCGAGACGCGGGTTGTTGCCCCCGTCTGGCGGTCGTGCACGAATACGTCGCCTTTACCATTCGTGTCGTTGGCAACCAGGTTGGTCGCGCCAGATGAAAATACTACAAAGCGCCCATCGTTGGAGATGGCTGGTGCGCCGGCGCCGCTATTGGCCTGCGCCCCGCTCGAATCGACCGAAACGCGCGTGGTCTGGCCGGTCTGGCGGTCGTGCACGAACACATCACTTGCCCCGTTCGTATCCCCCGTTACCAAGTTGCTGGCCTCCGAGGAAAAAGTTACAAAACGGCCGTCACCTGACATATCGACACTATCTTCGCCTGTTTCGCCATTCGCTTCAACCCCGCTCGAATCGACTGATACACGGGTTGTGACACCACTCTGGCGGTCGTGGACGAAGATGTCGCCAATCCCATTGTTATCCCCGCCGACCAGATTGCTGGCGTCCGAGAAAAACGACACGAAGCGTCCGTCGTTGGAGATCGCCGGCCATATCGAGCCGCCATTCGCTTCGCCGCCGATCGAATCAACCGAGACACGCACCGTCTGGCCAGTCTGGCGGTCGCGGACAAATACATCGGTGTTGGCGTTTGCGTCCCCGCTGACCAGGTTGCTGGCATTGGACCAAAATGCCACGAATCGCCCGTCCCCGGAGACGGCAGGGCCGGAGGAGCCTCCATTTGCCTGCGCCCCGCTCGAATCAACCGAGACGCGGGTGGTCTCGCCTGGAGCTGCCTGCGCGGGCCGCACTGAACCAGGGATGGCGCCAGTCAGTGTGAATAACAACAAAAGCACAGCTATGCTTCGTAAAAAAGTGTTCAGGGATTTGGCGTCCATAAGTCCCTCCTTTCTGATGCTGGAACGAGTTGGACGAGTTGTATTCTTCGTGTAATTCCCCACCAATTTATTATACTGATTGCAAGCCTGCTTGCGATAGTATGTATATCCTAATTTTTGATAGTCTCCCCCTTTGGTGTGGCTATTTTTGAACCGCGAACACCGTCCCGAAGGCGGTGTCCCTTCGGGAGAGCGCACACCTGCCTCGGCGGGCGGTGCCGGGGAAGTCCGCAAAGGTTTAAAAAGGTTTTTCTTCGCGCTCTCACCTGCCCTTGCAGGCGGTGCAAGGGTAGCGTGCTAAGTGCCCGAAAGGGTATTGCGGTAAATTCGGTGTGCAATTCATCCAACCACACTGTAAAGGGAGACTACCAGTTTTTTGAATTGTTTTTAATTTATGTAAAATCTGCCAACATTTTCTGTAATGTAATGGCTGTTTTCACCAACTTCTCGCAGTCCACCAGATCCGGGCTATCTTTTGGGGTATGAGCGATCTCGGTCAGGATCTCTACGAAGTTTTCAGATGTCAACGCTAGGGCCGGGATACCAAGCATGGCAAAGACCATATGATCGCCCTGGAACCAGGGAGGTCCTTCACCGAAACCTGATTGTGTGGTGAAGGTTTTTTGAATTTTAGCCTTCAACTCGTCCGGGCACTCGTAAAGCGAGTATATCGTTTTCCCTTTGTGCGAGCCGAGCCCGTCCATATTTATGTTAAGCAAGACTTGGTTCAGCTTGCTTTCGTTGGCCCTTAAGTAAGCAATTTCCCCCGCTGCGGAATAATGATCTTCCCCATTAAAGGGGACGAGTTCGATGCCAATTCTCCCATCGTATTCTTTCAGCAGTTCAGCCAGCAGAAGCAAGACGATCACACCGGCTGCATTATCCAGCGCGCCAGGCGTATTGTCTTTGGCGTCGATGTGGGCGCTGAAAACCACGCGCCGCTCAGGGCGGCCTTTATGGGCAGCCAGGTTGAAGCCGCTTGAGGAGCGGCGTTCGGCCTCGATAACGAGAGCAGCCATCTCGTCCGTGCGCGAAGCGAGCCGCTCGCCCTCTTCCTCGGTCAGGTAAGCAGACGGGATGTCGAAATCCCCATCCTCGATCAGTGGGAACGGGTAGACTGCCCCGGCCGATTCGGGGTTGCGAGCAGTGGCCGTCAGAACAGCGCGCGGCTTTTTCATCTCCAGCAGGCTGATGATACGCTTGTGCTCGTCCGGGTTGTAAAATGGGAAATTCTTGGGCATGAGTTGTTCGCGGGTGAGATCGCCACGCAGCAGCAGGATCTTATCGCAGGCGTCCGTTGACTCCAGCTCTTCCAGGCTGCATGCGACCACCACCGGCGCGCGGGTATCACAACCGGCCGTGAACGGACCCACCTGCACCTGGAACTGCTCGCCGTTTAAACAGAGAGTGGCAGCGCCCTGCGTCCAGTCGATGCAATCGAAGGGCTGGCGTTCGAGCTTAAAACCAAACGATGCAAACTTCTCAGCCACGAACTCGTTTGCATTGCGATTGCCCTGCGAGCCGACCCGGCGGGTAGGCAGATCAAGACACAGGTATTTCAGATAGTTTTCTGCTTTGTTTTTCAAGGATGGATCTGCCATGGGAATCTCATTTTTCGAGGATATTAGCACCCTATTTACTTCATTTACGATTATATGACTTTCCTTTGGAAGAGGCAATCGAATTTCTTGGACAAACTCGGGTTTGGGATGTTCCCCACTTCTCCGTTTCTTTACGATAATACAGGCAATCGATATTAAGACTAAATTGAAATTCTTTCCTTCGATTTTACGGGTATGATCTGGTTGTTATGGAACCCGAAGGTATGCGAACACGTTTGCGGAAAATTCTCTCTCCACCTGTTTTCTCTAAGGACGAAGAGAAAACACGGATTGCGGATTTACTGAACGCGATCCTGTTAAGCGTGCTGTTTGTCGCGCTGGTATTCGGGATGCCGTCCATCATCATTACCCCTTCGCTGGAACGGATCCTGGCCGAACTAACCCTGATCCTGACGACGATTGGCTTGCTGGTTCTCCTGCGCAGCGGGCGGGTACGCCTGGCAAGCACCCTGTTCTCGTTGGTTTTACTGGTTGCTGTTTCGATCGGATCTTATATAGCGGGAGGATTCCGAGGCTCAACTATGAGCGCCTATTTCGGGATCGTCCTGATTGCGGGATTGCTGCTTGGCAGTCGGGCGGCCTTTGCCTCAGGGCTGGCCGCGATCGCGTTCACCGGCTGGCTGGTTTACGCAGATGCCCGCCAACTGTTGCCTCCGGTTTCTGAATTCACAACTCAGACCACGCTATGGGGTGAATTTTCTGTGGTGTTGATTGTGATGATTGTATTATTTGCCCTGGTGATGAACAATCTCAGGCTTGCCCATGAGCGCACCAAACGCCACGAAAAGGAGTTGGCGTTCAGGCTGGTCGAGAGTGAGCAACTATCAATCTGGGCGCAGGAGGCCAGTGATTTCAAAACGCACTTGCTGTCCAAGGTAAGCCACGAGCTGCGCACTCCTCTCGGCGTAATCGCTGGAATGACAGAAATGCTGCGGCTGGAAGCCTACGGCCCGATGACCAGCGAACAGAAAAAATTACTCGAACGGATCCAGGTAAATTCCAAGTTCCTTGAGACGACTTTTTCTGAATTGCTGGAACAAGCCCAGTTAGACCGAGAAATGCTTCCGGTGCAGGCGGTCAGCTTTTCCCCGGCCGGAATTCTGAACAAGGTCGTCCGGGAGTTCCTTCAGGATGCACAGGAAAAAGATATACAACTTGAAGAACAAATCGCTCCCGAACTTCCTGAAACGCTGTGGGGAATTCCGTCACGGGTCGAGCAAATCCTTTATCATTTGATCAGCAACGCGATTAAATTCACTCAGGCTGGCTCCGTCTGTGTTGCTTTGCTCAGGCCCGACGAAGGCCATTGGGCGATGCGCGTTAGCGACACGGGAATTGGCATTCCAAAGGAACAGCGCGAGAGCATCTTTGAACCATTCCGGCAGGTAGATGAAACCATCTCACGCGAATATGGTGGCATGGGCCTGGGACTTTCCATCGTGAAACGACTTGTATCCAGCTTGAAAGGTAAAATCAGGCTAGAAAGCGAACCTGGGGTGGGGAGCACTTTTACTGTTACCTTGCCATTGGTCGAATCAGTTGAAGAAAGCCGTTACTCAATGGAGTAAAATAGACTTCTATGGATGAGAAACCACTGGCTTACATTGTTGAGGATAATGAGGATACGGTCACGATTTTCCAGGGCGCATTGGAGCTGGCAGGCTATGAGGTCAAGGTCGCTTTGGACGGCGCTGTCGCTCAAAAGCAGCTCGCCGAGATCGTTCCGGACTTGATCATCCTGGATCTGCACATGCCTCACGTGACCGGCGATATCCTGTTGAAGCAGATCCGTTCCGATGAACGCTTGAAGGATACGCGTGTTTTCCTGGCCTCTGCTGATGCGAATATGGCTTCCCATTTGCGAGACCAGGCAGAACTGGTCCTGCTTAAACCGATCGGGTTTGCCCAATTAAAAGAACTGGCCGAACGGTTCCGGCCAGATCATAGAAAATAGGTATCTTTAAAAAGTGAGGGGGAGTTGGGGTAATCCAGAAAAGAGCGACTACACCCCGTCTCCCCGGCCCGCTGCGCTTGTCGGGGCGGGCGGGCCGACGCCCTCGCGGGGCGGACGGCCTGCCCCGGCGGGCGGTGCTGGGGAAGTCGCTACTACGCTTGAATCTATGATTTACTGAATTTTTATAACGGGGGAAAACTAAAGGTCAAGCACCTTTAGGAAATTGTCTGTCATCAAGGCGGTCGCTCCCCACAACAATTCACCATCGTAGGGATGGAAGACGATCAAGCCAATGTTCCGCCCCGGTATATTCATTTCCCAGCGATTGCTTTTGTCGGCCAGCCAGGCCAACGGCATGGTGAAGACGCGCGCCACCTCGGCATTTTCCACCCGAAAGGCATACGGCCAGGGTACCACGCCCACCACTGGGGTGACCTGGAAGCTGGTGATGGTGATCATCGCCGTCATACGGCCAAGTACCTGTACATCTTGCGGGTGAATGCCGATTTCTTCCTCTGCTTCGCGCAGGGCAGTTTGCTCGGGCGTTGTTTCGCCTGGGTCGCAGGCGCCTCCGGGGAAAGAGACCTGTCCTTTATGAGTTTCGACCCTGTCTCCACGGCGCGTGTAGAGAAGGTGCCACTCGTCCCCGAAGTGGGTCAGCGGGATCAAGACCGCGGCGCATTTCGGTTCCGCGCCCAAAAGATCCCCAGATTCGTTGTAGATTTCACCACCATCGTTCTGGTCCTCTAAAACGCGCAGTTTTTCGATGATGTAGTTTTCAGTCAGGTTGGGAAGGTTCATAAAGGTGACTTTATCTGTACCAAGCAAACACAGGTCTAACTGGTTTCATCTTTGTTTGCCCGCATCCGGATCTCATTCTTCGTCGACTCGGAGGGCCTGCTCCGCCAACAACGCCTGGGCGCGCGGGTCTTCGCTGGGCTCGATGCGCCGCCCGAAGACCAGGAACCCGGTGTGCGCCACCATCCTGTCGGTGGGACGTAAACGGTCTGGTTCAGGTTTGTAATAGCGCAGCATCACCTCGCACATTTCGATGAAGGCGAACCTTTGCCGGCGCAGCGCGCGCAGCAGGATTTCAGCCTGGTTGACCGTGGGAACGATGCAGCCGAAGTAACCTCCCGGCTTGAGCGCGGCGCGCACCTGTGCGATGTAATCGTATGGGTTGGGAACGTCCAGGAAGAAGGCATCCGCGTCTGTTTCGTCAAAACCCTCCTGGATGTCGCGCAACTTGAAGTCTACGCGCGATGCGAGCCCGGTCCGGCTGATGTTTTTACGGGCCAGTTTTTGCATCTCCTCGCGCTGTTCGTAGGAGACAACATGTCCCTCTGCGCCGACAGCGTATGCCAGTGCGACCGTCATGGAACCGGAGCCCGTTCCCGCTTCGAGTACCTTTTGTCCCGGCCCGATGCTCATCGTGAGCAGGATGAAGCCAAGGTCTTTGGGATACAGGATTTGCGTATTCCTCTTCAGGTCGAGCAGCAGGTCAGCGATGGAGGGCTGGAGCAGGAAGAAAGGCGCCCCCAGGTGACTGAAGACCTGCGAGCCCCAGGGAAGGCCGATCAAATCGTCGTGTTTGAGAACGCCGCGATGGGTCTGGAAATCCCCACCCTCTGAGAGTGGGAAGATGAAACTTTTATGTCGCAATCCGACCAGTTGGACCAGGTCGCCGCTCTGCGTGTGGGTGGATTTGGTGTTCCAGGGCATGGGGTTATTTTACCCTTCTAATGGCCATATTGTTCAAGAGAAGGCCGAAAATCAGGGTGTGGATGTGCGTACGCACATCCACACCCTGATTTTCGGTTAATTTTTCGAATGTGAGTTGCCAACCTATTGGTCGGTAGGAGAGGATGGTACTGGGGAATTAGTCCGGAAACGCCGGTTGAGAATGAAGAAAGCCGCGAACATTCCGGCCATCAGGAAGAAGAGCAAGCCCATCCCGCCTGCTGCCAAAATTGCACCCAAGACGTCGACGCCCGGCATGGCAAGCATCACCCGCAACCCTCCCCAGACGGAGAAAACCGCTCCCGCATTCCAGACTGCGTGTAACAGGATGGCGAGCAGCATCATACCGATAAACCTGAAGTAGCGTTTCTCCAGGCTTGCCCAGGCAATTCCCCAGCCCACCAGCCCCGAGGCCAGCATGTGCATGCTGCCGCTGATCGCGCGCATGGACAGGGTCAGCGCCCAGCTCTCATCTGCGGTGAGACTGGCTGAAAGGCTTTCGGCCAGCGCAAATCCGGCGCCGCTCAACGCGCCCAGCGCGAACCCCTGCGCCGGAGATTGGATCCGGTTTGCCACCAACCAGACTCCCAGAGACTTGGTTGTTTCTTCGATAATGGGGACGAGAAAGGATAAAAAGGCCAGCCCGGCGAACAGGGTCAATGGATTCTTCAGCAGCGGGCCAACCTGGTAGATCAGTGTGTCTATATCAGGCGCCCGCTCGATCTGGTTCACAAGGCGCTCGATCCCAGCCATTTTTTCGGGATTTAGACCTATATAGACTGCGACTACAAGGACAGCCAGGAAAAGCATAGCCACTTCCGCGATGACCGCCAGCAAAGGACCGAGTGTCATCCCAACACCGAAGACTCCCCAGGCGCGCTGGCTGGTGCCCAGCGTTATCCGGTTCAGCGCAATGCGGATGACAAAATAAAGGGGCAAAGCAATGGATAAGAAATGCAAAAAGGGTAGGTACCAGAGCGCGCCGGGAGCATCGTGGTAAAGCGTTGCCAGCGTTAAAACGATCAGCCAGAGGCCCGGGATGGCAATCCATTCCCAACGGCGTAAGGGGGGCAGGCTGAAGGAGTCGAAATCCGAACCGCGCAACCGTTGCAGGCTCAACCAGGCAACCGGTAACAGGAGCAGCCCAATGGCCAATAAGGTGCTGGCAGTCAATGTGGTCGTAAGGGTAGGAGCGTTGAACTGCGTTAGAGCGCTTCTGTTCACTGCCATGAACACGAAGATGCCAATGGCAGAGCTGATGGCGAATACAGCGCCGGTTAAAGCGAAGATCACCAAAAGGATTGAGCGCCAGTCTGCACCGCGTGGTTTAGGATCCATATTATTTCTCCTCGATGGTTACTTTGATGAGCTGATCCCCGGGCGGCAGGTGGACGCCCGGCTGCGGGTCGCGCGGCGTCAGCGCTTCGAGCACTTCCATACCGCTCAGGACTTTCCCAAAAATAGTATAGCCTCCATCGAGGCTTGGTGCTGGCGCGTAGGTGATGAAGAACTGGCTGCCATTGGTATCCGGCCCGGAGTTAGCCATGCCCAGGATCCCGGCCTGGTTAAATTTAAGCGCGGGGTCGATCTCGTTATCGAATAAATAACCGGGGTTGCCCTGGCCTGTTGCGCTGGGGTCGCCGGTCTGGGCAACGAAACCGGGCAGCACGCGATGGAAAGTAATCCCATCATACCAGCCCTGCCTGGCCAGGAAGACGAACGAGTTCACGGCCATCGGGGCTTTGTCAGGATAAAGTTGCAATACGATCTCTCCTTTTTCCGTCTCCAGCGTTGCGATGTACTGCTTGTCCGGGTCGATATCCATAGAAGGACAGTTTGCAAACTGGCGCTCGCCCAGTTTGATCAGGTTGATGACCTGGTTGAAAGCCTCATAATCGGAGGGGCCACGATAGATCTGACCGTTGAGAAGGAAGAACGGCAGGTTTGGAATGCCTATCCTGGCGCCCTCTTCCGCATCTGACTGGACCCTTTCAATTGTTTCCGCGCTATTGAAGTCAGTTGTGAACCGGGATTGGTCCAGCTCTAGCTCCGTTGCACGCGCTGTAACCCAGCCCTCGAAGGAATCTGCGGACAGATCGACCCATTCGGCCTGTTGTTCGAACAACAAATCATGCATTTCCCAGAATTTATCCTGCCTGGAAGCAGCTTCCGCAGCCTGTGCGGCCAGTTCGCCTTTGTCAAAGAACGCTATGTAAGGATAGTAGCGGTAAACAAAGCGTACATCGCCGGTGTGCTCTTCGAGCAAGCGTTGCGACATTGGCAGATAATTGCAGTTTGTGCACTGGAAGTCATTGTAGATCACGATGGTCACAGCGGAATCTTCTGCCCCGCGCGAATAGTCTGCTGCGCTGACAGAGGGGAACAGCGAGGGAACATCCGGCCCCGGTGTGGGCTCGAGGTTTATGCTCGTGCAAGCCGGTTGCGTTGGTGGGGGTGTTGGAATAATGATGGTCGGTGTGGTTGGGGCTGCGCTGGGTGTAACGGGGACGATTGTTGGGGCGCAGGAACTGAGAAAGAATAAAGTGATGGATAAGAGATATACAAATGATTTTTGCATTGTTCCCTGAGATATTCTAATCCCTACTGAACTGCTGCTTGAAGTTCTTCGAAAGAGGTCATCCACGATATGCGATTGACGAAATCGGCCAGCGAATCGCTTTGTTCACGCAAGGCGCGGACAGCCGGGCCGACCGGGTCCTCGCCCGCAGCGCCGCCGGGGACATCGGCATAAGCGCCGTAGAAAGCGAAATACGCCTGGTTCAACTTGCGGATGGTGTAACCGTTCTGCCAGAAGATTTCCCTGCGCGCTTCCATATAAGCTTCGGCTTCTTCTATTTTACCTGCCGCCAGCATGGCATCGACCGTAACGCGCGTGGTGTGCATCTCTGTCCGGTAGTCGAAATGCGGTATGTCTCCGTCAGGGTTTGAGGAGGCCGGTTTGGCGGAAGCGAGTTGGATGGGCGATTGAGAAGCGACAACCAGTTCAGGGTAATAACGTTGCAAAACGAGCCTCCCAATCTCACCGCCAACAATGGAGGCCGTCGTTTCGTTCATCGTGCGCAGCTCGTGTGTAGAGTCATACAGAAAACCAAGCGGGCGCACGGTCAGGTAATTGTGGGTCCATTCGTGTGCGACTGTGTCTATCTGCCAGGAGAGGGAAGTTGTGCGCGTCACCATGGTGGGATAGACGCCCACGCCGCCGATCGGTACCACCAACGTCGAAACATTCAGGGCAGTGTCTACCCGCTCTTCCAGTTCTGCCTGTTCGTCGACGGTCAGGTTGGGTTGGATCGAGATGTTGGTGAGTTGTTGGATGCGATCACGCGGCGAGACGATCATGCCCATCGGAACAGCGCTGGTATGGTACAACACTGGTGGGATGGGCTGCCCGCCGCTGGTCAGATTCTGGTCGGCCAGGGTGGCGCTAACCTGTGCTTGCAAGGTCGCTTCAGATAATGGAGCCAGTTGCTTCTGGCGCTGGTACATATTATCCAACTGGGCCCGCACGAGTTCAGAGGCGGCTTCTTTGTCAGCTATTTCAGGATCGGCGTAGATGTGGTTGAGCTGGTTCTCGGCTTGCAGGATGCGCTCGGTCAGGAACAGGTGCTGCATGACCGCCTGTTTGCGATCTTCATGGTTGAGATAGCCTGGCAGCCCCAGGAACCCACTTTGCAGTTTGAGCAGGGCTGCTTCCGCGCTCCAACTGACATAGTCAAACTCGATGGCGCGCGTGTAGGCGCGCGCTCGTTCGACCGGTTCACCAGCGATGGGGTTGCTGGCGGTCAAAAGCGCGATGCTGAGCAGCACGTAGATGATCAGGTCAATCGTTCGAACAATTCGCTGTAACACGGGGGAGATTATAACCAGTATTATTAAACGTTAGATAAGCGGCCCTGTTTCAAATCCATAACAACCTGCTTGGTAACCACCACGTGCCTGAAGGGTCCCGAGCCCCACTCCCCACGAGCTGCATCAATTACTATGGATAATTATCAGAAATGATCCCGCCGCTCGATCGAGCGGCGGGGTTTTTAGCTATTGTAGTCCTTGTAATCCTTGTAATGTTTCCAGACCGGGTTCGGCAGGCACGCGTTCCATCCAGTAGTCGTAAATCGTGACTTCTGATTCTTCACGCAAACCGGTCAGGAATTCATTGAAGGCTGCCTGACGGGCCTGCTCATACTGGCTGGCTGTCATTGGCAGGGTAGTGCTGTCGATGAGCTGGATGACATGCCACCCAAAATCGGATTGCACCGGTTCACTGATCTCGCCAACTTCAAGCTCGAACACAGCTTCTTCGAAGGGGGCCACCATTTGGCCTTTCCCGAACCAGCCCAGGTCTCCACCATTGGCGCCGCTGCCGGTATCCAGGGATAATTCAGCAGCGAGCTCGCCAAACTCTTCGCCGTCGTTCAGGCGTTCGATGACAGACCTGGCTTCCTCTTCAGTGGTCACCAGGATATGGCGCGCCCAGACCTGATCTTGTTCAAGCGCTGTGTCGGCAGTTACGGCATCATACAGCTTCTTGCGTAAGAGCTCGGTCTCGAAGATGGTTTCATACTGGTCTTTGGACATTCCGGCTTCCACCAGGCCGGCCTGCGCGGTCGCATACGTGTTCTGGTAGCCTTCCAGGGTGTAAGGGGTTGCCGTGGGTGAAGGGAACGGGGTTGGTGCGACTGTTGATGTGGGTGCAGGTGTGGAACCAGGATCAGCGGTCGCTGTGGGAAGCGGGGTGGAAGTCGGACCCTGGGTGGGTTCCGGGGTGACCGTCACCAGGGCCAGTTGTGCTGCGGAAAGGGTCGGGTAGCTTACATCCACCTGAGTCGGGGTGATGGTGGGTATGGGAGTGCCATCCGGGTAATAACCGAACTGGCCCTGTTTAAAAGTTTCCAGCTCTTCGCTCGTCAAGCTGATACCACGCTTTTCTGCTTCCTGGCGGACGAGCACATCCCGGATCAGTTCGTCCAACACTTGCTGCCCAATAACGGTGGGGATGCTCAGCGAGGATTCGATTTGCTGCAACTGGGCAGAGGTATCCAGGCCAAACACCTGCTGGTATTGCATGTATTCCACGTACTGCCTGAGCAATTGGTTGCGCTGGAGAACGACACGTGCCTGGAATTCTCTGGTAGTGATCTTATCTCCATTTACTTCAGCTACGGGTTGGAGCTTTTGCAGTACGTTGATGTCCAGGTAACCATAGCCTATGATCAGGAGAACAGCCGCTACCACGCCAATTGCGATGTATTGGATCAGCTTGATCTGTCGCCGTTCGCGTTCGAGACGGGCGATGTGTTTTTTACTTTGTACGCTGGGTTTAGGCGCCATAATGCTTCCTTTACACAACTGCGGGGCAACCCCGTTCAGTTGCAGGGTTTAGAAGTGGCCATCTTCCCAGAATGTACCTGTGAAGGGTAACAGGGCAATATGTCGGGCGCGCTTGATGGCGCCAGCCAGCTCACGTTGGTGTCTTGCACACGTGCCAGTCTGACGGCGCGGACGGATCTTGCCATCATCCGTGATGAAACGTTTGAGAAGGTCTACTTTTTTATAGTCGATTGCTAGCTCTTTATCCGAGCAGAACTGGCAGAACTTCGGACGCGAGAAATAGCGCCGTTCTTGTCTGCCACGATAACCTTGTTCTTCAGCCATTTAATACTCCATCAAAACCCTTCTTAGAAGGGGAATTCATCTTCGTCGGCCGTTGGCGTAGCGACGTCGTCTGTCTGTTCCGTTGATTCCTGGGTTTGGCTGCTATTGTCACGGCGGTCTCCCAGCATCATCATCTCGTTGGCAACGACTTCCACACTGGTGTGCTTCTGGCCTTCTTTGTCTTCCCAGCGGCGGGTCTGCAGGCGTCCATCGATATAGACCTGCTGGCCTTTGTAAAGATACTGCTTGCAAATTTCCGCCAGGTTGCCCCAGGCTACAATGTTGAACCATTCGGTCTCTGTACGGCGTTCACCATCGGCGGTGTTCCACGAGCGGCTGACCGCGATCGTGAAGGTTGTCACCGGGCGGCCAGAGGGCGTATAGCGCATCTCCGGGTCGCGGCCTAGGTGGCCGATTATCATGACTTTGTTCAAACCTCGGCTCATAACTTACTCCTTTTTCAATAACCGAGAACTCACAACATTAAAGTTAATTATACAACGGTCAACATGTGACGCATGACAGGTTCCAAGAAGCGGACATTGCGTTCCAGATCAGTGGTGGCTTCAGCAGGCAGGTTGATGTTGAGCAGCACATATTGGCCTTCGCGCTGCTTGCGGATCAGGTAAGCAAGCTTGCGCTTGCCCCATACATCCACTTTGCTAACTTCGCCGCCTGCATCCGTGACCCAGGCCTTGACGCGGTCGACTACTTCGTTAAAAGCAGTCTCATCCAGGTCGGGCTGGACAATGCAAACCAGTTCATAACTACGCATACGGGATTCCTCCTTTCCACGGGTTTGCTTCTGTGCACGCCGTAGGCGAGCCAGGAGCGGAAAGGCACGATTGAACGTACCTGAGCGGACGGAGTTTACCACAAAAAGCGAACTTTGTGCGCTCAAACGTTGTAGATTGTAGATTCTTGCAGGAAATTGAGCCGGATGAAAACCACCAGGTCACAAAGACTCCAAAACACAAAGGTAAATTCGTGTCTTTGTGACTTAGCGACTTAGCGACTTTGTGGTTAGCATTCAGATTTGTTTTGGTCCTACAGAATGTGAATGCTCCCTCGGACCCGGCCTGCTATTGTTAAATTGACTAAACCTTTGTAAACTTGGCCTTTATCTAATGTAAATCGGATTACTGAATATCCAGCCCACCCTGCGGCCCAGGTAGCGGCGGTAGACCTCCACCCGATAAACCCCCGGCACCGTTGTGATGTGGGCAAAATTCTCCCCGCGGGTCCACTCCTTGAGCACTTTACCGTCTTTGATGAGCCGGCATTCTGCCAGATCGGGCAGGCGGATCTGCAGGGTCACGCCGCCCTGGGCTGGAATCTCCTCGCCCATCAGGACGGTCTTATCGCGGCCCTGTGCTTTGAAGACGAAGCCTTTGGTGGGCGCAGGCAGGTCGTAGCCGATAAAGCAGCGTCCGTGTTCGAAGGCCTCGTAGACCAGGCGGCGGTCCACGGCCGAATCTCCGGACAGGGGTGCAGAAATGAAGATGTGCGTGTTGATCGTCTTGAAATGGAATTCGTAGGGAAAGATGACCCGTTTGAGAGGCCCCAGGCTTTGCGGCCAGGCATGCGCATCCGAGCCGCCGATGGCAACGATGCGTTTGCCGTCAAGCAGCAACTCATCCCATTTGAGCAGTACGTCCGGGATTGGGCCATGCCCGATAAACTGCGGGAAGTAGGCATAGAAAATGCCATGCAGCTTGCTCTTCAGGTAAACCTTGAGCTCGCTCAACCCGTTCCATAGCTCGAGCCCGCTGAAGCCGGTCACATCCCATCGGTCCCAGGAAATGTCGGTCTCGCCGAAGGCCGGGGCGGCGGGGTCGCTCGGATGAGCGATGAAGGACATCCCTTCCGATTCACGCACAGCGTCCACCAACCGCTGCGGGTCATGGGCGAAGGTGGCGACGTCACGGTTGGCGTTGAAGACCAGCAGGTGGTTCTTCTGCGGTACCAAAGCCTGGTCGTGGACCTCCTGCCCGACCAGGAGCAGAACCCGGTTCGGCCCGCTGCGGTAATATCCCTCCACACCTTGCACCAGCACGTTATGGTCTGTCACGATGACCGCGTCCAACCCGGCTTTCATAGCGGCTCGCGCGATATCTTTATGCGTGCCGCTGCCGTCCGAGTAACGTGTGTGCATGTGCAAGTTGACGACGATTTCGTGCATAAAATCCCAGTTGTTGACGATTTCCCTTACTCACAGGTATAATTCCACCCGCTAATTTGCAGGAGGCTTACACATGGAACGTTTTTTGAATATTGCGCTGATTATAACCTCGGTGGCCTTGATCATCAGTGTCATCCTTCAGAGTAAAGGCGCTGGCCTGGGTGGTTTGACCGGCGGCGACACGGGTGGCGTGTATACGGCCCGGCGTGGGATCGAGCGCACGCTGTTCTGGGTTACCATTGTTCTGAGCGTGATCTTTTTTACTCTGGCAATCACGATCGTATTGATTTCTAGTTAATGGATTCCCTATAACGAATGGAAAGGCCGCTTCCGGGCGCGGCACTGTCTGCCGTGACCGGTTCAGGCCTTTCTTTTTATGCTTATGAAACGCTTACGCTGGCAAATCCTGGTTGTGATCCTGACCCTGGTGGTGGTGGGAGTCTTGTTGCTGACCCAGCAACCGGTGGGGCCTGTCCAGGTCTTGCCTCAGCCCACAACCGGTGGTGTCTATTCCGAAGCATTGGTGGGGTCCCTGGGACGTTTGAACCCGCTCCTGGATTGGAACAACCCGGCCGACCGGGACGTGAACCGGCTCCTGTTTAGCAGCCTGATTCGTTTCGACGAACGCGGCCTGCCGCAAACCGACCTGGCCGAGTCCTGGGGGGTGAACGAGGAAGGCACGATCTATAACTTCACGCTCCGCCCGAATGCCGTCTGGCATGACGGGACAGCTGTCACCAGCGATGATGTCATTTTTACAATCGAGTTGCTCAAAAGCGACGGCTCGCTTTTCCCGCAGGACATCAAGGAACTTTGGAGGAACGTCGAAGTCGCGAAGTTAAATGATAACAATCTGAAGTTCACCATCCCGGAACCGTTCGCACCGTTCCTGGACTATCTGACCTTTGGCGTGCTGCCGAAACATATATTGGAGGGCATGCCACCGGAGGAACTGGTAACAACTGAATTTAATATTGCTCCGGTTGGTAGCGGCCCCTACCAGTTCGACCATTTGATCCTGGAGCAGGGTCAGATCACCGGCGTTGTCCTGACATCTTTCGAAAACTATTACGGTAAGAAACCTTTCGTGCCACAGGTGGTCTTCCGGTATTTCCCATCGTCCGCCGCCGCGTTGGACGCATACCAGCAGGGCGACGTGTTAGGCATCAGCCGTATCTCCAAGGATGTGCTCGACGAAGCGCTGGCGCAGCCTAACCTGCAGTTTTATACCAGCCGAATGCCGCAGATCAGCATGGTGCTGCTAAACCTGAACAACCCGGAAGTCCCTTTTTTACAGGAGCCGAACGTGCGCCGGGCTTTATTGTTGGGATTGAACCGCCAGCGCATGATTTCGAACTTGCTGGCTGGACAGGCCATCGTCGCCGATGGTCCGATTTTCCCCGGTTCGTGGGCTTATTACGACGGAACCGAGCATATTGAGTATGATCCGGATCAGGCTATTTCTTTGTTGAAAGGGGATGGATACTTGATCCCGGCGGAGGGGGGAGCCGTGCGCGCCAAGGAAGGCCAGTCTTTGAGTTTTACGATGCTGCACCCGGATGACGAATTGCACGCCCAACTGGCGCAGACCATGCAGGCCAGCTGGGAACAGATCGGGGTGCAGGTCAACTTGCAGCCCGTCCCCTATGATCGCATGGTGTTCGACTATCTCGGACCGCGCTCGTATCAGGCTGCCCTCGTTGATTTGAACCTGGCGCACACCCCGGACCCGGATCCGTATCCTTTCTGGCATCAGGCCGAGGCCACGGGCGGGCAAAACTATTCGCAATGGGACAACCGCACCGCCAGCGAATATCTCGAGCAGGCGCGCGTCAATACTGATTTTGACGTTCGCACGCGTCTGTACCGCAACTTCCAGGTGATGTTTGCCAAAGAGCTGCCGTCCCTGCCGCTGTATTACCCGGTCTACTCCTTTGGGGTCGATGCGCAGGTGCTGGGCGTGCAGGTTGCGCCCCTGTCT
>JAABUE010000041.1 GCA_011389535.1 Anaerolineales bacterium
CAAACCGGCAGGCAGGATGTACACGCCCCAGCCAAAAATCTGTCCGAGATAACGGATCAGGGTGCCGGTCAGCAGGCTGCGTTCCGCGGAGACCAGGCTCAGAAGCGTCACCAAGCCCACCAGGGTCAGCACGACACCGATCACGTCCAATCTGCGATCGATGGAAAGCGTCTGCCACACCGGGGGGATGCGTACAGGCAGCGCAGAAGTCGGTTTCTTTTTGGACTTCTGCACAGCAGGTTTAGAGGCTCTCTTTCTAGGAAGTGCCTTCTTAGCTTTTGTGCCGCTCTTGCGGCGAGACTTGGGTTTACGGACAGGCATGGGTTTTGTATGGCTAATGGTTTGACAATATCACATTCTAAAAAAGTACCCGACTTATCTTGAATAACTTGGCAAATATGACGTTGTCAAGGGAATTGGCATAGAAAGATTATAGCACAAATGGTCTGTTTTCTTTAAGGTACAATTGCTTCATTCTCACGAAGGATAATCAGTGTTCGAAATTCTTTTCCTAGGAACTTCCGCTTCGGCGCCTTCAACCAAGCGTGGTCTTTCAGCCGCTATTGTCAGCCATGACGAGTACCGCTTTCTCGTAGATTGTGGAGAGGGCACCCAACGCCAGATCTTACAATCAGGCGCCGGTTTCAAGCGCCTGACCCGCATCCTGCTCACGCACGGGCATCTGGATCACATCCTGGGGCTGGGTGGACTGATGTCCACTTTTTTACGCTGGGAAGCGATCGACGAGTTAGAAATTTTCGGCGGGCGTTCGGCGCTTGAGCGCGTTCACGACCTGTTGTACGGGGTTGTCTTGCGCGGCAAGCAGCCACCCATGCCGCTCACGCTGCAGGAAATCAAACCCGGCATTTTCTTCGAAGCGGATGATTTCACGATCACAGCCTTCTCTGTAACCCATCGCGGTCCCGGCTGCCTGGGCTACAGCTTCGAGACAAAAGCCCGGCGTCCGTTCCTGGCCGAAAAAGCGGATGCACTTGGCGTCCCGTTCGGGCCGGAGCGCCGCGACCTGGTCAACGGGAAAACTGTCAGCCTGGCCGACGGTCGAATGGTCAAACCGGACGAGGTGCTTGGCGCCTGGCAAAGCGGCACCAAACTGGTTGTGGTAGGTGACACCGGCCGCACCGATGACATTCTTGAACATTGCCGGGGTGCGGATGCGCTGGTGATCGAATCAACTTTTCTCAATGAAGAAGCCGAGTTGGCGCAGCAGTTCTCTCACCTTACGGCCCAAAAAGCCGCGGAATTGGCCAGAGATGCGGGGGTCAAGAGGCTGATCCTGACTCACCTCTCGCGCCGTTACCGCGAACGCGACGTGCTGGCTGAAGCCCAGGCTGTCTTCCCGGAGACGGTCGTGGCGCGGGATTTTGACAGTTTCCAGATCAAACGGAATTAGGATTAAGACCTGACAGGTTTTCACGAAGTACCCCGTAACGAAGCGTAGGGGTAAAACCTGTCAGGTCTGGACAGTATAACGAAAAGGACGCCGCTCGGCGTCCTTTTGAATATTCCACTTAATGTTAATTTCACTCGCTGGTCATGATGAACAGCGGGGTCATCTCGAAGCTCTTATAATGCGGGCGCAAACGCTCGATATTATAGAAACGATCCACGTTGACTTTTTTCTTGGTGCTGGTGACTATGTCGATCGGGATATTGTCATACCGCCCATTTTTGAGCACTACCAATCGCCCGTGCGTCCTCTTCTGAATCAGGTCCAGCGCCAGGTTCCCGTAGGCCATCGGGACGATTGCGTCGATTGCATCCGGGTCTCCACAGCGGACCAGGTAGCCGAGTTTCTGGTTGACCGTGTCCACTGAGCGGCCGTTGTTGAACTGAACGCTCAGCTCTTTCAATTTTTCTGATACGAGGTCACCAATACCGCCCAGTTTGGCATGTCCAAAGGCATCGGTGGTGCGGTCTTGAAAGACCATTTCACCGCCCTCGAACATCGCGCCCTCCGAGACAAGTACAACCGAATATTGGCTTGGGTTGTGACTACGGTCCAGCATCAACAGTTCTGCCAGCCGTTCGATGTTGAACTTGTATTCCGGGATGACGCAGCGATGGGCAGCGCCGGCCATGGTGGGCAGCATGGCCGTAAAGCCTGCATAGCGGCCAAAGACCTCGAGGACCATCAACCGTTCGTGGGAACCGGCCACCGTCCGCAGGCTGTTCGCTATCTCGATCGTGCGTGTAACGCAAGTGCTGAAACCAATGCAATAATCGGTGCCAGGCACATCGTTATCCATCGTTTTAGGAATGGCAACGACTTTGAGCCCTTCCTGGTACATGCGGACACCATAACTGAGCGTATCATCACCGCCAATAGGGATGAGGTAATCGATCCCTAAAAAGTCAAGGTTCTTCAGGACTTCCGGCGTAATATCATTGATTTCCTCAGTATATGTTTCTCGCAGATGCTCGGGGAGACGATCTTTTCTGACCTTGGCCGGATTCGTACGGGAAGTATGCAGAAAGGTTCCCCCCGTACGACCAGCCCTGTTAACCACCTCTTCGGTCAGTTCCTGGAAGTTCTTGCTGTTATCCGCTTTTTTGTCTCGAATGACATCCACCAGCCCAGCCCAGCCACGCCTGAGGCCGATAACCTTATATCCCTCCCGTAGCGCGCGGATGGTCACGGCCCGGATGGCCGGGTTGAGTCCTGGAACATCACCACCCCCTGTTAGGATACCGATGACACCGGGTTTATTGTTTGACATGATTGCACCTCCGTTCCGGTTTATGAATTATATTGATGGTCTTTCTACCATCCTATCTACAAATGGTGAGCTTCTAAATCCAGTTTGGCTCTTCGTAGGTTCCAAATACGTCCTTCATCACGCCAATGATTTCACCCAACGTAACATAAGCGTGAACGGCATCCATGATGAAGGGCATAGTGTTCTCCGTCCCCTGGCAGGCGATGCGCAACCTGTCCAGCGCCTGGCCTACGCGCCCGTTATCACGCGTCCGGCGGACCTCTTCCAGCCGGGAAACCTGGCGCTTATAACCCTGTGGATCCATCTCAAGCAAGGGGATGGCCGGCCGCTTGTCCTCGGCGTAAGCATTCACGCCTACAATCTTGCGGTCGCCCGCGTCGATTTCGCGCTGGTATCGGTAAGCCGCGTCAGAGATTTCGGATTGGAAGAAACCTTTGTCAATAGCCGGCAGGACGCCGCCCAATTCTTCGATCCGGCGGAAATAATCGTAGGCCTGCTGCTCGATACGGTCGGTCTGCGCCTCTACGAAGAAACTGCCACCGAGCGGATCAATCGTGTTCGCCACCCCGGATTCTTCCGCGATGATCTGCTGCGTGCGCAGCGCGATCGTCACCGCGTGCTCGGAGGGCAGGGCCAGCGCTTCGTCACGGGAATTGGTATGCAGGCTCTGGGTTCCACCGAGCACCGCTGCCAGGGCCTGGATCGCCACACGGACCACGTTGTTCTCCGGCTGCTGGGCGGTCAGCGAGACACCAGCCGTCTGCGTATGGAAGCGGCACAGCCAGGAACGCGCGTTCTTCGCGCCGAAGGTCTCTTTCATCTCGCGCGCCCAGATGCGACGGGCCGCCCGATATTTTGCAATTTCTTCGAAGAAGTCGTTGTGAGCGTTGAAGAAAAAGGACAGGCGCGGCGCGAACGAGTCCACGTCCATGCCGCGCTCGATGCCCCAGCGAACATACTCCATGCCATCTGCTAAAGTGAAGGCCAGTTCCTGCGCCGCGGTGGAACCTGCTTCGCGGATATGGTAACCGCTGATGGAAATAGTGTTCCACTGCGGGACGGTGTTGGTCCCGTATTCCATCGTATCCACCACCAGCCGCATGGACGGCTCGGGCGGGAAGATGAATTCCTTCTGGGCGATGAACTCCTTCAGGATATCGTTCTGAAGGGTGCCGCGCAGTTGGTCGGGGCGTACCCCCTTGTTCTCAGCGGCAGCGAGGTACATGGCCCAGATAATGGCCGCAGGCGAGTTGATCGTCATGCTGGATGAGACTTTGTCCAGCGGGATGCCGTCGAGCAGGATTTCCATATCTTTGAGCGAGGAGACAGCCACGCCGCACTTGCCAAACTCACCCAGCGCTTCGGGCTGGTCGGTGTCATAGCCCATCAGGGTGGCAAGGTCGAAAGCAATCGAGAGACCGGTCTGTCCCTGGCCGAGCAGGTATTTGAAGCGTGCGTTCGTCTCCTCGGCGGTCCCGAAACCGGCAAACATGCGCATGGTCCACAACTTGCCGCGATGAAGCGTCGGGTGGACTCCACGGGTGTAGGGGTACTCACCCGGAAGGCCCAGGTCAGATTCGTAATCCAGGTCCGCCACATCCAGCGGGGTATACAGTTTCTCAATCGGTTCAGAGGAAGTAGTGATAAATTGATCACGTCGCTCAGGCATGGACGCAAGCGTTTTTTGCAAGCTGGTCTCTTCCCACTTTTCCAGCGATTCTCTTAGTTCATCAAGTTTTTTCTCGTCATACATGATTACTCCTTGGGCGAGATATTTGGGTTCTCCAGGCCGGGTCAGCGTTTGCCCTGCAAGTTTAATCGGAGCAAAATCCGGGTAACTACCCACCACGAGAATTCCCAAATAACTGATGTATGAATTATAGCAGAGCACAGCCTATCATCCACCTTCTGAATTTGGTATACTCACTTTAACTCAACCCAGATAGGTATCTCATGCCCCGTTTTGAAATTGATGTAGACCCTCTAGACCATATTACCGCTGATGCCATCGGCAAGCCTGGCCAGCGTGTATTTTATATCCAGGCTTGGCAGGACCAGCGTACGGTGACCGTGCTGATCGAAAAGTTTCAGCTGCAGTCGCTTTCTGTGGGCGTGGAACAATTCCTGGCAGAAGTGGTCCGCCAGGCGCCGGAACTCGAAGATGTATCCGGTGATTTTATCGAAGACCAGATGCGCATCAACCCGCCGGTGGACCCGCTTTTCCGGGTGGGCGAGGTTGGTCTTGGCTTCGACAAAGACCGCGACCGCGTTGTGCTCCAGGCCCGTGAATTGTTGACCGAAGAAGAAGATCCCGAAGCCGCTGCCGTGGTGCGTTTCTGGTGCACGCGCGAGCAGATCCGCAAAATGGCGCGCTGGGGCGCGGAACTCGTCACCCGCGGACGGCCGACTTGCCCGCAGTGCGGCGCGCCGATGGAGCCGGAAGGTCACTTTTGCCCCAAGAAGAATGGGCACAAGCACTGAACCATTTCAACAATCACGTCCATAAAATGGAATGCCCTTTTTGCTCACCGCGAGTCGATGAAAAAAGTGTGTTGCAGAATGAACATTGTCTTTTTTTACAGCCAGAAGAACCAATCCTTATTGGCTCAGGTTTGATTATTCCCAAACGCCATTGCAGAACCGCCTTTGATCTGAATTTGGATGAATGGCTTGCCACATATCTCATGATTCAAGAGGTCAAGAAACTCCTCGACGAAATACACCAGCCCGCTGGATACAATCTTGGATGGAATTGCGAAGTGAGTGCAGGGCAAGAAATATTCCATGCACACCTGCATGTGATTCCCCGCTATGCTGATGAGCCGCTCGCCGGGCGGGGAATACGATTCTGGCTAAAACAAGAAAATAACAGGCGAAGCTGATGTCTGAACCGGTGGACTTAGGAGTTTTAGGACAGGCTCTGAAGCAGGGAGAAATCGAACTCCAGGGCCAGTTCATGCCCGGTTCTAACTATACCTTCCTCGTCAAGGTTCACTACAATGGGCTTGAGCTACAGGCCGTATACAAACCGTCCAAAGGCGAGCAGCCGTTGTGGGATTTCCCCGACCAGACCCTCGCGCACCGCGAAGTGGCTGCCTACCGCGTCAGCCAGGTGCTCGGCTGGTGCTTTGTTCCCTTTACCATTTTGCGCCCGGAAGGCCCGTATGGGGCAGGCTCCATCCAGCAGTACATCGAGTACGATCCCAACTACCACTATTTCAACTTCACGGATGAAGACAAGACCCGCTTGAAACCCGTCATGCTCTTCGATCTACTGTGCAACAATGCCGACCGCAAGGGCAGCCATGTCCTCATTGAAGAAGGGACGCGCAAACTGTGGCTGATCGACCACGGGCTTTGCTTCCATGAGGACGACAAACTGCGGACGGTCATCTGGGACTTCGCCGGGGAGCCAATCCCAGACGACCTGCTCAAGCCTCTCGCGCATCTTCCCGCCGCTCAGGATCTGCTCGCTGACCTTCAGCCGTATCTCAACCCCAGCGAGATCAATGCCCTGGCCGCTCGTGCAGAAGCTCTGGTCTCGTCCCGCGTCTTTCCTCACCCGCCTGAATACAGACGCGCCTATCCTTACCCGCCGGTATAGCCTGACGTGGAATAATATCCCGCGCTACTTTCGCAGGAGAAACCTATGCACTACAAACTTACATTTATCGGTTTTGGGAACGTCGCCCAGGCACTGGCGCAGCTGCTTTTGCGCAAACGCTGGGAGCTGCAGGAGCGTTACGATATCACCTTCAGCGTGACCGGGATTTCCACCGGCTCGCATGGCATCGCGGTCAACCCGAACGGGATTTCCGTTAATGCGGCCTTTGAAGTGCTGCATTCCAACCGTTCCTTGGACCTGCTCACCGGCGGGCCCATTCCCACCAGGGCCTTAGAGTTCCTGGAACGCAGCGAGGCCGACGTGATGTTCGAGAATACCCCGGTCCACCACGACACCGGCCAGCCGGCCATTGACCACTGCCGCATGGCCCTCGATCTCGGCATGCACGCCATCACAGCCAACAAAGGGACGGTCGTGCACGGGTATCGCAAATTAACCGAGTTGGCCAGAGCTAAAAACAAAAAATTCCTGTTCGAATCCACGGTGCTGGGCGGCTCGCCGCTCTTTTCCGTGTTCCGGGAGGCCATGCCCGCCGCAGAATTGGCCTCGTTCGAAGGCATCCTGAACTCGACCACCAATATTATGCTCTCACGGATGGCGCGCGGCGAGAGTTTCGACAAAGCGGTGGCATATTGCCAGAACATTGGCGTGGCCGAGACCGACCCGTCTAATGATGTGGACGGCTGGGACGCGGCTATTAAAGTCGCCGCGCTGGTGACTGTCTTGATGGATACCCCGTTCACGCCGCAGCAGGTGGAGCGGATGGGCATTCGGGAGATCACGCCCGAGATGATCGAACAGGCCAAGGCTCGGAACGAACGCTGGAAACTGGTCTGCAGGGCGGAGAAGGTTGAGGATACGGTTAAGGCAAGCGTCAAACCGGAGCTTGTCCCCATGTCATCTCCATTGTACGGGATGGAGGATTCGACTAGCGGTGTGGCCTTCCGCACGGATGTGCTGGGCGATTATTCGATCATCGAGTCCGAACGGGAAGGTATAGTGGCAGGGCCAATTCCGACGGCATATGGCCTGTTTGCGGACTTTGTGAATGCGGCCAAAGGAGGCTGAGATGGCGGATTTTACGCTGAGGCAGGTTATGCAAGTCCTTGAGGAGGGCTGGGGAGAGTACATCAAACAGTACAATGCGCTCTCCCCGGAGGCACAGAGGGCGTTCCTGAAAAAAGAGGGCTTTGACAGCTTCCATGACCTGCTGGGGCACATCGTTGGCTGGTGGGAGGAGGGCCTGTGGATTATCACCGGCATCATAGAAGACCCCAGCTTTACCTGGGAAGAGCGTGATACAGACGCCTTCAACTTGGAATTGATCGAGAAGTTCCGCTCGTGGAGTGAGCAGGACCTGTTGCTGCACTACGAGAATGTGCGCGAGGCATTATTGGACCTGGTAGCCGAACTGCCGGAGGATGCACTGACCAACAAGGATATCCGCGAGTGGCTGGAGTCGGATGTGATCGATCATTTGGAAGATCATAAAATAGTCTGAAAAGTCAGCAGGTCTTACAAGTCCAACAGGTCAGACCTGTAAGACCTGTGAGACTATTAAGACCTATTCGGGAGGGCAAAATGGAACAGAGAGAGGTTTTCATCGTATCCGCCGTACGCACAGCATTGGGGGTGGGCAAACCGGGTGGGGCCCTGTACGAGTTCCTGCCGGTGGACTTGGCCGCGATGGTCATGCGCGAAGCCGTCTGCCGCGCCGGGGTTGAGATGGAACGGGTCCAGGATGTATTGTGGGGCTGCGTCACGCCGGTCGGGGACCAGGGTGCGAACATGGCGCGGCTGGCGGCGCTCAAGGCCGGGTTCCCGGTCGCAGTCCCCGCACTGACCATGAACCGCATGTGCAGCTCCAGCCAGAGCGCGGTCCATTTTGGGGCGCAGGCCATCCTGGCAGGCGACATGGACCTGGTCGTGGCGGGCGGCACCGAGATGATGTCCCACCAACCGATCGGCGCGGACTATCCCGCTGAGTGGCCAAAAGATTTTCCCTACAACCTGGTGCACCAGGGAACCAGCGCCGAGATGATGGCTGAGAAATGGAGCCTGACCCGCGACGAGTTGGATGAATTCGCCTACCAGAGTCATATCCGCGCCGGGGACGCCATCCGGAACGGCTATTTCGACGAGCAGATCCTGCCGGTCAAATTGTCAAACGGGGAAGAGTTCAAAGTGGACCAGGGCGTGCGCTTCCCGCCGGACCGGGAGAAGATGCGCTCGCTAAAGACGGTCTTCAAAGCGGACGGCGTGGTCACCGCTGCCAACGCCAGCCAGATCAGCGATGGGACCGCCGCGCTGGTGCTGGCCTCCCCCGCCGCAGTCGGGCGCTATAACCTGAACCCGCTGGCGCGCATCGTCGCGCGCGTGGTTGTCGGCACGGACCCGGTCTTAATGCTGGATGGTCCCATCCCGGCCACGCGCATGGCCCTGGAAAAAGCCGGGTTGTCGCTGGACGATATCGATGTGATCGAAATGAACGAGGCCTTCGCCAGCGTGGTCCTGGGCTGGGCGAAGGAAATCCAGCCAGATATGGCAAAAGTCAACCCCAACGGCGGCGCCATCGCCCACGGACACCCGGTCGGCGCGACGGGCGCCATCCTGATGACCAAGCTGGTCTACGAGCTGGGACGCCGTAAGGCCAGGTATGGTTTGCAGACCATGTGCGCGGGTCACGGTCAGGCCACAGCGACGATCATTGAGAGGGTTTAACTCACCACAACCCCGCAGAATTGCGGGGCAAAAGCTTATTCCGTCTCTACCTGGGAAAACCACGGAGACACGGAGCCACAGAGTTTTTATTCTCAGTGACTCCGTGTCTCCGTGGTTAATTTCCAAATAAACATCCAAGAAAATAGCTATCAAAAAAATACCCCGAAATTTCTTCCGGGGCAATTTAAGTCAGTTGCTACTTGTTCTCTCTCTCGAATAATTTCATATACTCTCCATACCCTTCTTCTTCCAGTTTATCCACCGGGATAAAGCGCAGCGCGGCAGAATTGATGCAGTAGCGCAGACCGGTCGGGGCCGGGCCGTCGTCGAAAACGTGGCCCAGGTGCGAGTCGGCAACTTTCGAGCGGACTTCAGTACGGGGCATGAGCAGCTTGAAATCAGTTCGCTTTTTCAGGTTTTCGTCTTCCAAGGGCTTTGTAAAGCTGGGCCAGCCACAGTGCGCGTCATATTTGTCGAGCGAGCTGAAGAGAGGTTCCCCTGAAACAATATCAACATATAGACCCGGCTCTTTATGATCCCAGTACTCGTTCTGGAAAGGCCGCTCGGTCGCTTCGTGCTGGGTCACTTCGTACTGTTGGCGAGTGAGCCGCTCGCGCAGCTCTTCATCTGATGGCTTGGTGTAGGTTTTCATTACAAACTCCTCTTTACCTATTAGTAGCGGCTTCTCAAAAAGAAGGGGAAGTGGGGTAACCCCACACCCTGATTTATTGAAACGATACCGTAAGTACTTATTTGAAGGAGCCGCAGTTTTGATTCTTACATGCAAATTAACACGTAACCTTTTGTTAACATCTCCGGTTAGCGGTTAATAATGGGACGTTATTTTTCCTCCGCCGCGCTCAATCTCCACACTGCCAGTAAAAAAAACACCACTGCATATCCTGCCAGCGCAGCGGCCGGGAGCAGGACCGATTCAAACCCAAGCCCGCGAATGCTGATGTTCTTAAAGCCGTCCATCGCCCAGGCGACCGGCGAGAGGTGGCCAATTTTGGCGAAGGTTTCGCCGGTCACTTCCAGCGGCACCCAGGCACCGCCCAGGCCGGAGAGCAGGAACATGGGGATGAGAGAAAACGTGATCGCCTGCTCCTCGCTGCGGGCCAGCACGCCGATCAGCAGGCCCATCGCCGAGATGCATAGCGCGGCGCAAAAGGCCACCAGGAGGGTTGCCTGGGGAACGCGCAGATAATTCACCTTCAAGATGAACTGCCCGAAAGCGATCAATACCATGAACTGGCTGAAGATAAGTGTAAAAATCGCTAAATAATGTCCGAGCAGGATGTCGAAGCGGCGCGCGGCGGTGGTGAGAAGGCGCTGCAGGGTGCGCGACTTGCGCTCCGTGACGATCACCTGTGCCGAAGTCAACAGCCCGGCGATGGCAAACTGCAGCATCATCCCCGGGGAGGTATGTGCCAGGGCTCCGCTACTGGCGTCTGATGCTTCCACCGCGCTGCTGGTGGTCTCGACGACGGCAATGGGCGGTTCTTCCCAGGCCTCCAGGCTTTGTTCGAAGGCGTATTCGAACGGCATGCGCTCCGCGTCGATCTCCTCCAGGATGGTCGCTGTGCGCACGGCGCTGTCCAGGCGGCTTATGGTTGCCATAACTTCCGCTTCGATCGTCGTCCAGGCTGTGGTGCTGGTATCGGCGATGATGATCAGGCGCGCATTTTTACCCTTCAGGAAGGTCGCGCCATAGCGGTCCGGGACGATGATGACAGCCGCCAGGTCTCCGTTCGCGACGAGCAGCTCCAGGTCCGGGTAGGTGCGGTTTGGGTTTTCGTCCAGCCTGATAACGTCCGAATCCGCTAGTTCATCGCGCAGGGCATGGCTGAGCCAGGTGTCATCCTGGTCCAGGTAGCCGACCGGCAGGCGCGAGTCAGATGGACCGCTGAACCCTCCGAATGCGTAGCCAAACAGGAACGTGAACAACACCGGCATGAGCAGCAGGAACATGAAGGTCTTGAAGTCGCGCGTGAGTTGCAGCAGATCTTTGAAGGCAATGTCGAGGATGCGGGTCATGGTGTTCTCTTTTAACCTCTCAAGAACCTACCACAAAGACACCAAGGCACAAAGTCACAAGGTTTTAGTTTCTTTCGTGTCTTCGAGTCTTCGTGCCTTCGTGGTAAAGAAGTCATGGTTATAAAGTAAACAATCAGGCATAGCGCCGATTAAACCGCCACACGCCAATCGTAAAAAACGCGGCGCTCCAGACCAGCAGAACCAGGGTCGTCACCAGCAGGTCGGAGACCGGCTCTCCGCTCATCGACTGCATCAAACCGCGCACAGCCCATCCCTGCGGCACCAGCAGCGAGACCGTGTCGCCCATCTGCGAGGCAGCCGGCGAGCCGATGGCGAAAATGCTGATCATGCCGAGCATGCCGGTCACAGTCAATACGCCGCCGAACAAAACCCCGCCCTGTTTGGTATTTTTCAAGAAAGAATTGACGAAAACGCCAAAAGAAGAGGCGCTGAACACAATTCCTACTGCTACCAGGGCGACGGACAAGAAATCTCCCCATTGAATGCCGAAGATCAAGCGGGCGGCGAGAATTAGAACGATCACTTGCACCAAAACAGTCAGGAAGACGGCCAGCAGCTTGCCGCTCAAGATGGTCGTTTGCGAGGTGGGCGTGGTGAACAAGCGCGGCAGCGTGCGTTCTTCTTCTTCCTTTAGGATGCTCTGGGCGGTGGACGCGCCGGTGAAAAAGGCGTAGAAAATCATCATCCCGCCCATGATGGGACTGATGATGCTGAGCAACAGGTTCTGGCTTTCCTGCTCTTCGCTCTGCGGCGCACTGGACGGCGCGCGCACATCCAGCAAATCCTCTTCAGGATCCTCGCGCAGCGCCAGGGAGGTATCCAGATAACCCTGGACGACCAGGCCCGTCATGGCATAGTCGCTCGAGTCAGCTTCATCCTGGAATACGTTCACGGCAATCTTGACGCCCGCCATACCGTCCATGAAGCGGTTCATGATCGAGCGGATGATGCCCGGGCCAATGGTCAGGGTGGGGTCCTGGTAGAACTCGATCACCGCTTCCCCGTCCTGGTCCGCGAACTGCTCGGAGAAATCCGGCGGGATGATGATCGCCACCTGGGAGACCTGCGTATCGACTGCGGCGCGGGCAGCCCCGGCGTCCGGGGCAAACGAGACCTCGATCAGTTCCGCGATTTCGTCGCTCTCCAGGATGTTGACGATCAATTCTCCCATCGTGTCTGCATCCCGGCCCCCGGGAATGTTCTTGGGGTTGACCTGGAACTTTGGCCCGCCCTGGTCTAAATTCGCAATAATGACTTGCGTCTTCGGCAGATTGAAGCCTCCATCATTGGCCATATTGCCGAACATGAAATAAAACATGCCCGTCACCAGCAATGGGACGACGAACATGAACACAATCGCAAAAAAGCTGCGAAAGGAGCGGGTCATGTCTTTGAGAGCGATGTCGAGGGCTTTCATAGATCTCCCTCAACAGCAATGCACCAAGAGGTGAAATCTTTTTTATCACGGAGAAAACGGAGTTCACGGAGATTTTTAAAGAGGGTTTCTCTGTGTTCTCCGTGATCTCTGTGGTTAATTTTTCGACTGGTACGTAACATGAGATTCTCTCAATCCCTAAGCGCTCGTCCGGTCAGGTGAAGGAACACCGCTTCGAGGTTCGGTTCCAGAATATCCACTGATGTGATACGCGCCGCGAGACGGTTGGTCACATCGAACAGGCGCGGCAGCACCGCGTTGCTGTCATCCACCAACACCGTCACCAATCCATCCTCCGCCGAGACCTGCGTCACACCTTCTACGGCTCTCCAGTCTTCCAGCACAGCGCCGGCTTCCATGTTCAGGGTCAGGTCGATGCGCGTCTGTCCGCCCACCAGCTTCACCAGTTGATCGTGCGTGCCGCTGGCGATCATTTTTCCGTGGTCCATGATGCCGATCTGGTCCGAGAGCTCCTGGGCTTCTTCCATGTAATGCGTGGTGTAGAGCACGGTCATACCCTGGTCTTTCAGCGTGACCACGCTATCGACGATGTTGCGCCGCGACTGCGGATCGATGCCGACCGTCGGCTCGTCCATGTAAATGATCTGGGGTTTGTGCAACAACGCTACCCCGATGTTGACGCGCCGCTTCATCCCGCCCGAATACTTGCCCACCCTTTCTTTGGCCCTGTCCCGCAACCCGATCACGTCCAGCACTTCTTCCACGCGCGCTTTGAGCGCTCCCCCACGCAGGCCGTACATCTTGCCCCAGAAGGTCAGGTTCTCGCGCGCGGTCAGGTCTTCGTACAGGGCGATTTCCTGCGGGACGAACCCAAGCACCGACTTGACCCCCATCGGGTCTTCGCGGATGGAATGTCCCATCACCTGCGCATCGCCGCCGTCCGGGCGCAGCAGGCAGCTAAGCATGGAAATGGTAGTTGTCTTACCGGCGCCGTTGGGGCCGAGCAGGCTGAAAATCTCGCCCTGCCGCACTTCGAAACTGACGCCCTGGACGGCTTTCGTATCGCCAAACGAGCGCTGTAAGTCCAGTACTTCGATGGCGGGTGAGTTGGTCATAAAAACTCCTGTATATGAGCCGAGTTTGTGATTAATGGAACCAGGCACGTTATATCATTACTTACGCACGGATTTGCAGAGAGTTGCGACATACATCTGAAAATAGAATCGCCCCGGATAGGTTTCCAGGGCAGAAAACTGTCAAGTGCATGGTTGTAATTCGCTGCATGCGGATAACGGTCACCCTTTCTCGATTTTTCTTATCACCTCAACTGCTTGCGCAATGCCATCTTCGGAACGAATTCTGGTCCCGAGGTCGGCGGCACGCTGGCGCATGGCTCCGTCTTTCACATTCTTGTGAATGGCATCCGCCAGCCGCGCAACCGTCATTTTTTTGCGGGGGATGGGTGCTGGCCCAACACCCAGCTCCACAATACGCCGGCCCCAGAAGGGCTGGTCTCCAAAGAAAGGAACCACCACCGAAGGAATCCCAGCCCTGAGACCGGCAGCGGTGGTACTCGCCCCGCCGTGATGGACTACAGCAACCACGCGCGGGAACAACCAATCGTGCGGAACGGAGTCGATCATGAAGACAGAGTCAGGCAAATCTGCCTTTTCTAACCCGCCCCAACCGGAAAGCAAGATTGCACGCTGTTCCGTTCGTTTCAGCGCTTCCAGGACAAGATCTGTTGTCTTTCCAGGGTTGCTATTCCCGATGCTTCCAAAGCCAATGTAGACTGGCTGCGGGCCAGCTTGGAGGAAATCTGTCAGAGCCGGCGGCGGGCTCCATTCCTCTTCGGAATCCAGAAACCAATAGCCGGTGATTAGAATATCCTCATTCCAATCTGCTGGCGCAGGAATAACCGCCCGGCTGAATCCGTACAGGATTGGTAAACCCTGTGTGCGCTTGGAACGATAGGGACCCCAGAACGGTGCTGGAGGAATATCGAGCACGTTCCTGCGCGCCACCCGGTCGGCTGACCGGAATCCCTGCCACATCATCTGGCGCATCAGGTGATGCGAAAAACGATTGAGCAACGGTGGCAGGTTGGGGGTGAGAACGCTCGGAAACGCCATGGTAGGGGTGAACGGCACGACGTAGGCTTGCAGCAAGGGCAGGTTTAACTTCTCCGCGACCGCCAGTCCGATGTAGAGACCGCCCATGCCGGCAAGCAACATGTCCACGCCCTGGCAGGCAGCCAGCCCGCCCTCGGCCAGGTGAACCGCGCCGCGTTCGGCTTCCTTTGCCATCTGTGATAGGATGGAGAGAAAATTGCCGTTCTCCAGCCTGTCGCGCATGTCCGCGTTCTGAGCGATATCCTGAACGTTCCCTCCGACAGACCAAAAATCAAGTCCGTGCGCAGTGACGAGCGATTCGAAGTTTTGATGGGTCACAAAACGGATTTCGTGACCCGCATTTTGTAGTCCCTTTCCCAGGGCAACGTAAGGTTGTACGTCTCCCCGGCTGCCTGACGCAATGATGGCGATTTTCATGGAATATGATTTCTTTTCAAACCTTGAGTATACCCGTGGTTTGCTCACACGCCAAAATCTGGTAACCACTACGGACATTCCCAAAGATCATACTTTCTTAAAGCACTTTCCAAAAACCGCAAACGACGCACTGACTTTGAGGAGATAAGAATGGTAAGATTTTTTTAACGCCCTGCATCGAGATTAGTGAAGACATATTCAGAATTAGAGGTGCGACATGCAATTGAACGGACTCCATCACGTTACGGCGGTCAGCGCGAAGATCGCTGATAACGTCGACTTTTATACCCGGGTATTGGGATTGCGACTGGTAAAAAAATCTGTCAACCAGGATGATGTTTCCGCCTACCATCTCTTCTACGCGGATAAAGTTGGGACGCCCGGTACCGATATAACCTTCTTCGATTGGCCTCATATCGGCCCGAATGTTCGCGGTACCGATAGCATCGCAGGGACGGCCTTCCGGGTGGGCAGCCGCCAGGCGCTGGATTTCTGGCGGAATCGTTTCGATGAACACGATCTAACCCACGGCGAGATCGCTGACATTGCCGGGCGCGAACTGTTGCCATTTGAAGACCCCGAAGGCCAGCAGTTGTACCTGGTCAATGATCAAGGCGCAGAGTTCGAGGGTGAAATCTGGCAACAGCCTGATATCCCGGACGAGTACACTTTGCGAGGATTTTATAGCATCGTTCTTTCCGTTCCCTCCATCGATCAACTGGCAACCATCTTCACGGAGACCCTGAATTTTGAAGAGCTGGAGCGCACGAAATGGATCGACCAGGTGGCGAATACGGTCATTTTCAGCACGCAGCAAAACGGTGGCCCCGGGTCTGAAGTTTGGCTTCTGGAACTACCCAATACAAGGCCAGCCCGGTTGGGGGCAGGCGGCACGCATCATGTTGCATTCAGAGTCAGTGACTCTGAAACACAGAAAAACTGGCACTCGCAAATATCTCAGGCTGGCCTGCCCATCAGCAATCAGATCGACCGCTTCTGGTTCAAATCGATCTACTTCCGGGTTTCAAACGGTATCCTGTTCGAAATCGCTACCGATGGGCCCGGATTCGCAATCGATGAATCCCCGGAGAATCTGGGAGAAACGCTGGTCTTACCGCCATTCCTGGAAAACCGCCGCGAGGAAATCGAAGCCGGTTTGACGCCCATCGGAGCGCGTGAAAGCGAATGACCACAAATATCCATCAAGGACAACCCGTGATAAAGATGGGCGCCAAAATCGACGACGCAAAATTGATCGTCATCTTGCTGCACGGGCGCGGCGCTACCGCCGAGTCGCTGTCGCCGATTGTCGAGGCGCTCCAAATGGACGGGATCCGTTTTTTGGTCCCACAAGCGGGCTTAAACCGCTGGTATCCCAATACCGCCTTTGGACCGCTTGAGGCAAACGAACCCGATCTATCCTCCGCTCTGGAAAAAGTTGATACGTTGGTAAAGGAAGCGCATCAAATGGGATTTTCGGACCGCCAGATCGCTTTTGGAGGCTTTTCGCAGGGGGCATGCCTGGCAGCAGAATATGTCGCGCGTAACGCCAAAAGATACGCCGGTTTGTTCATTTTCAGCGGCGCCCTGATCGGACCGAAAGGCATGTCTCGCAATTACCCGGGTTCCTTCGACGAGATGCCCGTTTTCATCGGTGGCAGCGATGTCGATCCCTGGGTGGCACAAGATCTTCTCAGCGAAACGGCCAGCGTATTTGAAAAAATGGGAGCGGAAGTCGATTTCCGCACCTATTCTGGAATGGGGCATACGGTCAATCAAGATGAAATCGATCGCGTGCGCGCTATGCTCCTCAAAGCGAAACAGATAGCCGAAGTGAACGTGGAATAGTAGCTGATTGACTGACAAATCTTAACTTCAGTAGTCAATTTACCGCGGAGACCGCTGAGCCCGCAGAGTTTTTTCACCGTTTTTCTCAGCGATCTCTGCGTGCTCTCCCGAAGGATATCGGGACGATGTGCGGTGAAAGATTAAATGTGTCAATCAACCAGGGAATAGTAGAGTATTGTTCCTGTCCTAATTTTCGGTGGTAATCCTGTTTACCTCAGGCGCTGGCAAAGGAGAATTCTGGCGGATGTAGGCATTTCGTATTCAGTCTGCTCGTCAGGAATATAATCACTCCATGAACCACACCGTCTACATCGCGATGGGGACCAATCTTGGCAACCGGCTTGCCAATTTACGCGCGGCGATGAAGTCCATGCCGCCCGAGATTACTGTGCTGGCTGAGTCGCACGTCTACGAAACGCCACCCTGGGGATACGAAAACCAACCTGCTTTCCTCAACATGGTCATCAAAGCGGAAACAGGTTTGGAGCCGGAATCCCTGCTTGCATATCTGAAGCAGCTCGAAGTCGAGTTAGGACGCAAACAGAACTTCCGCTGGGGACCGCGCCTGATCGATCTGGACATCCTGTTCTACGGTGATCTGGTCATTGATACGCCGCCGCTGGTCATCCCGCACCCACGCCTGCACGAGCGTGCTTTCGTGCTCGTCCCGTTGATGGACGTTGCACCGGATTTGTTTCACCCCGTTTTTCATAGGAGCATAAGGGATCTGCTGGCTGAAGTTAATACGGAGGGGATTATACGCTTTGGTGATTAATTACACAGAAAATGCGGGAAATATCATCTTGTCTTCCATTTGAAAATTTTGTATACTAAAACCATCAAAGTTATTAGGGCGGTCATTCATTTTCGCCCGGAGGGGATCAAAGATTGTGAACAATTATTGGAATAGATGCATATGGTTGATTCTCCTTAGCGTCTTGTTCAGCGCATGTGGCAATGGTGATATTGCAACACCAACTTCAGGTATAACTCCCTGCCCGCCCGGAAGCAACGTCTATGTATCTCCAATAAGTCAAAACCTTATTGATCTTTATGAGAATGGTGTTGCATCGGCTGGTGATTCTACTGCCTATGGTAATGTTCAACTACAGGCTTTCAACGAACTGGTGAACCATGTCTATTATTTATCTGATTCTGTAGATATTCAATCAGGGGAGAAAACAGTCCGAATTACAATTACCTATATTAGCCCGGAACTTGCGCACATCATTCTTGTTAATCATTATCTTTATAAACGATACATTAATTTCTCAGGGAAATTCAAGGAACAGGTACCAAACCACGTTTCGAGGATGATTGGGAGAAACGAGTATGTCTTTTTCATAACGTTCACTGCTTCTTTCTACACAGACAACCCTAAAAGCATTATTATTTTTCCTCTGAAGGAATTGAAGTTAATAAACACCAACCACACAGCTGTCACTCCAGTCCATGATGATCACAATTTTGAAAAACCTTTCGACCTAACAAACGGACCCAGGTATGGTTTCTTTTATTATCCGATGGCAATAATCCAAAACGGACCTTGCCAAACAGTGTTGGACAGAAACTATGATACAAGTATTGAGCTCAGTGTTCCAAAAGTTTTTATCAATGAAGACGATATGGGATCTCACTCTTGGGACTATAAGCTTGCCCCTCTCATTGACATGACGAGTGTCTCGGGAGCACACCAGAATAAATTTTCGCTGCCTTTACTTATCGATCAATTTGTGCCAAGAACGAGTACACTTACTGCAATGAATATTGAAAGTCAAGATTTTTGGGCGGCACTGGCTCGCATCATTTGGGCGGAAACAACATTGGACCCATAACTATTTTTGTGGATGAGGAATCTGACAGAAATTAAAAGCTGAGTGGTGACAAGTAGACTTGTCACCACTCAGCTTTCCCATCTCTACAACTGCGCTCGTATTTTCTCAGCCGTCTCCTTATAAGCCGTTAGTTTCTCGCGCTCCTTGGCAACCACGGCTTCCGGAGCTTTCTTAGCAAAGTCACTGGCCAGCAACTTCTCCAACCGGGTGATTTGTGATTCAGCCTCGGCAAGTTCTTTGTTCAGGCGAGCATGCTCTTGCTCTCTGTTTACCAAACCTGCTAAAGGTATTTTAATTTCAACAGCAGCATCTGTTACCAGTACTACATCGTTTTCGGAGATTGCATCTAGAGAGTCGACCACCATTAAACCAGGAGGAGGATTAGTACCTGACAAACCAGAAATCATGACTGCTTGTTCCTGAAGCAACTCATGATATACACCACTTGCCAAAACAACTTCACTGAATTTCGTTCCTGGATTTATGTTCTTTTCCGCGCGCAGGTTGCGGATCGAGCGCACGATCTCCTGTAGAAGATAGAAATCGGCGACCTTGTCCGCTTCCCATCCTTCTACTTTGCCCGCTTCCGGCCAACTGGCGATGATGAGCACTTCGGGCCACTCTTCCGCCAATTCTGCCAGCGGGGAATTACCCAGGGCGCGGCGCAGGTGTCCCCACAATTCCTCGGTCACAAAGGGCGTGAAGGGGTGCAGCAATCGCAGCGACGTATCCAGCACACGCGCCAGGGCATCAGCGGTGGTGTAAGCGCGCGCACCACCCTCAGTGAGCTGGCCCTTGGCGATTTCCACGTACCAGTCCGCAAAATCAGACCAGAAGAACTCATAGATCTGCCGCCCGGCCTCGCCGTATTGGAAGGTCTGGAAAAGTCGTTCCACGTTGCGCACCAGTTCTTGTAACTTTGCCCAGATCCAGGAGTCTGCAAGCGTCCAGTCGACCATAGACCGGGGACCCGGGACCGTATCGTCTCTGGTCTTCGGTCCACC
>JAABUE010000042.1 GCA_011389535.1 Anaerolineales bacterium
GACCCCGCCACATCGTCCCCGCAGGGGGAAGCAGCAGAATCCATCAAACGCTTCTCAGCCAAAGATGCTGCGCGCTGGCCGGATTTCCTGGCCTTCCTGTCCAAAGCGACCTCCTTCCTCGAAGCCGCTTATCGCACGCCGATGCCCCGCCTGCCTCAGCCCGAATCCCTGGCTGAAGGCCTGCCCCTGGCCCAACTGGGACTCAAACTGCGCTCCATGGGCCGAAAGGACATGCTGGACATCATCCGCGTCTTGCCCATGACCGCGGTCGAGTTCGTGGAAGAGTGGTTCGAATCCGAGCAGTTGAAGGCAGCAGTCGCCTCGCTCGGCATCCACGGCGTAACGCTGGGAGTCATGTCTGCGGGCACGACCTTCAACCTGCTCCACAACTGGCTCAACCGCGGCGGACTGGCCCATCAATATCTAGGACAGGCGGGACAGGTCACGGGCGTGCTGGTGGAAGCCGCAAAAGCTAACGGCGCAGAAATTCGTTTGAACGCGGAAGTGAAAGGTATACAGGTAGACACGTACACTTGTAAGGGCGTAATTCTTGTGAATGGGGAAGAAATTATTGCGGATACGGTCATTTCTGCAGTTGACCCGAAACGGACATTTTTATCCCTGGTTGGGCCGATGAATCTGCCGCCTACCTTCGTCTGGAACGTAGGTTCGATCAAGATGCGCGGCTCGGTTGCCAAAGTGCATCTGGGCGTTGATTCTCTGCCGGATGGCATGACGCCGTACACCACATACGTTGTTGCCCCGTCACTGCGTTATTTGGAAAAAGCCTATGATGCCGCCAAGTACGGCGAAATTTCTGAAAAGCCTTATCTTGAAGTGACAACTACGGAGAATGTGATTTCAATCCATTTTCAGTATGCACCATACCATTTAAAAAGTGGAAAGTGGAAAGTGGAGAGAGAAAGTCTTGAAAAGTTGGCGGTTGATACCCTCGCAGAATATTTTCCCAATCTCCAATCTCCAATCTCCAGTCTCAGAACGATTACACCTTTTGATTTGGAGACCACCTACTCTCTCACCGAAGGCGATCTCAACCACGGACAGATCATGCTCGACCAGTTCCTGTTCATGCGTCCCATCCCCGGCTGGTCTAACCACAAAACCCCGATTGATGGACTGTATTTGTGCGGAAGTGGTGTCCATGCGGGAGGCGGTATCAGCGGCGCGAGCGGGCGCAACGCAGCGAAGGTGGTGTTGAAGGAAAAATAATTTAATAATGTCTTTGCGAGGGTGCGCAGCGAGCGTGGCAATCTCAAGTAACCTATCAATATGAGATTGCCACGCCGTCTCAGTCTCCCCGGCCCGTTAGCCAGGACAGGCGATACGCCCGACGAACATAGGCTACTCGACCAGCGACGGCTCGCAATGACACATAAAAAAGGAGATTTTTAATGGTTACCTATCACAAAACAACAGATACATTTACCGCCGGCACGATGACCCTCTCGCAGAAATATTACACTTCCGACAAAGTGTTCGAACAGGAGAAGGAGCGCATCTTCAACACATACTGGACTTGCGCCGGCCACCAGAGCCGGATCCCAAACCCGGGCGATTATTTCCTGTTCAATCTCCTTGGTGAAAGCCTGATCATCCTGCGGGATAAGGACAACCAGATCCGCGCTTTTTACAACGTCTGCCGTCACCGGGGTACGCGGATCTGCGAAGCTGCCGAAGGAAAATTCAGCAACAGCATCCAATGCAGCTACCATGCTTGGACCTACGGCCTGGACGGCAAGCTGATCGGCGCGCCGTTCATGAAGGAAGTGGAAGGCTTCCGCTGGGAAGATTATCCCCTGCGCGCCGCGCCCGTTGAAATCTGGGAAGGCTTTATCTTTGTACACATTGGCCTTAATGAGCCCGAACCTTTTGCCGAGACCTACGCGCCGCTGATCGGCCGTCTCAGCCAGTGGAATATGGGTGAGCTCAAATCTCACCAGCGCATTTCGTATGACCTTAAATCGAACTGGAAATATGTCATCCAGAATTTCAACGAGTGCTATCACTGTCCCACCATCCATCCGCTCCTGAATAAATATGCCAACTACACCAGCGCCGAGAACGACCTGGTCGAGGGTCCCTTCCTGGGCGGGTTCCTGAGCATCACAAGCGGTGGCAGCATGACTGTCACGGGGCGAACGTGCGCGCTTCCGTTGGGCGAGCTGGACGAGAACGAGAGTCAGCGCGGCTATTATTACTCGATCCTGTCCAACCTGCTGCTCAACATCCACCCTGATTACGTGATGTTCCACCTGGTCTTCCCGGAATCGCCGGGGCGCAGCACTGTGGTCAGCGAGTGGCTTTTCCACCCCGAAGCCGCGAAGCAGCCCGATTATCGTCCGCAGGAGGCGGTCGATTTCTGGCACGAAACCAACTTACAGGACTGGCATGTTTGCGAGTTGGGCCAGCAGGGCGTGGAGTCGAAAGCTTACACCCCTGGCTGGTACACCCCGCGCGAAAGCCTGCTGGCGGCATTCGATGAGCATTATTTGAAGGTGATGGGGAATTAAAACATTTTGCCACTGCGAGGAGGCTTAAAGCCAACGAAGCAGTCTCCAAATAACTTGGGGATTGCTTCGTCGCTCACCGCACTTGCACCGAACGCAGTACGGTGCAAGTGTCACTCCTCGCAATGACATGCAAACAAGGTTAACTTTTCTTCGTCAGCAGAACACCATTTTGTGATGGATCATGCAGGAGCAGGCCGTCTTCCGTCTGGTTGGCTGGGATGCCTGCCTTTTGCACCCGTGAAACGACTTCATCCAGCGCAGCCTGGTCGGGCAACTCGACTGAAAAATGGCGCAGACCGAGCGCATCGGCAGGCGGCGGAGGCGCGCCTTCGCCCTGCCAGGTATTCAGGCCGATGTGGTGATGATAGCCGCCCGCAGAGACGAACCCCATCCGAAATGCTTTTGCCACGCCCATCAAATCGAAACCGAGGATGCCATGATAAAAACCGACAGCTTCGTCTATATCGCGCACGTGCAAATGGACATGGCCAACGCGGGTTTCTGCTGGAACAGGCAGATCCAGTTTGTCATCTTCATTGAGATGGCTGAACAACGCCTCTACATCCAACGGTTCGCGCCCGCTGCTGAGTGAGCCGTCTTTGCGGCGTGTGATGTATTCTCCATTTTCCAGGGACCACGTTCCGTCTTCAGGTGACTCTGTATATAACTCAATACCGTTTCCCTCAGGATCATCGAGATACGTTGTCTTGGTCATGATGTGGTCGGTGGGATAGTTGCGAACCTTCAAGGCAAACAGACGCGCCATCACGCGCGCCAGTTCCCGCCGGTCGGGGAAGAGCACGGCAAAGTGGTACAGTCCAGTTACCCCCTGGTAGCGTTTGTAACCAGGTTGTTCCACAAGGCGAAGTAATACGGTTTCGTTTGTCCCCAGGCCGGCCTGGATTCCTTCGCGCCAGAGCGGCACAAATCCCAGCGTTTGCTGGTAAAAAGCGATCTGGTTCTCAAGGTCGCCAACTGTCAATGAGACGTGCCCGATTTTTGTAGCGGGATGGATGGAAAACTCCGTTCCATTCTTTATCTGATTTTGTGTATTCATTTCTTTCCTGAATCTTTCTGAAAATTGATATACAAGTATTTTCAATAGAGGAGAGAAGTGGCTGTTCCGGGAAAGCTTCGCACGCCCGGAACAGCACACCCCGTTCTATTGACAAAGATATATGTTCAACGGACTATGTCTGATTTCATTTGCTTACCTGCGCCCGGACCGCCGGTACCACCTGCTCGGCGAAACGCGCCAATTGGCCCTCGCCCTCCGCCCAGAGGATGAAGGTATCAAAACCGTGGTTGACGGCCAGGTCGGTCAACTCATCCACCCACTGGGCCACGGGGCCGCGAAAGACACCGTTGGAGGCTTCATCGGTGATCTCCCCGCCCACGTTCAGGATCCGGCGGATGCTGGCCGGGTCACGGCCTGCTTCACTGGCAGCCTCGTCCAGCCGGGCTGCCATGTCAACGATTTCCTTGAGATCCCCGCGGAAAGAAGGCACCCAGCCATCAGCTACCCGTCCCGCCAGCTGTAACGCGCGCGGTCCGGTCACGCCCAGCCAGATTCCGATCGGATGGGCTGGGACCGGTCCTGAATGGGCTCCTTTCAGGCGGTAGTGCTGGCCTTCGAAGCGCAGGTTGCGCTCGCCGCTCCACACCATTCGGATCACCTCAATCGCCTCGGCCAGCGCCTCGAGCGCCTCGCCGGGGGTGCGGCGTGGGCCTCCATATGCCTCGATAGCATCCCAGAAGCCTCCCGCGCCGAGTCCCAGTTCGAAGCGACCGCCGCTGAGCAGGTCAATGCTCGCAGCAGCTTTGGCCATAACCGCTGGCGGGCGCAGCGGTAGATTGGCCACATCCGGGAACAGGCCGATCCGCGAGGTCGTGGCGGCGATCATGCTCAGCAGCGCCCAGGTATCGACAAACCTTCGCTGGTACGGGTGGTCCTGAACGGCAACGTAATCCAGCCCGAGTTGCTCCACCTCCCGGGCAATCGTCAGCAAGGGAGCATCCGCGTTTGGGATGAGGAAGTATCCGAACTTTAGAGGGTGGTGATAGTCAGGCATTTGACACCTTCTTTCAATCATTCTGACAGTGCGTTCATTCTTTGAATGGTTTCAAGAGCCCAATTCTTACGAACTTCGCGGCTAACATCTGATATCACAAAAATCGATCAAGCCAGCTGGATTGTATCCACAGGCAGAATGTTGAATTCTTTTTTGGGGAAATGCTCGCTTGTCACTGCCAAACCCAGGTTCTTCCAATGCCATCTTCGGCGTGTATAATTTCTCGTTGTGTTTTTATTCCAAGTGTCACGCAGTTGAATAGGAATTTTTTAGCGAACTGCGTAACTTCTAAATTTTAGGAGTATATAACAATGGATAGTATATCTGTGGGACAGAAAGCCACCCGCTCGATCAAGCTTACAGCAGAACATGTCAAAACCTATGCGGAAATGACGGGGGATCACAACCCGCTGCACTTCGATGAAGACTTTGCGTCCAAAACAAAATTTGGAAAATTAGTCGTTCAGGGCGGGCTGACGACGGGGTTGCTGCATGCGCTGGTCGCCATGGATATGCCCGGCCCTGGCACCGTGTTCTTGAGCCAGAATTGGAAGTTCACCGCGCCGGTTTTTATCGGGGATATGATCACGGCGGAAGCAGAAGTGTTATCCGTTCATGCGACCAAACCGGTGACCCAATTGAAGGTTGTTATAACCCGTCAGGATGGGGAAACGGTTTTGGAGGGCGAAGCCTGGTGTTACACATTCAAACCGGAATCGCCTGATGGAAGATAAGTGGCGCACCCTAATCCTGCTTTCCTTATCGGTGTTGCTCTCCATGGGTGTATATTTTTCGGCCTCGGCAGTCGTCCCGGCCTTGACCCGGCTATGGTCGCTCGATGATTCGGGGCGTTCCTGGTTGACGATGTCAGTGCAGCTTGGATTCGTGATCGGCGCGCTGCTATCGGCCCTCACGAATCTTGCGGACATCCTGCCTGCTCCGCGCTTAATGGCCTTTTCCGCGTTCCTGGCCGCGCTCGCGACGGCACTGATCGCGTTTGCAACCAGCTTTCCAATTGCGCTGCTCCTGCGCCTGCTGACCGGGATATTCCTGGTGGGCGTTTATCCGGTTGGGATGAAGATCATCTCCACCTGGACCCAAAGGGACCGCGGTCTGGGCATCGGGCTTCTGGTCGGCGCGCTGACCATCGGCTCTGCCTCGCCGCACCTCGTCAACGCACTGGGGGGTGTTAGCGACTGGAAGCTGGTCATCTATTCGGCTGCCGGGTTTGCCGCGCTCGGCGGCCTGATCGCGCTGCTGTTTATCAAGGAGGGGCCGTACCGCACCGCTACGCCAAAGTTCAACTGGAAGTATGTGGGCGAAGTGATGCGCCAGCGCGATCTGGTGCTGGCCAATCTCGGTTATCTCGGTCATATGTGGGAATTGTTTGCGATGTGGGCCTGGGTACAGGTCTTTCTGACGGCAAGCTTTGCTCTCACGGACTTGAACGAAACCTGGGCCAGCGCGGTCGCGTTTGCCGTAATCGGCATGGGAGGGCTCGGCAGTCTCCTCGCGGGTCAACTCGCGGATAGATTTGGCCGAACAACGGTGACAATCGTCTCGTTGGTGATGAGCGGCGTTTGTTCCATCCTGGTGGGGCTGTTATTTGGCGGGAATCCGGTTTTGCTGGTGATCTTGTGCCTGGTCTGGGGATTCGCGATCGTGGCCGACTCAGCCCAGTTCTCCGCGGCGGTCAGCGAACTATGCCGTAAAGAATACACAGGCACAGCACTGACCCTGCAAACCAGCCTCGGCTTTTTGCTGACCCTGGTGACGATCCGGTTGACCCCCACGCTCGAAGGGTATTTTGGATGGACGTGGGCTTTCGCCTTCCTGGCTTTAGGTCCCGCCGTGGGCATCTGGGCCATGTACGCGCTGCGCAAGCTGCCCGAAGCTGTTAAGCTAGCTGGAGGCAACAGGTAGTTAAAAAATCAGATTAGGGAGAACTTTGCGCGCCTCGCAGTTAGTTTTCAGTGCCAGACACTTTCGTAATTGCCGCTGATCTCTTTCCCTTCCGCAAAGCGCTCCGGGCGGTAGATCGATATATCTACAGTTTTTGATTCCCCATCCAGGATCAACTCAGACATACACAGCCCGACCGCGGGCGCGATCTTGAAACCCATGCCGCTCATCCCGCACTGCAGATAAAAACCCTCCGGCCCGGCCTGCCCGAGCAAGGGGTGCTGGTCTGGCGTGATGCCATCGTAGCCGCCGTGTGCCGTATGCAGGTAGCCCTTTTCCATCACCGGGACGCGCTGGCAGATGCGCTCGATGGCGCGCTCCACGAACCCTTTCTGGGCGTGGTCGGTGTCGCCTTCCGGAGATTCGCCCAGCGGGTTGCCGTCTTCGAGTCCGACCAGCGTCAGGCCGCCGGTCTCAGGACGGAAGTACATCTCGTTGGGGAAGTCGATCACCACCGGATGGCTGGGACCCATTTCCTTGGGCCGGCCTACGAACATGGTGTCGTGCCGCCAGGTGGTAAACGGCAGGTCGAGCCCGACCGAAGCATTGAGCGCCTGCGCCCAGGCGCCGGCTGCATTAACCACCACCGGGGCGAAAAAATCGCCCTGCGAAGTCTCCACTCCTTTTACTTTGCCGCCCTCTACCATGACGCCTGTCACGGCGCAATCCTGCACGATGCGCGCGCCTTTCGTTTTGGCAGCGTTGACCAGGGATGTGGTTGTCGTGCTCGGGTCGGCGTAACCGGATTCGGGCTCGTAGGCGGCAACATCGAAATCGTCCGTCACAAAGGACGGCGCCAGCCGCTTCACATCGTCCGCGGTGATCAGGAAGGATGGGATGCCGATATCCTGGTGCATGGCCGTATTTTTCCGCAATGCATCTTCGTTCTTGCGGGCCACAATCTGGATGAAACCCGTGCGGGTAAAGCCAGACTCGCCGCCAATCATTTCGGCCCAGTTCCTGAAATAATCGAAGGAAATCCAGGCCAGTTCCGAATCCTGGCGCACATCATAGTGCATGCGGACTAGCCCGCTGGAACGGCCGGTCGCCCCGGCGCCAATGAAATTCTTTTCCAACAGGAGCGGTTTTACACCGCGTACCGCCAGGTGAAAAGCCAGGTTGGCTCCATGGACTCCCGCGCCGATGATGATCACGTCTGCGGTGTTGGACATAATAAAAACTCCTATGGTTCAGATAATGCAAATTCCACCGCATTGACTGCGTGGATGGATGTGGTGTCGAACAGTGGCACGCGGCTATTACCTACTTTCACCAGGAGCCCAATTTCAGTACCGCCCAAAATAATCCCCTGCGCGCCCGCCACGATTAATTTTTCGATGATAGCCTCGTATTGGTTCCGCGATTCGGGGTTGATAATTCCCAGCACCAGCTCATTGTAGATCACACCATGGACAATTTCACGATCTTCAGTCTCGGGGATGAGCACTTTCAGTCCATGCCGGTCCACCAAACGTCCACGGTAGAAATTTTCTTGCATCGTAAACTTCGTACCCAACAGACCTGTCACCTCCAGTCCGCGCGCCTTGATAGCCTCGGCGGTTGCATCCGCGATGTGCAGCAGCGGGATGGAGATTGCCTGCTCAACCTCATCCGCCATTTTGTGCATGGTGTTGGTACAGATGATGACAAATTCCGCGCCGCCCGCTTCGACATGCCGTGCGGCTGCAATCATAGCCTGGGTTGCCTCTTCCCAGCGGCCCTCGTGTTGGAGAGTCTCGATCTCGGCAAAGTCAACCGAGTACATTACGCTCTTTGCAGAGTGTAACCCACCAAGTCTCTCCTTAACCGTTTCGTTGACAATCCGGTAATACTCGATCGATGATTCCCAGCTCATTCCCCCAATCATGCCAATGGTTTTCATGGATACTATTCCTCCTCAAACAACTTTATTGATAATCGTATTGACCGCCCCCGCCTCTTTCAACGACCGGGCAACTGCTCCCGCTTTCCCGGGCTGGACCAGCGCGATCATGTTGCCGCCGCGCCCCCCGCCAGACATTTTGGCTCCCAACGCGCCTGCCTTGCGGGCGGCTTCCACCAGGTTGTCGAGTTCTGGGGACGAAACCCCCATATTGCGCAACAGGGCATGGTTCTCGTCCATCAACGGGCCGAAACTTTCGGGCATGCCGTTTTCGATCAGCTGGCCAGCCGTTCTGGTAATGCTGCCAATCGCCGCGAAAAGTGTTTCATAGCGTTCGGGATTTTTATGTCGCTGTATACGCACATCCCGGACGGATTCTTTGGTGGAGGCAGGGATACCGGTATCTCCGATCACAATCGTGAACGGTTTCTTGACGCGCAAGATCTCGATCGGCTGGCCTTTAACGAAGTAAACTGGCCTGGCGTAAGTGACGACCGTGTTGTCGATGCCGGAGGGCGTGCCATGGTACAGCTTTTCGGTTTCAAAAGCTAACTGGCTGACCTGCTCGTCGGTCAGGTCCTTTCTCAAATGTTTTGCCAGCGCGCGGATAATGGCAACCGAAACGGCTGCCCCGGAGCCGAGCCCGGATGCGACCGGGATGGTAGAGCGTACCAGGATGGCCACACCGGAGAGCGAGCCCGCTTCAAGCGTAGCCAGCGTATTTCTAACGGTAGCAGCCAGCGGGTGGGAAGCTGCAAGCGAGTCCAGCTTATCGTTTAGCTGGATGTTGGGGGCGTTAATGCGGATGCCGGGGCTGAAGATCTTGTCGATCCGTACTTCTGCCTGCACCTGGGTTACGGGCACAGCCAATGCAGGTTGGCCGTACACAACCGCGTGTTCCCCAAACAGGATGACCTTACCAGGCGCGGAGGCTTTGCTCATGAAAGGTAAAACACCACCAGCACGGTCAATCCCCAGAGCACAATCGCAAGCTGCAGTGGCCGGTCTGAAAGAACCAGTTCTTCTGGGGCGCTGCCGGTTCCTTTGACTTGGAGCAGATACTGGTAGCGGAAAATGGCATACATGATAAATGGGATGGAAAACATCATGGCGTAGTTTTCTGGAAGGTTTGGCGCTGAAAACGTGTACAGACTATAGGTGATGATGGTCATCCCTGAAGCCAGTGTGATAAGCTGATCTAAAAAGCTCAGGGTGTAACCGTCCAGCACGCGCCGCTGGGCGTTGGGGCCGTCGGCGATTTCGGAAAGTTCGGCGCGGCGTTTGCCAGTGCCCATCAGCAGCGCCAGAAAGGTGGTGAAGATATAAATCCAGGGCGAAAAACGGACCACGTCGATCAGCGCCACCCCGGCTGCAACGCGAATAACATACAGGGAAGCCAGCAGGATGATATCAAGCAGGACAACGTGTTTGAGCCACTTGGAATAGAACAGGTTCAGGATCAGGTATAGCAGGGCGATCAACGCAAAAGCAGGAGAAAGCCAAATCGCAACGGGGAAGGAAATCAAAAGCAGGATAATAGCCGAAGCCCAGGCTACCGAAATGGGCAATTTGCCAGCCGCAATGGGGCGCTCCCTTTTGGTAGGGTGCTGGCGGTCCGCTTCCGCGTCAGCGATATCATTGATAATGTAGACAACGCTGGCGACCAGGCTGAAAACAACGATCCCAATGACAGTGTTCAGCATGGCGTCCGTATTGGTCAGCTTACGGTCGAAAACGATGGCGGCCAGCAAAAAAACGTTCTTGGCCCATTGCTTGGGACGCATGGTTTTGAGCAGGGCTTTCAGCATGCGGCTATTTTACCTTCGATATTGGGGAATGGGAAATTGGGAATCGGGATTCGGACAAAGACCACCTCAATTCCCGATTCCCGAATTACAATATTTATATGCAAAAATTTCGCCTGGACATCCTGCTGACCGAACGAGGACTGGCCGAAAGCCGCGCCAAGGCCCAGGCTATGATCATGGCCGGGCAGGTACGCGTGGATGATCAGGTCACGCTCAAGCCTGCCACCGGGGTATCACCTGATTCCGTGCTGACGGTGGATTCCGGTCCGCGTTTCGTCTCACGCGGCGGCGATAAGCTGGAGGCGGCTCTGAATGAATTTGGCCTCGATGTGACCGGCCTGACCTGCGCCGACGTGGGCGCGTCCACGGGTGGCTTCACCGATTGCCTGCTCCAGCGCGGCGCGGCGAAGGTTTACGCCATCGACGTGGGCAAGGGCATCCTGCACTGGAAATTGCGCAACGATCCCCGCGTGGTCGTGATGGAACAGACCAACGCGCGCTACGTCGAAAGCCTGCCAGAACCGGTGGATTTTATAACGATCGATGCTTCGTTTATTTCACTTAAGATTCTTTTGCCTGTAGTAAGAAAATGGTTTGCTCCCACCCCCCTCGCCCCCTCCGTCTCCCCCCATTTGCTTCGCAAATGGGGGGAGACGGAGGGGGGCTGGGTGAGGGACGATCTCGTCGCACTCATCAAACCCCAATTCGAAGCCGGGCGCAAAGATGTCTCGCGTGGGGATGGCGTCATCCGCGACCCGGAGATCCATAAACTAGTTTTGATCGATGTTTTGAGTTTTGCGCAGCAGGAAGGCTTTGGAATTCAGGGGCTGATCAAGAGCCCATTGCTAGGACCTAAGGGGAATACAGAGTTCCTAGCCTGGTTCACAATCGCTGGAACGCAGGCGATGGACTTGGAGGAAATGATCGACGGGTTGCTCTAAGGCTAGAGTTGCCAGGAAATGTTGTAACTGATAAATCCGGGCCCGCCAACAACGTACTTTTCGGGTTGAATGGACGGATTATTAATGGCATCGTTCACATTTAATACATACATTTCGGTTTTATCGGGGAAAGCAACAGTAAAAGCAATGAAGGCATCATCCGGTGACCATGAAATATCAACCAGGCTGCCGCCTTTGGCGAATATCGGGGATTCGAGAAGTTGTTTGGCTATCGATCCATCTGGATTTGCCCAGTACAACCACAAATCTCCATCGTTACAATGAGCGGCAAACAACAAACTTCCATTGGATGATCTTCTGGAGGTGGAACCCATGGTGTCCCTTGTTTGACAGTTTTCAAAAGGTTTTAACGTGCTGATCGTTCCATCCGAGCGTACCCAGACCAGGGACTGGGGTCCATTAAATCCTTGAATGAACGCAGTTCCATCCCACCAATCGTCGATGCGGTCAGAGGTGGCGAAGATTTCAGTCAATGTGTTGCCATCCAGGCTGGCTTCATAAACGGCGTATCTGCTGTTGTAATTTTCCCACGCGTAGCGACCGGCAACGAAGAATATCGATCCTCCATCTGCTGCCCACGGAAAATTCCAAGACATAAGAACCTCATCCTCGGGTAGCAGATTTGTAACGTTGGTCAATTTGTTTCCTTCCGCATCAATGATATAGATATGATCCTTATCTCGGTCTTCACCCGGTTCCACAAGACTAAAGGCGATGTGTTCGCCGTCCGGCGACCAGGAGGGAGCGCCATATATGTCGGGCGTTTGACCAAGTTGTATTTTGTTTTTCCCATCCGCATCCATAACAAATAGAACCCATTTTTCCTCCCCCGGAACACTTTCGGTGAAGGTTAATTTGCTTCCATCGGGTGACCAGGGATTGGCGCTTCTAAACATATGATCGGCTCCCCCATCCGTGAGCTGGGTGAGGTTGGAACCGTCGGCATCCATCAGAAAAATCTGCACGGAACCGTCGCGGTCACTTTCAAAGGCAATCCGCCTTCCATCGGGTGACCAGAAGGGATTGAAATCGTTTGCGGGGTTGTCTGTCAGGTTGGCCAATTCGCTGCCATCTGGCCGCATGGTGTAAATATCGAGGTTACCGTTTTGAGCTGATGTATAGGCAAGTAATCTATCTTCTATCATCGGTGAGCTGCCCGCAGGTTTAGTTCCAATAGCTGCCGTTGATGCACCCTGCAGTTGCGAGACTATGAAATTGACGAGAAAAGCGAGGAAAACCAGTGTGGTAATCCCGGAAAACAGCTTGACACCCGAAGAAATACGATTTGTCATGGGAATGTTCCTTGCTTTTGCCGTAACCTGTCGGATGACTTTTTGCGATGGCCCCGGATCCTTATCCCAACGAAGGTGAAATTCATTCTGTAGACGAGTGGGAACCAAATCCATTTCGGTGGAATAGGCGCGGCATGTGTCACACGAAAGTAGATGTTCATCCAGAGACAAAGTTTGGCTCACGGTCAGCGATCCATCCAAACGGCGATGGATCAACTTGATTGCCTGTTGATGAGATATACCGATCATAGACGTCCCTCTTTCAAAATCTGATGCAATTGCCTGCGCGCCGTGTTCAAGCGGGAATGGACTGTGCCTTCAGGAATCTGTAAAATCGTTGCAATCTCGGCAGCCGGTAAATCATGATAGTAGCGGAGCACAAGAGGGATGCGCTGTTTCTCTTTCAAACTGTGAATCGCGCGCCAAAAGGTTTCATCCGATTCGTTTTGGATAATGTCTTCCTCAACCAAAGGCGGACGCGTGTTTCGTAAACGTAAAACTCCTCCCAGGATTTCGGCCAGGCGTTCGCGCCTTTTGCGCTGTTGTAGGCGGGTCCGGCATAGATTGATGGCAATGGAATAAAGCCAGGTCTTCAAGCTTGAGGCGCCGTGGAACGAATCGAGTGCCCGTAATGCAGCTAGCAGAGTATCCTGTGTTGCATCTTCGGCTTCGCTGGAATCATCCAAGATAGAAAGCGCCAAACGATAAAGATCCTGCTGATACGTTTGAACAAAACGCTCAACCGCAGTCGAATCTCCCGCTCTGCATCTTTCGATCAGACGATAGTCCATAAGGATCATTCTAATAGATTAGACAAACTTCACGGCAAAAATCTTCATTCTGTCGATTTTCCAAGTTATGATTCTTCGTGAGATGATACAATTTTCAAAATGAATCGGCGCAAGGATCGACTACCAGCCTGTTTAGATGCTCGTTGCAGGAAATCACCCAGGAGAATTAGCGATGAAGTGCCCTAAGTGTGGATCCACCCTGGTCAAGAAATCTTACAAAGGCATGATGGAAGTAGATTGCTGTCCGAATTGCCGCGGCATGTGGCTGGACTTTGACGAACTCGACCGCCTGGAAGATGTAGCATTTGACCAGGATGAATACAAAGGTTCGCTATACCATCGCGAAACTTCGACGAGCTACTCTTGTCCGCATTGCGAGGCTCATTTGCAGGAATTTCAATATCGCCTCTACAACTTGAATCTTGATTACTGCGATAATAAACACGGTTTTTGGCTGGACGACGGCGAAGATGTGCGCGTAATGGGCATCATGGCGACCCGTGCTCTGGAAATCCAGCGCAAAGTGGATGCCGAGGCCGAGTGGCGGGGGGTGCTCAAAAAAATGCATTTGTTCATCAAAGGAAGATAACCCCAGAAAGCGGTCGTGATACAATTCCATCATCGTAATCTTCTCGATATATGCAGGAGAATTACTATGGCAGATACGTATGTTCAGAATCTGATGGGGCAAAAAGAACGCATTCTGTTGGTGACGCGGCAGCACTGGTTTGCCCTGTTCAGCAGGATTTTTTTAGAAATCGTATTGATCATAATACTGGTTGCAGCTTTCGTCGCTGCCTCGACTTATTATCCTGTGGCTATCTATGGTCTTATCCTTGTCCTGGTCCCATTAATTGGGATGGTGAGGGACATCTTGATCTGGTCCAACCGCCAGTATATTGTTACCAACCGCAGGGTAATGCAGGTTGCCGGCGTGTTAAGTAAGGATGTGGTTGACTCTTCACTGGAAAAAGTGAACGATATTAAAATGAACCAATCTTTCTTTGGCCGGCTGTTCGACTACGGCGACATTCAAATACTGACCGCCAGCGAATCGGGGATCGATCTCTTCGAACGGATTGCAAACCCGATCAAATTTAAAACAGCGATATTGAATGCAAAGGAAGAAATCGGCTTCGACGAGGACCAGATCCGCACTCAACAAGCAGATGATATCCCCTCCTTGATCGCCAGGCTGGATGAACTACGGAAACGGGGCATCATATCCGAAGAGGAGTTCAGGAAAAAGAAAGCCGACCTGCTGGCAAAAATGTAAGAGTTGTTCTGTCATTCTGAGGGCATGAAGTGCCTGAAGCCCGCCCTGAGCCGGGCCGAAGGGAATCCCCGCCGTTCAGGGTGACATGGTTTCTGATGGTTTACAATGCAGCGCAGCAATGGGTGCGCTGCTTTTGCTTCATAAAATCGGTTATACTTTCCCCCGCTTAATTAAAACTATGACTACCCAAATTCGTAACTTCTGCATCATCGCGCACGTGGACCATGGCAAGTCCACGCTGGCGGACCGCCTGCTTCAGCTCACCGGTACGATTTCCGACCGCGAGATGACCGAGCAGGTGCTGGATACTATGGACCTGGAACGCGAAAAAGGCGTTACGATCAAAGCCTCCGCCGTGCGCATGACCTATAAAGCCAGTGATGGGGTGGAGTATGAGCTCAACCTGATCGATACCCCCGGCCATGTAGACTTTGGGTACGAGGTCAGCCGTGCGTTGTATGCCTGCGAAGGCGCCGTCCTGGTGGTGGACGCCACCCAGGGGATCGAGGCCCAAACGCTGGCAAACCTCTATTCGGCAATTGAAGCCAATCTCGAAATCATCCCTGTCATCAACAAAACCGACCTGCCTTCGGCCCGTCCCGACGAAGTAGCCGAAGATGTGGGCAGCCTGCTGGGGGTCGAGCCTGAATCGGTCATCCAGATTTCAGCCAAGGCCGGGCTGAACGTCGAATCTGTTTTGGAAGCGATCGTCGAAAAGGTGCCTCCGCCCGCGGACAAAAACGAAGCGCCGCTGAGGGCATTGATCTTTGACTCACATTACGATTCCTACAAAGGTGTGATCGCTTACATCCGCGTGATAGAAGGTGAGATCAAGGCTGGCGAAACGCTGCGCATGATGGCTACCAAAGTGGACATGAAGCCAGTCGAAATCGGCATTTTTTCACCCGTGATGAAGCCGGTCAAGAGCCTGGCCGCCGGGGAAGTAGGGTACATTGCGACCGGGCTCAAGACGGTCCACGAATGCCGTGTGGGTGATACCGTTACTCACCCAGCCGCAGCAGCAGCCACGGAGCCTTTGCCCGGGTATCGCCATCCCAAGCCGATGGTCTTTGCCGGGATCTATCCCGTGGATGCCGACGACTACAGCGACCTGCGCGAAGCGCTCGACAAACTGCAACTCAATGACGCCTCCCTGGTTTTCCAGCCGGAGACTTCGCAGGCGCTGGGGTTTGGCTTCCGGGCCGGGTTCCTGGGACTTTTCCACATGGAAATTATCCAGGAACGCATCGAGCGCGAGTATGAGATGAATGTGCTTTTTACAGCGCCCTCGGTAGAATATGAAGTCTTACTGATTGACAACTCAACTTTGTTGATCGACTCGCCCGCGGAATTACCCGACGAGAGCAAGATCGTCGAGATCCGCGAACCATGGATGAACATCGAGATCATCACCCCCACCGATTACTACGGCCCGATCATGGAACTGGTCACACGACGGCGCGGAGAGTTCAAGGGACCGGAATACCCTGCCCCGCACCGCGTGCAGTTGAATTACACCATCCCGCTCTCCGAGCTGATCGTGGGCTTCTTCGACGAGTTGAAATCGCGCACCAAGGGGTATGCTTCACTGGATTACCAGTTTGCCGAATACCGCCCGGACAAGCTGCAAAAACTGGAAATCCTGGTCAATGGCGAACCGGTAGACTCGCTGGCGTCGATTGTGCATGAAAAGGATGCTTATCACAGAGGTCAGCGCTTCATCACCAAGCTCAAAAGTATCATCCCGCGCCAGTTGTTCGATGTGGCCATCCAGGCTTCATCAGGAGGGCGCGTGATCTCACGTGCTAACGTCAAGGCCACGCGCAAGGACGTGCTGGCCAAATGTTACGGCGGCGACATCACCCGCAAGAAGAAATTGCTCGAAAAACAGAAGAAGGGCAAGAAACGCCTGAAGATGGTCGGCAATGTGGAGATCCCGCAAGATGCCTTCATGGCGGTGCTAAAATTAGACGAGGAGTAATTACCACAAGGGTAGAAAAAAAACGGAGTCCAAAGTCTCCAGACTTTGGCTTCAACGTCGGGTCCCCCACAGGCATAATAAAACGTTGGACTCCGTTATCATCGGGATAATATATGGTGAAATCTGATTTATGAAAGAAATAAAACGTTGGCTGCCCGGCGCACTGGTCAGTATCCTGCTGATCGCGGGCATTTTATATTTTGTAGATTTCGGCGAGATGGTGCAGGCCATCCGATCGGCGAATTACCTCATCCTGGTAATGGCGCTGCCGTTGTCGTTTCTCTGGATGGGCGTCCGTGCGATCGTATGGCGCACGTTGTTACGGAACCGCGCCTCATACCGGGATGTGTTGCTTACCGTAGGAGAAGGCTACCTGCTGAACAACTTCCTGCCCTTCCGCCTGGGGGAGATCGGGCGCGCCTTTTTGATCAGCCGCAAGTCCGTCCCTTCAACAGGCTCAGGGCAGCGCTTGCAGTTCATGGAGGTCCTGCCCACGATTGTGATCGAGCGGGCCGTGGACCTGGCGTTCTCGGCGACGATTTTGCTGGTCTCGCTGCCGTTCGTGGTTGGCGCAGAAGGCGCGGGGCAGATCGGCCTGATCGTTGGCCTGGTGGTATTGCTTGGCCTGGTGGTGCTGTATCTACTTGCACGCAACCGCCAATGGGCGCTTGACCTTTTCCATAAGCTCAGCCAACGCTGGCCTGCGCTGCAAAGGGTGGGCGGCGGCTTCGTCGAAGCATTTCTAATAGGCCTGGCCGTATTGACGGATGGCTGGCTGTTCGCCCGTTTCCTGTTCTGGATGACGGTCGACTGGACTATTGCCATCGTTTCGTACTTTATGATCATCCTCGCCTTCTTCCCAGATGCGCAGCTCATCTGGGGCTTCTTTGGATTGGGGATAGCCGCCTTTGGGAATGCCATCCCGTCCTTGCCGGGGGCAATTGGTACCTTTGAGGGCGCTTTTGGCGGGGCGTTGACGATCCTCACCGGTGACCAGTCCACCGCGCTGGCGGCGGCATTGGCCGGGCGTTTGTATATGTATATCAGCGGAATCACGCTGGGGTTGATCGGTCTGGCGAGCGAAGGGCAGACGCTTTCAGGCATTTACCAGCAATTGAAAGATTTCCGGACTAAAGGTATTGCAAGTGCCGAGTAGGTTGATTCGATCGGTGTTGCAGAAAGAATCTCGAAACAGGCCATGATTCCTCTTCGCGACACAATAAGATCAAGCAGATTTCCGGTTGTAAACTGGTTGATCATCCTCGCCAATGCCGCGGCTTTTTATTACGAGCTGCGCATCGATCCCTCCGCCTTGAACGGATTCATCCATTCCTGGGGCCTGGTCCCGGTACAATTTTGGGCCGAGCCGCAGACCACCTGGCTGACACTATTCAGTTCCATGTTCCTGCACGGCGGCTGGCTTCACATCTTGAGCAACATGTGGATACTTTTTATCTTCGGAGATAACGTAGAAGACCGGATGGGCGGCGGGGGCTATCTGGTGTTTTACCTTTTGAGCGGTGTGGCAGCCGGCTTATTGCAGGCGTTCTTATTACCTGATAGTCCTGTCCCAATGATCGGAGCCAGCGGCGCGATTGCCGGTGTGCTGGGAGCTTATCTGGTTTTATATCCACGCGCACGGGTCCTTAGCCTGGTTCCAATTGTATTCATTTTTACGCTCATCGAAATACCGGCGCCTGTATTTTTATTATTCTGGTTTGCTTCGCAATTGTTTTCAGGGGTCCTTTCTTTGAGCGGCGCCACCGGGAGTGGGATCGCGTGGTGGGCGCATATCGGTGGGTTCGTTTTCGGTTTGCTGAGCGTGTTCTTGTTTGCAAGGCGGAGCAAAGTTGGATATTATTAATTCCATTCGACATATCCCTTGATGAAAAAGGAGGTGTGGGGTGTTTTGGGAGGGCGTTGCCCTCCCAAAACACCCCACACCTCCCCTCTTTTTGAGAATATATGTTGGACACAATAAATGGTAGGAATAACTATGGCAAAAAATTATCTCATCACCGGTGGAGCCGGGTTTATCGGATCGAACTATGTTCATCGCCTTTTACAGCGCGGTGAAAAGGTGACCCTCTACGATAATCTCATTCGGGCGGGTGCATCCAAGAACCTGGCCTGGCTGGAGGAATCGTTGGGGCAGAACGGTAGCAGGCTCATCGTCGGGGACGTTGCGGACGCCGCTCTTTTGACGGATGCTGCCAAAGATGCGGATATCATCGTCCATTTGGCGGGGCAGGTCGCAGTCACGACCTCTGTCATACATCCCCGGGAAGACTTCGAAGCCAATGCGCTGGGGACCTTCAATACGCTGGAGGCGGCGCGCGCCTCGGGCCGGGACCCCGTGTTTGTATACGCTTCGACCAACAAGGTCTACGGCGGGATGGAGGACGTGGCACTGGCGGAGGATCCGACCCGCTGGCGTTACGCGGACCTGGAACATGGCTGCCCCGAAACCCAACCGCTCGATTTTCACTCGCCGTATGGCTGCTCGAAGGGGGCGGGCGACCAGTATGTGCGTGATTATGCTCGCATCTACGGCATGCGGACGGTGGTGATGCGCCAGAGCTGTATCTACGGGCCGCGCCAGTTCGGGATCGAAGACCAGGGCTGGGTGGCATGGTTCGTCATCGCAGCCGTACTGGGACGCCCGATCACGATCTATGGCGACGGCAAGCAGGTGCGCGACGTGTTACACGTGGACGACTTGCTGGATGCGTACGATGCAGCGATTGAGAAGATCGATGGAGTTGTCGGACGGGTTTACAACATCGGCGGCGGGCCGGAGAATGTGATGTCGGTCTGGGCGGAGTTCGGGCCGATATTGGAGAAATTGCTCGATAGGAAGGTCGAAGTAGCGCGCGGCGATTGGCGCCCGGGTGATCAGAAGGTTTTTTATGCGGACATCCGCAAGGCCGAGCGCGAGCTGGGCTGGAAACCGAAGATCGGGGTTGAACAGGGGGTGGAGAGGCTGTTCGAGTGGGTGAAGGAGAACCAGAACCTTTTTTAGGGAATTGACTTTCTGCTGGCTTGACAGATAATTTCTGTTTGGTAAAATATGAATAATTGTTCATATATTCAAAGGTATTCTGATGCCACTCGACGAACATACCGCCTTCCATTTAGCCAACCTGTTCAGCGCACTGAGCGACCCTGCGCGCTTACGCATTATTGAATTACTGCTTGAATG
>JAABUE010000043.1 GCA_011389535.1 Anaerolineales bacterium
GCTCGCTTCGTCCAACCCGTAGCCTGTTTTCGCTTCGAGTGTTGTGGTGCCCAACCCGAGCATAGCATCCAGCCGCGGACGGGTTTCCTCAACCAACTGTTCCACGCTGGCCGCGCGGACGGCGAGCGCGCTGCTGACGATCCCACCGCCTGCCGCCATGATTTCCATATAGGTCGCGCCCTTGATGCGCAGCTCGAACTCGTTAACCCGGTCCCCGGCGTAGACGACGTGCGTGTGCGGGTCAACAAATCCCGGGCAGACGGCCTTGCCGCTGGCATCCAGGTTCTTGCGGGCGTTGAAGCGTTCCAGCAGTTCACCGGTATAGCCGACTGCAACTATTTTTCCGTCGTCGATCGCCAGCGCACCGTTTTCGAGCAGGCCCACGTCCTGCATGGCGGCGCCACGCTTTGGCCCACCCGGGCTGGCGCAGGTGACCAGCTGGCGGGCGCTGTGAATCAGCAGATCGATTTCCATTATTGGTCAATCCCTTCGGCCACAACCTGGTCCACCTGGCCTGAAACGATGAGCGCCTTGACCGCGTTGATATAAGGATACAACACCGTATCCGACTTGATAAACGGAGCCTGCGCGCGCACCAACCTGTATACCGGCCCAGTCCCGGCTCCGAGAAAAGCATTTTCGCCCTGCTCCTCGCGGCGGAAGTCAACACCCTGGGAGGCAGCCAGCAATTCAATCGCCAGGATGTGCTCGACGTTATCCAAGATCTGGCGGATTTTCAGCGCAGCTGTGTTCCCCATGCTGACGTGGTCTTCGACGTTGGCCGAAGTGGGGATGGTATCCACGCTGGCGGGGTGCGCCAGGATTTTGTTTTCGGTGGCCAGCGCGGCGGCGGTATATTGTGTGATCATAAAACCCGAGTTCAGGCCGCCGTCCCGCGTCAGGAATGCCGGCAGGACGTTCGCGTTGCTGGCCTCGTCCGTCAGGCGCATGATGCGCCGCTCGGAAATGTTTCCCAATTCGGTAATGGCAATCGCCAGATAATCCAAGGCAATTGCAATTGGCTCGCCGTGGAAATTCCCGCCGGAGAGGATCGCAATCTCGCCGTTATCATCGTCGATAAAAATGAGCGGATTGTCGGTCACGGCATTGAGTTCGATCTCCATCACCCAGCGCGCGTAAGCAATCGCATCCCGCACCGCGCCGTGGACCTGGGGAATACAACGCAAAGTATAGGCATCCTGCACGTTGGTGGGGTCGTGCCCGCGGGTGAACTGGCTATCGGCCAGCAGCTTACGCAGATAAGCGGCGCATTCTATCTGTCGCGGGTGTGGCCGCAGGGCATGGATGCGCTCGTCGAAGGCCAGCGTGGTGCCGTGCAGGGCCTCCAGGCTCAAACAGCCGGCAACGTCGGCGGTGCGGCTCAGGCGCTCGGCGCGCTGCACGGTCAGCGTCCCAAGCGCGGACATGACGGAGGTCCCGTTGGTGAGCGCCAGGCCTTCCTTGGCGGCCAGCGTGACCGGCTCCAGACCGGCGCTTCGCAGCGCTTCACGCCCGGGGATAATTTCGCCCTGGTGTTCGGCTTCGCCCTCACCAATCATCACCAGCGACATATGCGCCAGCGGGGCCAGGTCGCCGCTGGCGCCGAGCGAGCCTTTTTCTGGGATACAGGGATGGACGCCACGGTTGAGCATATCCAATAACAGTTGGAGCGTGACCGTGCGAATGCCGGAATGACCATGCGCGAGCGTATTGGCGCGGATCAGCATAATGGCGCGTGTGGTGGGAATGTCGAACAGATCTCCAACGCCGACCGCATGGCTGACAATAATGTTGCGTTGCAGTGTCTCCACCTGGTCCGCTGAAATAATGCGGTCCTTGAACGCGCCAAACCCGGTGGTCACGCCATAAGCAATTTCGCCGCGCGCCAGCAGATCCTGAACAGCCTGGGCGGCGCGTTCTATTTTTTTAACGGATGCAGGCGTCAGTTCGACCGGGGCGCGCTCGTACGCCACCCGGATGACCTGATCGATGGATAGGGAACTACCGTCGAGATGGATTGAATTTGTCATGTTACTGAACAACTTTCTGGGCAATATTTTTCAGCGACTGTACCACATTTTCGGGTAATGGCTTTTTCACATCCCCGGCAAGAATTTTTTCCACCTGCTCGGATGTGCGCTCGCTCAAACTTTTACAGCCAGCTTTTTCCCACTGGCTGTAATTCCCGCGCTCGAACAACGTTGGGTACCAGTGCTCGCGGAAATGTTTGAGCGTGTGTTCGTGCGTGATGAAACTGCCTTCGGGGCCTTTCTCGTCGATCAGGTCGAGCATCAGCGTTTCTGCATTGACCGCGACAGGTGCAATATAATGCTTCAACCAGCCGACAATCTCGTCGCAGATCGCCAACTGCGCCAGAGAGCCTGATAACCCCGACTCCAGATATCCTAAATCATGGATCAGGTTCCCGCCGTTCAAGGTTTCGCTCATCAGGGTAAGGGCGGCTTCCGCTGCTGCCTGTCCGTCCACCAGCTTGGATTCCGCGCCGCCGCCCAGCCCAAAATTCGGCAGGCCATAATGGCGGCTCATGGCATGGGTCATGCCTTTTCCATCCGGTGAGCAATACGGGTTGACCATCGTGCGCATGTCGATGATTGTCAACCCGCACCCGGGAACGATCACAGGCGCGCCTTCTCGTTTCAATTGCGATAACACCACGCCAACCAGCGCACCGGCATTCAGCATAGCCATGCTGCCCGGCAAAGTCACTGGACCCGTCATGCCGGCGGTGACCAATGGGAGATATAAAGCGGGGATTCCTTTTCCAGCTAAAAAGAGTACTTTTTGCAAAGCCTCTTCATTGTGCACCAGGCCGGATGTCACGTTGATGTAGCAGGCGATGAAAGGTTTGGCGCTTAGCGCATCTTCACCCCCTGCAACTGCCTCCGCCATCGCAACAGCATCCACACATCCAGCGAACTCGTTGGTCACGAAGACGATGGGCTTGCTTGTGTTGTTCAGCATGACTTCCATCTGGAGCACATCGCTGATCTGCGGGTCCACATCGGATGGCAGGAACATGGACATCACAAAATCCACGTTCGGTAAGGCATCGCCTACCCTGGCCCCTTCGACGACATCCTGCAAAAGCGCCCGGCGTCTCTGGTTCGTGCGGTGGTCAACTATGTACAAGCAATCCGAGCCGGAGCCATAATAGTTTTTCCGATCTCCCAATAGCATGGCCGGTTGACCAAGGCGATCAAAGAGCGGGATCTGTTTCGGCGCGGTGCTCAATGCCCATTCGACCAGGGAGGCGGGAATACGGGCACGGTTCCCCTCAGAAACCTGCGCGCCTGCTTTACGGAGCATCTCCACCGCTTCGTCGAGATGCAGCCGGACACCGGTCTGCGCCAGGATCTCAAGGCTTGCATTGTGCAGCGTGGTGCACTGCTCGGAAGAAAGTCGTTCGATTTTAACGCCAGGGGAGCTCATGGTTCGGTCCTGAAATGAGTAGGGGAAGTGTTGGAAGTCTTTTTTGTACGCTTTTGAAACACCGATACAATCTCTCACCGTCCCGCAGTGTCTATCACCATAGGGGACAACTGCGGGACGCTCAAACGTGAAGCTTACGCAACCAGCTGGCGCGCAACGCGAGTTGCGCTGGAAGCATCCGGGGCGAAAGCGTCCGCGCCGATCGATCTGGCGAACTCTTCGGTCACCGGTGCGCCGCCGACCATCACCTTGACCTGCTCCCGCAACCCGGCAGCCTTGAGCGCTTCGATCGTCGCGCTCATGTTGCTCATCGTGGTGGTCAGCAGAGCTGACATACCGATCAGGTTGGCGCCTTCCTGTACTGCCTTCACGAAGGCCTCCGGGGTGACATCCACGCCCAGGTCGACGATCTCGAACCCCGCCCCTTCCAGCATCATCGCAACCAGGTTCTTGCCGATGTCGTGCAGGTCGCCTTTGACCGTGCCGATGGCGATCTTGCCGGCAGCCTGGACATCGATCGCTGTCAGGTGCGGCTTGAGCAGCGCCAGGCCGGCCTGCATGGCGCGGGCGGCGATGAGCATCTCGGGAACGAAGAAATCGCCGTCTTCGAAGCGATTGCCGACTTCGTCCATGGCAGCGATCAGGGCTTCGTTCAGGATGACACCTGCGTCCACGCCCGCCGCTAAAGCTGCTTTGACCCCGCTCTCGACTGCATCCGCCTGCCCCTCGATCACGTTTTTATAAATTGGTTTCAGGTCCATTTTGTATTCTCCTTTGTTTTGAATTTTCGGTCTACCCGGCGATCTCGTCCAACTGTTTCTGGATGTCGGCCGGCAGAGGTTCGGGTTTGTGCGTCTCCAGGATTTTCAACGCTTTTTCCTGTGCTCGCTGGCGCAGGGTCTTCTCGCCTCTGGCCTTCCAATCATCGTAATTGCGGCGGTCGAAGAGCTTCGGGTACCAGTCTTGCTTGTAATGTTTGAGGGTGTGCTCTGTGCTGAGATAATTCCCATCCGGGCCGATCTCTTCGATCAGGTCGAGCGCGAGGGTTTCATCGTTGATTTCCAGGCCACGCATGAAATGCTTGGTGTAGTTGATCAGTTCATCGCAGATGACGATCTGCTCGATGGAATTGCACATGCCGCCCTCCAGATAACCCACATCGTGGGCCATCTGCGCGCCAGCCATTGTTTCGAGCATGATCGAAAAGGCTGCTTCGGCGGCTGCCTGCTCATCGGGAACCTTAGAATCGCTGCACCCGGTCAGGCCAAAGATGGGCAGGTCGTAGCGGTGGGCAAGTTCCACCAGCATGACGCGGTTGGTGGGATCGGCATAAGCGTCCACCGTCGTTTTCATGTCCATCATATCGTTGACGCCGCCGGTCAGGATGATGGGCGCGCCTTCGCGATTGAGCTGCGCCAGCACCAGCCCGGCCAATTCACCAGCGTTGGCCAAGGCTATCGCACCGGCAGCAGTTACAGGTCCGGTTGCGCCGCGCAGCACGACCGGGGTATACGTGGTCGGCAGTCCCTTGCCAGACAGAAAGAGCAGTTTCTGCAATGCTTCCTGGTTATGGCGCATCGGATGGGTGACGTTGATGTAGCAGGCGCAGATCGGGTTGCGCCGCAATTGTTCTGCGCCGCCAGCCACGGCTTCAGCCATTTTGATCACGTCCACGCAGCCCTCGAATTCGGTGGTGACGAACAAAATAGGCTTGGTGCTGTTCATCAGCATGGCGCGCATCTGGTGCCGGTCGGAGGTCTCCTGCGCAAGGTCGGAGGCAATGCAGAAAGACATCAGGAAGTCGATGTTGGGCAATGCATCACATACGGTCATCGCATCGACGATATCCTGCAACGTGCCGCGCCGCCGTTCCCCGCTGCGCACATCGATCACGTTGGGACAGTCGGAACCGGGCCCGTAAAAAACGTTGTGACGCTCTAAGGGCATGACGCGGTTCCCGTGCCGGTCGCAGAGCACGGTTCGTTTCGGAGCGACGGAAAGCGCCCACTCCACCAATCCCGGTGGGATGCGCACCCGGTTGCCATCTTCCACCTGAATGCCCTTCTTCTTGAGAAGTTCCAGGGCCTCCGGCTCGAATAAACGGACGCCGGTGCGGTCCAGGATCTCCAGGCTGGCATGGTGCAGGCGCTCCACTTGGTCTTCAGAAAGTTTGCGGAAGTGGGGCGTATCCATTGATGTGTAATTGCTTTGCAGAACCATGTGAATCTCCTCTTTTGTTTTGATGATGATTTGTCGCTGCTCGGGTGGTGCGTCGCACCATGTTTAACGAGAATGTTTCAAGCGAGAACAAATTAGGTTTAGTGGTTTATCCCAAAAGGCAGGTGCGACGCACTCACGGGTGTTATTTTTACTGTCTTTGCTCCAGGATAGCGGTGATAGTCTCAACCGCTCCGTCTGGCAATGGATGCGGCGTATGGGTTTCCAGGATTTCCCGTATGCGAGCCTGGATTCGGTCCAGCATGGAAAGGGAGCCGCTGTTGGCCCACTGGTTCCAGGGCTGGCGGTCCATCAGGCGCGGCAGCCAGATCTCTTTGCGGAAGTTTTTGGCGGTTTCTTTTTGGGAAATGAACTCGCCTCCCGGCCCAACCCTATCGATCAGGTCGAGCATCAGGGTCTCGTCATCGACTTCGATACCGCGCATCAAACGGCGCGCCATAGCGATAATCTCGTCGTTCATCACCAGCATCTCCAGCGAACCGATGTCTGCGCAATCCAGGAAACCGGCGTCGTGGGGGATGGTGGTGCGACTCAACAACGAGAAAATGACCTGCGTGGTACTTTCGATAGCGGCCTGCAAGTCCACAGTTTTGGCTTCGGACGCGCCGGAGGTTCCCATCAGGGGCAAATCCAGATAGGTGGCCAACTCAGACAGGGCGGCGCTGTACAGGCTCAATTCCGGGGAGCCATATAACGGACGCCCGTTGCGCGGATCCATCGGGGTTGGAACTGACCCGATGCAGACCGGCGCTCCCGGCTTCTTGAGCTGGATCGCAACCAGGCCGGCAAGAGAACCCGCCAGTTCCACAACCAGGGTGCCCGCCCCGGTGATTGGCGCGGAAACGCCGGCCACGCCCGGTCCGTGGTAGACGATGGGAATGTCGTGCTCGGCGGCCCAGAACGCGTTGGCGATGATCACATCGGGGATGACCAGGGGGCCAAGCCCCACGGCGAACAAGGCGAAGATCGGCCGTTGGCGCAAATGCTCTTCCCCACCGACAGCCGCTACGGCAATACGGTAAATATCCTGCATATTTTGGAGGGACTGCCCCCAGGCCATCAGCGGTTTGCTGGAGTTCATGACCATCTCGGCAAACTCAAAAACCGGGGCTCGTTCCGGCGGGACATCCTCCGGCAGGGCAAGCCCCATCAGATAGTCGATGTTATCGAGGGCGTCGATCACCCGTGCCGAGGTGGCTACATCCTGCCTGCGGGAGCGCTGGCGCTCGCCAGTGTAAGGATCGATAAAGTAACTGCTGGTCAGCCCGGGACCGAAATGGATCTGCCCGGGTACAACATCCATTTGGGTTCGCCCGTCACGCCCCCACAGGGTGAAGCCATTCGGGCAGGAATCGAGAGCCTCCCGGACGATATGCGGCGGGATACGTACCCGGATGCCATCTACATGAGCGCCGGCACCTGTAAACAAGTCACGGGCTTCCGCATTCATTACGTTGACGCCGGTCCGTTCCAGGCATTCCAGGGTAGCCTGGTAGATGCGCTCGATCTTTTCGTCGGACAGCACACGAAAATGCAGGTTAATTTGATCGCTGGTTGGCATATCCTGATTATTCCTCATCAGCGGGCAGCTTGCAGGATGTAGACAAGCTCATCTTTAAGGGAACCAGACAACGGTTCAGGCTGGCGCGCTTCCATCAGCGAGACGGTTTTTTCTCGCAACTGATCAGCCAGGCGTTTGGAGCCTTTTTTCTGCCAGTCGTGCATCCGGCGGCGGTTGAAGAGCACCGGCTGCCAGAAAGAGCGGAAGTTTTTGAGGGTGTGTTCAGTCTTGAGGAAATCGCCGCCCGGCCCAACCTGGTGGATCAGTTCGAGCGCCAGCGAATCTGCGTCGAAACTCATACCCTGCATGAAATGCCGCATCCGGTTGATGATCTCGGCGGAAAAGACGATCATTTCTGGCGAAGTGGTCAGCCCGGCTTCGATATAGCCGATATCGTGGGCCAGGTGTTGCCCGGTCAGCAGAGCGACCAGGATCGAGGAAGTAGCATCCGAAGCGGCCTGTTCGTCCATGACACAACTGTCCGTGTGACCGGCGTAGCCCCAGTGCGGCAGATTGTAGTAACGCGCCAGGTCGGCTACGGCGGCGCGGGCAAGCTCGAACTCCGGCGCGCCGTAGACGCTGATGGTGGTTTTCATGTCGATGTGGTGCAAGCCCTGTCCGTAGACAAACGGCGCACCGGGATTCTTGAGCTGGTGGATGACCAGCCCGGATAGAACTTCGGCGTTCCCTAAAGCCAGCGCGCCCGCCATCGTGATCGGAGCGGTACCACCCATCATGGGAGAGGGCATGTGGACGATGGGCAGGCCCAACTCGGCCATATAGAGCAGCTTGTCGGTGGATGTCTCACCGTGGTTGAGCGGGGTGGTAATCTGCGAATAGCATAGCAGGGTCGGGTTCATACGCAGCGCTTCGGAGCCCCCGGCGATGGCGGCTGCCATGGCAACGATCGCTTCGCAATCGGCTTTGTCGCCAGAAATGAAGACAACCGGCTTGCTGGTGTATTCCATCATCAGGGCCGCCTGGTGGCGGTAGGGGCTGATCGCATCCAGGTCCGAAGGGATGCCCATCGACATGCAGAATTCGATTTCCGGCAGGGAATCCACCAGCTGGATGCAGGCGACGACATCCTCGGCTTTAAACAGGCGGTGCTCACCCGTGCGCGGGTCCAGGTAATTGAGACAGTCCGAGCCGGTGCCGAAGCTGACGTTCATGCCTTCCATGCGGATGGCGGGCTGGCTTGTGCCGCGCCCGCACAGAGTCACGTTGGAAGGCGCCTGGGCCAGCGCCCACTCGATCAGCCCGGCCGGGAACTGCACCAGGTTGGTATCCGAAATAATGGCATCTGCTTCGCGCAACAGTTCAAGGGCTTCAGGGTGGTGCACGCGCGCGCCGGTGCGCCGCAGGATTTCCAGCGCCGCCAGGTGGATGACCTCGCACTGCTGGCGGTCAAAGAATTGGTGCGTGGGTCGGGCGGGTGGGAGTTCGGTCATGTACTGTGATCCTCAACTTGGTGTCGTAAAAAGAAACCTGATTTTTGCACTTTTTTTGTTCACCACTGAGACACGGAGCCACGGAGCTTTTTTAATCTTTCTCAGTGCCTTCGCCCGCCCCGGCGCTGCCGGTCGGGCCGGGGTGTCTCCGTGGTTAAGTGGTTTGATGGTAATGTGAATCTCTTTGGTAGCGCTCGGCGCAGCGTTCGACGGCATCCCAGTTCAACTCAAAGCCGAGGCCCGGGCGCTCGCTGAAAATGCCAAGTACCCCGTTTTGCGGGGTCAGGTCGGGTGCGGTCAGGAGGTCCTCTTCCAGTAACTGGTGCATGATCTGGTTGCCATCCGACAGGTTCTGTATCGTCAGGGCGACCTGGTGTTGGGCGCAATCCGTCATGCCGCTGACAGATTGTCCATGCAGGCAGATGGGGATGCCGGCCGCCTGCGCCACCGCCGACGCCTGTTTGAAGGCCATCAACCCGCCCGCTTCGTGGAAGGAAAGCACGATCAGGTCAGCGGCGCGCTGGCGGCAGACTTCGTACACATCGTGGGCAGAAAAGACAGACTGGTCTGCCGCGATAGGGACAGATACCGATTCTTTGACCTGTCTCAATGCGGCGATACTGCCCGCCGGGGTCGGCTGCTCGATAAATTCCGGCTCGAACTGCTCCAGTTTTTTAATCATATAAATGGCAGTGCGCGGGTCCCAGGCTTCGTTGGCGTCCAGGCGCAGTTTACGGTCGCCGATCACGGAACGCACCGCGGCAGTATTTTCGAGGTCCTTTTGCTCGCCGCGCCCAATTTTCAGGTAGATGATCGGGTATCCATCAGCAGCCAGCAGCCCGGCATGATCCGCCAGCTCTTCGGCGCTGTCGCCCTGCACAAATCCGAAGTAGTCCACTTCGTTATGAAATGCCCCACCCATCAATTGATACACCGGACGGTTGAGCGCCTTGCCAATCGCGTCCCACAGCGCCATTTCCAGGCCAGCCAGCGTCAGGTTGGCAAAGCGGGGCATGTAATTGAAACTCCCCAGGAAGCGCGCTTCGTGGATGAGCCGTTCCATGTCAAAAGCAGATTCGCCGATGAACAAGGGCCGTACACTTTCGAGCGCACGCAAAGCTATTTCGGCAGGCCGGGCAGCGATCACTTCCCCATAGCCGGTAATACCTTCATCGGTCAAAACTTCGACCAACAGGTTGGCAGCGCCGTAATCCACCCTCCCCGCCCAGTGATACGGTTCCTTGAATGCCAGCGCCAGCGGACGCAGCCGAATTTCAGCGATTCTCAGCAGATTTTCCATGTCAATGCTTATTCCAGGAAATAGGTCAACTCGCGGACGTTTTCCAGACGTTCAACCTGCCCGGCCATCTCGAGCGTTTTCTCGACCCTGGCGGAGTCCAGCACGAAGCCCGTCAGCCGGCGGAATTTCCGCTCCAGCGCAGCCTGGTCGAAGCGGTCAGCGCCGCGCTCGACGATGCCAGAGTCGAAGGTTTGGCCGTCGGCGGTTGTGATTTCCACGGCGCTATGCATGCGCAGATCCATTTCCTGGGTTTCGTTGTACATTTGCTCGATCTGGGGATCTAAAACAAGCTCGATTCTGTCGAACAAGTCCCGCACTTGCGAGTCGTCGAAACGGCTTTCCAGGATCTGATTGGGACCGATCTCGCCGTCCAGCAGCAGGCAGGCCAGCGGCCATTTCAGGCTGAACTGCGCCTGTTCGGTAGTGGTGGGATAGTCCTGGTGCAGCAGGATGGCCTCTTCAAAGGTCCGCACTTTGATGTGTTTTATCTTCTCAATTGGGATGCAGTTGTCCTTCGCCAGTTGCCATGCTGCCTGACAGGCGGCGTGACCCCAGGCACAGGAGCACCAGTCTTTGTAGAAAACCCAATCGGTCATCCAATAGTGCTGGCCGATGTCTGTAATCCAATCGCGGTATTCGTCAAACCCAAGAATGCTGGGAATGCCGGTGAAGCCGCGCCTGGCCAATTGTGCGGACACTACCCCATTCATTGCGCCCCAGCCAATCGCGTGCTTGGACATGGATGGGGCGGCAATATCGCGCATCATGGGCGCGTTCGGGGCATGGTAATCCGCGATGCCCAGGGCATGTTTGATCTGCTCGTGGTCCAGGCCCATCAGGTGGGCGGCGGCAGCGGCGCAGGCCACGGATCCCCAGGACCCGCAGGCCTGGTAGATCTCGTGATGGTCATGCCAGCAGCGTCCCGTGCGGATGGCGACTTCATAGCCGATGACCAAGGCTTCCAGCAAAGCTTTCCCGCTGGCACCGACCTCTTCTGCTACGGCCAGAGTAGCCGGGATCAGCTGCGCGCCGGGATGCCCCCGCGTGAAGATGGCGTCATCGTCGATGTCCAGCGCATTGCCGGCGCAGGCATTGGCAAAGGCCGCGCCGGCCGCGTTGGCTTTCCGTCCATGCAGGAAGATAGTCGCGCAATCCCCGTGCCAGAAGGTAGATGCGTAATCAGCAGCGATTTTACTGACAGGCGTAAGCGTGCCCGCCAGCGTAGCACCCAGCCCATCCAAGAGACAGAGGCGTGCGCGTTGCTGTACTTCGGACGGCAGATCATCCCAGGCAAGGGATTGGATGAAGCCGGCGACCAGGTCGTTCCCGTTAACGATTACGGTCATTCTCATCCACCAAGACGGATGCGGGGGTTCAGAATGCCATATAAGATGTCGGCTGCCAGGTTGGAAAAACTGTAAACAGCGACAATCAACATACTGATCGCCTGGATCAAGATCAAGTCGCGCCGCTGGATGCCGTAAATCAACAGCCTGCCAACGCCGGGATAGCCAAAGACAGCTTCGGTAACGATCAGGCCGCCGATCAGCCAGCCAATCCCCATGGCGACGACCGTCACGGTGGGCAAAAGTGAATTGCGCAGCACATGTTTGGTCAAGACCTGCCAGCGCGGCAGGCCTTTCATATCAGCAGCGCGGGTGTAATCGGCGCGGAGTACGTCGATGGTGCTCGAGCGCGTCATGCGGGCGATATATCCCAGGCTGGTCAGGCTGACGGTAATCGCAGGCAGGATCAAAAATGGGAAGGCCTCCTTGAAAGAGGTTTGAGGTTCAATCGAAGAGTTGGCAGGCAGGATATCCAGCGAGATCGCCAGGATGCCGATCAGGATCAACCCGGTGACAAACTCAGGCAGGCCAGCAAATGCCATCGAAATCCCTGAGATGGCCTGGTCTGCGAGACGGTCCTCGTTGAGGGCCGCGATCACGCCCAGAAGGATGCCCAGGGGCACGTAAAAAAGCAATGAAACGGAAGCAAGCATAAGCGAGTTGCGCAGGCGTTCCATGATCATGGGGCGCACCTCCAGGCGCGATACCATCGAAATACCCCAGTCGCCACGGATGAAACTTGTCAGCCAGTCCCAATACTGGACGATGATGGGCCGGTTCAGTCCCAGTTCTTCGCGCAGGTTTTCAACCGCTTGCGGCGTGGCAAATTGCCCCAGGATGACATGGGCCACATCCCCGGGAAGGAGCTGGGTAACACTGAAAATGATGACCGATGCCAGCAGCATGGTGAGCAGGATCATCCCCAGGCGGCGCAGGATATAAGCGATCATTGTTGCTCCTCTTCAGTCTCACTGGCAACCGGCACTTGCATGGCAGTCAACTCTTCCAGCGGGATGTGGCAGCAGATGCTGTGGAAGCGGTGTACGTTCTGCCAGGGCGGCTCTTCGTTCTCACAAATTGGGCCGATTTTGCGCGGGCAGCGGGTATGGAAACGGCAACCCGATGGAATGTTGACCGCGCTGGGCACGCTGCCTTGCAGGCGAATGCGTTCCTGATGGATATTCGGGTCCGGGATGGGAATGGCTGAGAGCAACGCTTCCGTGTAAGGATGATAGGGCGGAGTGAAGACATCTTCTGCGGAGCCGATTTCCCAGAGGCGACCCAGATAAACGACCGCGATCCAGTCTGACAGGTGACGCACGGCAGCCAGGTCATGTGAAATGAACAGGTAGGCAGTGCCTTTAACTTTTTGCAGTTCTGCCAGCATGTTCATCAACGACGCCTGCACCGAAACATCCAGGGACGAGATCGGCTCGTCCAGGATCATCAACTCAGGGTCGGCGGCAAAGGCGCGGGCAATTGCCACCCGTTGTTTCTCGCCTCCGCTCAGCTCATGCGGCAGGCGGTTGACGTAATCGGCCGGCAGATTAACCGCTTCGAACAGTTCGCGAACACACTGGTCTATCTCGCTCTGGAGCACATTGCCCAGCAACGCCAGGGGTCGGCCAACGCTTTGGCCAACAGGGTGTTGGGGGTTCAGGGAGGCGTCGGGGTTTTGAAAAACGAGCTGAATTTTCTTAAGGGTCGATTTCGAGCGTTTCGCGATGGAGTAAGGTAGCGCCTCGCCTTCCAGGAAAATATCACCGCTGGTTGCCTGCTCGAACCCGGCGATACAACGCGCAAACGTGGTTTTCCCGCAGCCGCTTTCACCCACGATTCCCATCGTTGCGCCTTTTCGCACGCGGATCGAAACATTGTCGACAGCCCGCACGACCTCCGGTTTCCAGGAAAATAAATTGGATAGACCACTCCGCCTCAGTTTGAACTGTTTTTCGATGTTGCGTGCATCCAGCACTAAGGGAGCATCCTTCTGGTCGAGCGCTTTTATTGCTTTTTCCTGGGCAAAATCCTCTCGGATGCTTTTCTCCACATCCGCCCACCGCCCACAGATCGTAAAATGCTCGGGCTCCACCTCCATGAGCGGGTTGCGTGTTTGGTGGCAGGTATTGTCATTAAAGGTACAACGCGGTCCGAAAATACACCCTTCGGGTAAGGCATCTGGTCGGGGGATGTGTCCGGGAATGGTATGCAGGGTAATATCGCGTTTGTCTATATCGATCCGGGGAACGCATCCCAGCAGGCCTAACGTGTACGGGTGCAGCTTATGTGTGAACACGCGCTGGATGCTGCCCTCTTCCATTATTTCCCCGGCATACATCACCCCAACACGGTCACAGATGCGCGCCACCACGCCCAGGTTATGGGTAATATAAAGCACCGCTGTTTGATATTCCCGCAATAGATCCCGCACCAGGTCCAGGATGACTGCCTCGGTGGTCACATCCAGCGCCGTAGTCGGTTCATCCATGATCAGGAACTGAGGATTGGTGGTCAGCGCCGTTGCGATCAGGATGCGCTGCAGCATGCCACCGCTTAACTGGTGTGCATAGCGCCCCGCCACGGACTCTGGATCGGGCAGCTGCACCTTTTCGAGCATTTCCAACGCTTTATGACGCGCCTGCGCACGCGACATACCCAGATGCACACGCGCCATTTCCGCGATCTGCTCCCCAACAGTGATAGATGGGTTGATGGCCTTGGATGGGTCCTGGTGTACCATCGTGACCCTGGCGCCCCATACTTTGCGCAGCTCGCCCGGGGAGAGTGCCAGCAGATCCGTCCCGGCAAGGGAAATAGAGCCGCTGGTTATACTTCCGTTACGGGGCAGATAGCGCACCAAAGCGCGGGCCAGCGTCGTTTTCCCGGAGCCAGATTCGCCTACCAGACCATATATCTCGCCGCGGCGGATTTTCATGGATACGTTGCGAACGGTATTCAGGGGGCCGTCATCTGTGGCATAGGATACCCACAGGTTTTTTACTTCCAGGACTGTTGGTTTATCATCTGTGGCCATTATTTGTCTCCGATCAACCGCTCACGCCGCCAGGTAGTAGCATACGGCGCAAACCATCGCTCGTAAAAGCGACGCCGACCACCAGTAAAGCAATGGTGCCAGCAGGATAGAGTAAGACCCAGGGCGCCTGGTTGTACCAGGTGCGTGCTTCGCTCACCATCATGCCCCAATCGGGTGAGGGTGGCTGCACACCAAGGCCAAGAAAGCCTAGGGATGCCACCAAAAAAATGGAATAAGAAAAACGCATGGAGGCTTCGACTGCCAAGGGAGGTAGCACATTTGGCAGAATCTCTCGAAACAAAATATAGCCGCTATTTTCTCCCCGCATTTTGGCTGCTTCAATAAATTCACGTGTCTTAATGTCCAGGACAACGCTGCGTACAACCCGGGCGACCATGGGTATATAGAGAAATCCCACCACAAGCACAATGTTCAGACGGGACGGCCCTACAGTCCCAAGAATGATCATCGCCAACAACAGAGGCGGAATAGATAAGAGCACATCCATGAAACGCATAAGGATTTCGTCCGCTGCACCGCCGAGGTAACCTGACACCATCCCTAATGTAAGGCCCATTAAAACCGCCAGGAGCGTGCCGGAACCGGCAATGGTGAACACATCCCGGCTGCCGGCCAGAACGCGGCTGAAAATATCGCGGCCGAATTGATCTGTACCAAACCAATGCTCAGCGGAGGCGGGCTGAAGGCGGTTGGACAGATCTTGATCGGAGAATCCGTATGGCGTAATCCAGGGACCAATAATAGCCATCAGGATAAAAATCCCGACCAGGGTAAACCCAATCAATGTCGCCGGGTAGCGACGGAGTCGTTTGATCGTGCGCGATATCCGGGAAGCGGGAATTTGCCTTGCAGTAAGTATGTTTTGCATGAGGATGTCGCCTCCTTCACTTCTTTCTACCTAAATTTCAGTTCTCTTGGATTTACCGCGGTACATCCCGCCGCAGTTTGGCGGGGTGAAAATGTTCGGGTCTACCACGGAAATTCGCAAAGAATATAATTTCACCGGTAAGCAGGATCCCTGGCCTCTGGACAGGTTTCAATCCAGAGGCCAGGTTTAAGGGCGAACCACCTTAGATGGTTCTAGGATTTATAGATTTTATTTTTCGAAGTAGACGTAGCGCAGGTCCAGGGCAGTGCCCAGGCCCATGGTCGGTGTTACGCCCTGGAGGTTGGCGCTAGCGCCCCACAAATTGTTAATGAAGAAGACCAGGATGATAGGACCGCGTTCCTTGAAGATGCTCTGGATCTGATGATATTGCTCGGCGCGTTTGACAGGGTCCAATTCCTTGGCGGCCTGTGCTGCCAGCTCGTCGAGTTCTTCATCGCACCAATGGCTTTCATTCCACTGAGCTACGCATGTGTAAGCGAGGTCCAGATAGGGCTGCGGGTACGGGCGGGAACCCCAATCGGTGATCGCAAAGTCCGCTTCGAGCCACAGGTTGTCTGCGCCGTAATACACATCGGTTGGGACCAGGTTGATGTTTACCGTGACACCGGCTTCCGCCAATTGTTCTTTCCAGATTGTGCAAATGGCGGGGACGGGAGAGCGGTCCTGACAGACGATTTCAATTTCCAAACCATCTGCGTAACCGGCTTCCGCTAACAACTCTTTGGCCTTGGCTACATCGCGCGCCGGAGTCGGCTCATCCAGGTAGAAATCGCCGTAGACTGGCCCAAAGGGTGTTCCACTACCAGCAGTGCCTAATCCCTCGAAAGCTCCTTGCAGGATGGCTTCTGTGTCGGTGGCCAGTTTGAACGCCTGGCGTACGTTGTTGTCTTCAGCAGGCGCGCGGTCGGAGCGCATGTGGAGCACATAGGCTGTGTTGGAAGGACTCTGGTGGACCACCAGGTCTTCGCTTTCCAGTACAGAGACATATTCGGACGGTAAGTAGATCAGGTAATCGATCTGACCGCCGCGCAGCGCCTCGACCTGGGCGGTGCTATCCGGGATGAAAATGAATTCCATCCCATCCAGGTAAGGCAATTGATTTCCTTCGTCATCCTGGAGCCAGTAATTGGGGTTGCGGGTGAAGACAATGCGGTCTTCAGGGCTGTAGCTCTCCAAAACGAAGGGGCCCGTTCCGTTCCATTGCGTGGCAAAATCCGTACCGGCGGCATCCATGATCAGGGCATGGTAATCGCCCAGGTCTTTGAGAAAGTCGGGGTTGGGGCTTGCCAGCGTGAAAACGACGGTGTAAGCATCCAGCGCTTCAACGGCCGTAATATTGGAATACAGTGCAACAGTAGCAGCGCCAACTTCGGGGTCGCGCAGGCGATCAAAGGTGAACTTGACATCTTCGGATGTCATCTCTTTGCCGTCATGGAATTTGATACCCTGGCGCAGGTTGAAAGTCCAGGCCAGTCCATCTTCGCTGAACTCCCAGCTTTCCGCTACACCGCGAGCCGGGTCTGGTGAATTGTCTTCGCCGATGAAGATCAGGAAATCGTGCCACTGGCGAGCGGCTTCGTCATCAGGGACAGATGTTAGGAACGCCGGATCCAGGTTCGTCACTGGTTGGGTGGCATGACGCAAAGTGCCGCCATATTTGTCGCTCATGGCTGGCGCTTCCGTGCTTTCAGGGGCCTGCACTGGTTCTTCTGTCGCGGCCGGTTGTACTTCCGGTTGGCTGGGCGCCGGGGTTGATTGTCCACAGGCTGAAAGTAGGATAGAGGCTACGATCAGGATAGCCAACAGGATGGTAAGGTTCTTCTGTGTTTTCATTGTTCCTCCTTGAAGGGATTCATAGAAATGATAGAGCGATGAAGATCGTGCGTTTGTTCTACTACACCTCGTTTCTGCGTGGTTCCTGATAGATTTTCTGTCAATTGTCGGACGTTTACCAATTCCTCAAAATGGAACAGCATATCCAGCGTTTCATCAACTGTATTTACATCTAAAACGTAATTGGCTAACCAACGAAACTTGTCTGCCATTCGTCCCTCGTCCCAAGCGGATGGGGGGAACCGCAACCCGCCATCCACCAAACCCGAATTGAAAGTTTGACCGCTTTTTAAAGTGATGGTCACAACACTGGCGAACCGGCCGTTCGGATCCCCCTGCTCGAACAGGCGACAGAGTCCTTCCATTTCATCGGACTCGAAAACCTCCACCTTTTGGGCAATTTCTCGAAGCCGTGGATCAGACAAACGGTGTTCAAGCATCTGGCCCGGGCCGATCTCTCCATCCACCAACATGGCGGCAATAGGCCAGGCCTGATTGAATTGGGCTTCTTCTGTGGTGGTTGGCAATCTTGTTCCCAAACGCATGGTGCCGTGGCTGCCATCCACGCGGATGTTTGCAATAGCGTCCAAAGAAATCTGGTGATCTTCCACTAACCGGCGCGCGCCTTCCACACCTCCGTGCGCCCAGCCGCAGCAGGCATAATGGGCCGATTTCCAGGCAACCCCATCCACCATCAGGTAGTTTTGACCGATATCCTGCCCCCATTCCTGGTATTCTTCGAGAGACAAAATGCTGGGAATACCGGTAAATCCGCGCGCTGCCAGTTCCGCCGCTGTGATTCCGGTCATGGCTGCCCATTCGATGCCATGTTTGACCATGGCAGGGTTGTCCACGTCTCTCATCATGGGCAGGTTGGCGGCATGATATTCAGCAATGCCCAGCGCATGTTTAACCTGTTCGGCTGGCAGGCCCATCAGGTGAGAGGCAACGGCAGCGCAGGCAACCGATCCCCAGGAACCGCAAGACTGGTAGACCTGGCGCGAGTCGTGCCAACAGCGACCGACACGGTGAGCCACTTCATATCCGACCACCATGCCACATAACATTTGCGCGCCGCTTAACCCGCGCGCTTCGGCAAGAGCCAGCGCAGTAGGAAAAATCTGCGCCCCGGCATGCCCGTAGGCGTAGCGCGCACTGTCATCGACGTCGATCCCGTTAGCGGCGCAGGCGTTTGCATAGGCCGCGCCGATTGCTGAAACCTTATTCCCATGCAACAGGACCGTTGCTTCATCACCTGGCCAGGTATCCACTGCATAACCCGCGCCGATCTGGCTGACGCGCGTCAATGTGCCGGCCAGGGTCGCGCCCAGGTTGTCGATCAGGCACATTCGGGCTTTGCATTGTACAACTTCCGGCAGGCTGGCCCAGGTTGCGGTGGAGATGAATTGGGAGACCAGGTCAATCGAATTCATTTTTCCAGCTCACGTGTTGCTGAAGTGATAACCGCCAATTTCAAGCCAGGCGCCTGCGTTTGTTTCGCGGGCTTTTTGGAGCACATAGTGCGCCGCTGCCAGATCCTCGATAGCGATCCCAAGGGATTTGAAAA
>JAABUE010000044.1 GCA_011389535.1 Anaerolineales bacterium
ACGGCGGTCACAGACCGCCTTGGAGCGATGATACTCACTTTTTCTTTCGAATCGCTTTTTCCTTACTTATCATCGCTTTTTTCTTCTCAGGACTTTTTGTTGCCCGCTTCTTCACAGGCTTCTTCGCCTTCAACTCCTCTTTCTCTCTTTCATCTTCCTTCACCCCAAACATCTCCTCCCACTTCTCCTGCACGGACGGGACACCCCCGCCATTGAGCGCATCGTATACAGACTGCCATTGCTCGTCAGCAACTACTAGGCGCCAGTCCAAAAATGCATGGTGCTGGTATGCGCCGAGTTGCACAAACAGCCCATTAGCCCACAACTTCTCACACGAGCGGATATATTCCAGCTGCGTGACATAATCCTTGAAAATCACATAGCCTTCGAACGGCAGGTCCAGGCCTTCGGCCAGGGATTTCTGGCGCAGGTCGCCGGAGCCTTTGTCCACGTATGCGGCGGAGGTCTTGATCCAGCCACTCGTCTCGGCGAATTTATTGTGGTAGATGACCAAACCGCGTTCATCGCCATGGCGATTACTGTAAGCAAATACATCCTCGTTGACATAGCCTTCGGGCGTATAAAAATCGTAGAGCAGGAAATGCTCGGACCCGGCAAACAGGTTGCGACGGTGCAGGAGCGGGAAGATCTTCCACTCGTGTCCGCTCACCAGGCCTTCGTCTACGCTCTCGTCCCATTTGGGATGGCGGAACTCCATCCCGTATTTCTCGCGGTAGCCCTCCACCTGTCCGTGGCCGAACATGGGCAGGCCCGGCAGCGTGGCCAACAGCGTGCAGACGCCGAAATATTTGTCGCCGACCCCGTACTGCTCGATGGCGGTCTTTTCGTCCGGGTTGCTCATAAAATTGACGTAGCGCTTCAGGATCTGCGGATCGAACTCAATCGTATTTTTGATCACCTGGCGGTATTTGGCATTGTCTTCGTCACGCAGCATGTGCATGAAGGCCGAGTTGTAGACGCGGTGCATCCCCAGCGTGCGGACGAAGTAGCCCTCCATCAGCCAGAAAGCCTCAGCCAGCAGCAGCGTATCGGGGACTTCGGCAGCAACTCGGTCAACCACTTCGCGCCAGAACTCCTCGGGGATCTTCGCCTCGAACTCGGCCACGGTCATGCCGTGCTCCGAGCGGGAAGGGATGGCGCCCCCGGCGCCCGGCTCCGGGAACCACAGCCTCTGGATATGCTTCTTCGCCAGCGTCATGGCCGCGTCGAAACGGATGACCGGGAAGTTGCGCGCCACGTGCAGGATGGTCTGGATGACGGCCTCGCGCACCTCAGCGTTGGAGTAATCTAGCTGGGCGGTGTCGTTCCATGGGAATGACGTGCCATCGTTGCCGTGATAGATGTAGCGCGTGTCGCCGGTCCAGTGGTCGACCCGTTTGAAGACCACCGCCGCGTCGGTGTGGTTGTAATAATGGTCTTCGAGGATAACCGCCACACGCTCATCGTCGCACAAATCTTCGGAGTTGAAGGTGTAATTCGGATAAGGAGAATAGGGAAGCGACAGGAACCAGTCGGGGTGCTCGATCACCCACTTGGAATCGATGCCCATGTGGTTGGGGACCATATCCGCCGAGAGCCGGATGCCGCGCTCCCAGGCGCGCCAGCGCAGGTTTTCGAGCGCGCCCCAGCCGCCCAGGTCATCGGCGATATCGTAGGAATAGAGCGAGTAGGCCGAAGCGACCGCATCCTGGTCGCCCATGCGTTGTTTGATGCGCTGGCTGGCGCGCGAGCGTTCCCACAGCCCGATCAGCCACAGACCGGTGAAGCCGCGCTGGGACATCATGTCCAGTTCTTCGTCAGGGACTTCGTTCAGGAAACGGATCCAGCGCCCGTATTTACGCGATAACTGTTCCAACCAGACGTAGGTGTTCTTCGCCAGCAGGATGCAACGCGGCATCCAGTCTTTATCTTTGCTGAATCGTTCATATTCGGGATAGCCCTGGAATTCCAGAACGGGCGCTTCGCCGCCGAATCCGCCTGTCCCGGTGTGACGGGTGGCTTCTTCTCTCACGAAGTCGATCCCGCGCAGCAGCCGTTGGACAAAGGCATCACCGAGCAGCCCGCCCCATCTCTGGATCACATATTCCAATTGACCAGCCAGTGAACCGGGGGAAGCCTGCGCCGGCGCGCGCAGCGCCTTGATCAACGACTCGCCGGACCCCTGGCCTGCAAAGCCCGGCTCCTCCTCAAAGAATTCTTTCAGTCTTGCCAGCACCTGCTCGTAGGCGCTGTTCTCTTTTAAGGGGTCTTCATCAAATATGTCCTCATAGGGCTGCGCTGCCGGGTTGAGATTGGTGATGTGCAGCAATAAGATCTCTTCCAGCGAATTCTCCCTCACCCCTAACCCCTCTCCCGTAGGGAGAGGGGAACTCTCCCCTCCCCCTATGGGGGAGGGGCCGGGGGTGAGGGTAAGGTACTCGTCCGCCCCCATCTCCCCGTGATAGACAGCCTGTGGGGGGAATTCTTCAAGATAACGGACCAGGGTGGAATCCAACGTATCCTGGCCGACTTGAGAATCCAGCCAGTCCAACCCGCGCCGGAAGACGCCCGGGTTTTGCAGCTCATACTGCCTGATGAGGATTTGGAACACCTCGTTGAGCAGTCCCATGGCATTGATATCGGAAGCAGGCACGGGCTGAGGTCGCTGCGTGGACATCTTTTCGGCAAAGCTACGTGCGTTTGGATAGCTGGCTACGACAGCGCGCCCGGCCGGGGAAAAGAGTTCTTCATCAAACTGATATGTGTTACGTGCTTGGCGGGAGACGTGGATTTCAGACATGAGTTTACCCTGTAATAAATATTCGAGTTTTCGCTTTTGTTAATCTTACCGCATAACGGGTAGAGATTGAATTCGAGTATACTTTCCACGATGCTCACCACCCTGCAAATCATCGATTTGAGCCTGTATTTGCTGGTTGCCGCGCTATACCTGCCGGTGATGGTCAATGCGTTACGCGGACAGGAAGGCCACCAGACGGTGCACTATCTGCTGGGATTGTATGCTCTGCTCGGGTTGTTGTTGGGTGTGGGCGAAGCGCTATGGCGGGGTGGGTTGACGGTCCTCAGTGAAACCACTTTTCAAGTATATCAAACCTATGCAGCGCTGATCCTTTCGGTGGTGATGCTGCTGGTTGTGAGCATCTTCCTGCGCAGGGAGGGCAGGCCCTGGATGGTGGTCGCGGGTATTCTGGTGGTTCTGCTGTTCCTGGCGGCGCAGAATGTGTTCGGTTTACCCACCACCATCTGGACCAACGGGGGACGGTCGCTGCCGCGCGATGATCTGCCTTTCTATCTCATCCTGCTGGGATGGATGATCTTTTTGCTCAGCGCGATGGCGGCTGTCCGCACGGCGCACCGCCACTCGAAACAGCCCCTGTACCGCAACCGCCTGACATACTGGCTGCCCTTTTTCTTCCTGATCATTGTAAACGACGCTTTTATCTTCGCGAGGAGCCCGCTACCCGGCAATCCTCTGCGCCTGGCGTCCGCGTGGCTGATGGCCTACGTAGTGCTGACCCATAACATGCCGGATGCGCGCCAGATCCTGCGGCGTTTGGTGGTCTATATCATCACCACGCTGTTGATCGTAGCATTCTATATCGCCGGGTTCTCGTTATCGCAAACGCTCTTCCGCGCTGCCCCGAATTTCAATCCCCTGTTAGTGGGCGCGGTGATCGCGCTCTTGCTGGCCACACTGTTCACGCCCCTGTTCAGCCTGGTGCGCCGCTGGGTGGATAGCTGGCTTCACCTGGAGCAATTCGACCCCAGCCGCTCGCTGCAGGAATACGGCCAATCGATCAGCAATATTCTCGAAATGCAGCGCCTGGCCAGCGTGGCGGTGGGGCTCATCATCGAATCATTGGGCATCACCCGCGGATTTCTGTTCCTGGTGGACCAGGACCCTGGCCAGGAAGATCGCAAGACCCACTTCCTGCGCGCGGTACGCAGCCCCGGCGAACGCCAGATCAAGCCCGGGATCCTGCCCGAGACCAGCCCCATTGCCCAGTATCTGACGCGCGAACAGCGCCCGCTTCTGCAATATGACCTGGACCTGCTTCCGGCATTTCGATCGGTCACGCGCCCCGAGCGGGAGTGGTTCAACGCCACCCAGTCTGAAGTGTACGTGCCCATTTTTGCCAAGCGGCGCTGGATCGGTCTGTTGGCCTTCGGGCCCAAGCTCTCCGGCAACCGCTACACCGACCAGGACCTGGTCACCCTGAGCGCCCTCGCCAACCAGACCGCGGTCGCATTGGAAAACGCCCGGCTGGTGGAGAACCTGGTCCGCTTGAACCAGGAACTGCGCCAGGCCTACCACTCCCTCGACAGGGCCAACCGCGACCTGGAACGGATCGACCGCACCAAGTCCGATTTCATCAGCATCGCTTCCCACGAATTGCGCACGCCGTTGACGGTCATGCGCGGCTACACCGAGATGTTGATGGAAGATACCAGCCTCAACCCGGATATTCAGACGATCATGAAGGGCCTGCACGACGGCACCATGCGCCTGCACGAGATCATGGACTCGATGTTCGATATCGCCCAGATCGACGCGCGCACGCTGCAACTGAACCTGCAAGCGGTCGATGTGGCGGACCTGGTCCGTGAAGTGTGCTTCAGCCTGACCAAACAGTTTGCCGAGCGTAACCAATCGCTGATGATCGACCTGCCCGCCCTGCCGCACCTCAAGGCCGATCCGAACACCCTGCACAAGGTCTTTCTTCACCTGGTGACCAATGCGATCAAGTTCACCCCGAACGAGGGCAAGATCACGATCACCGGGCAGGCGCTGCAGCCCGGCAGCAAGGAATCACCCGAGGGCGGCGTGCAGATCACGGTCTGTGATACGGGCGTGGGCGTGGCGCCCGAATACCGCGAGCTGATCTTTAACAAGTTCTACCAGCCCGGCGAGCTGGGCAAGCACTCCACCGGTAAATCCCGTTTCAAGGGTGGCGGCGCAGGGCTGGGACTGGCGCTCGCCAAAGGAATCGTCGAAGCCCATGGAGGGCGCATCTGGGTCCAAAGCCCCGGCTACGACGAAATCCACTTCCCGGGCAGCAAGTTCCACGTGCTGCTGCCGTCCCATAAGCCGGGCAAGGGGGAAGAGCTGGAGATGGGCCGCGAGATCAAGATGACCTTATAAAAAAAGACCGCCTATCGGCGGTTTGGATTTGAACGTAGCGCGAGATAATATCTCGCGCTACGCTTTTTTGGGCCATAGCCATCCCACCAGGGCAAAGAGCAACCCCAGCAGTAAAAGGAAAAACTTGCTCGAAGCGCTGAAAGCCGCTACTTCCGGATACGGCGACCAGACTTCGTCCAGTAGCAGCATGCGCGCCAGGGCATAATTTTCCACGGCATCGAGCAGCATGGCGGCATAAGCGCCCCATCCCAGCCAGGCGCCGAGCGTGAAGAACCAGCCTCCATGTTTCCTCGCCGCCAGCAGGATTCCCAGGGCCAGCGCGGTGGCATAGACCGGCATGAACAGATAGTCTATTCCCAACCCGAATACTGCAAAAGAATACGCCCGGCTGACCATGCCCGGGACAGGCTCACCGGCCACGCTGCTGGCCAGGTAGGACTGTTCGTGCCAGGAATCAATGATGGCCAGCGCCTGGAAGGGCGTACCCGCTAATTCAAACGAGACAATGCCGTTCGGGGCAGCGGGAGTCCGCAAGGGGGCGTCCAGAACCCGGAAAACGGCGAACAGGATCAGGGTCCCGGCCAGGAACGTGAAGAAGAGCGGTTTGCGGGAGGTGGAGGGGATGTTTTCAAGAGGGTGTTTCATATCTAATCCAGATCGTGCGGGGTCTGAGACCCCGCACAAGCGATTTATATTGATTTCCTGTACACGCGATGGTTCTTATATTCCCTGCCGTTCAGGTTTTTCATGTCCGCGCGCATTTGTACGGCTGATTCGGCCACCTGGGTCATTTCAACGTGGACGAACTGGCCGAAATCGAGCAGGGTGTGTCCCATTTCCGCATACAGGATGGCATTGCCGCCCCGCCCCTGGTATTCGGGCAAGATCCCCATCCCATTGACAGAGACGCTTTTGGTGCGCTTCATGTCCAGCAGCAAATCCGCCAGCGACAGAGGGTGCAGGCGGCCTTTGGCGCGTTGCATCGCCGCCGAGAGATCCGGGAAAGCGAACAAAAAACCAACCACATCCTCGCCATGCACGATCACCTTGATCAGGCGATAATCGGCCACCATCATGATGTTCTTAACCACGAAATCGATCTCGCGCGGGCTGAACGGGAAATATTCCCAGTTGTTGACGAAGGAATCGTTGTACGCCCGGCCAATGCGGTCCGCCCATTGGAGCAACTCCTTCTTGCTCTTGAAGCGCTTGACCTCCAAGTTACCGCGTTCCATGACGCGCCTGGCGATACGCTCCACACGCTCCGGGATCTTGAAGTTATCCGCCGTTAAATAACAGGAAACGAAATCCACTTCCTTTTCAAAACCCTGCGCTTCCACCAGTTCCTGGTAATAAGGATGGTTATAGTTGAGCATCGTCATCGTATTGCGATGCTCGTGCCCCAGCACCAGCACCCCATAGCCGTCCAATGGCCCCATCCCCTTGGGCCCCACAATCGTATCCAGGCTGCGGTTCCTGGCCCACTCGAAAGCGGTCTCGAAAAGGGCGCCAGCCGCTTCATGGTCATACTCACTCTCGAAGAAATAGAAATCGGCCTTTTTCGTATCGTGATACTGGTTGAAAGGCTTATTTTCAATGGTGGCAATCCGCCCCACGTCCCGCCCATCGCGCACGGCCAGAAAAAAGTCCACGTCCGAGTGCTCGTGAAAAGGATGCTTCCCCCGGTTGAGATAGGCGTACGCATCAACGTCGAGCAGAGGCACCCACTGGTGACAATCCTGGTAAATTCGGTAAGGTAGTTTTACAAACCGCCTGACCTGGGCTTTGTTATCGGTATCAATTTTCTCGATGATAAGCATGGATGACTCCTGGTGAAAGATAACTGCCATTTACAGTATACAACACCACAGGAGCTTTCAAGGCTCCCACTTCCCGTGCTATACTAGTGCCGCAAACCCGCTTTGGCGGGGTTATGGTACTTGCTGAAATCCCCAATATTCAAAGGAAAAACCCAATGTCCTTTCCATCTCAAGAATCGCTGCAAAAGTATGCTGAGTTGGTTGTGCGCGTCGGCTTGAACCTGCGCGCGGGCCAGCGCCTGGTCATCAACAACCCTTCCACGCGTGGCGTCCTGCTGCATACCGCGCCGCTGGTGCGCGAAATTGCCAGAGCCGCCTACAGGGCAGGCGCCCGCTATGTGGACGTGCTGTGGGGCGACGAAGCCTTGCTCAAAGCCCGCGTACAGGAAGCGCCGCGTGATTCCTTCGATGAGTTCTCTGACTGGCAGATTAAAGCTATCTCGGAAATGCTCGAGCACGATGGAGCACACCTGACCATTCGCTCGAACAACCCGGACCTGATGAACGGCGAAGATGCGGAGATCGTCGACCAGATCCAAAAGGTCTACTTGCAAAAATACGCGGAGTTCAGCCAGAAGATCGGCCAGAATTTGATCAACTGGCTGGTGATCGCTGCGGCCGGTCCCGTTTGGGCTGCGCGTGTCTTCCCGGACCTCGAGCCTGCGGAAGCTGAGAAAAGACTTTGGGAGGCCATTTTCTCCATCACCCGCGTCGACCAACCCGATCCCGTTGCTGCCTGGGAAAAACACGTTAAAGAACTGCGTTCGCGCAGCGAATACATGAACGCCAAACAATATGCCGCCCTGCATTACACGGCCCCCGGCACTGACCTGACCGTTGGCCTGCCGCCCGGACATTTCTGGAACAGCGCCGGCAGCACAGCCCAGAACGGGATTTTCTATATTGCCAACATGCCAACAGAAGAAATCTTTACCCTGCCCCACAAAGACCAGATCAATGGCTACGTCAGCGCTTCCATGCCCTTGAGCTACAGCGGCTCACTGATGGAAGGTTTCAGCCTGACATTCGAGAACGGACACGTGGTCAAGGCAACCGCCGAAAGGAACGAAGCCGTGCTCCAAAAACTGGTCAATGCCGATGAGGGCGCTTCCAGCCTGGGCGAGGTAGCGCTCGTGCCCCATGGTTCTCCCATAGCACAGAGCGGCCTGCTCTACTATGACCCGCTGATCGACGAAAACGCTGCCAGCCACCTGGCCCTGGGACGGGCCTACAAGTTCACGCTCAAGGGTGCGGAGAATCTGTCTGATGAAGAGTTCAAGCAGCGCGGTGGAAACGTGAGCATGGTGCACGTCGATTTCATGATCGGCTCCGGGGAGATGGACATCGACGGCCTGCGAACAGACGGCGCTACCGAGCCAGTCATGCGCCAGGGCGAATGGGCTTTTGACGTCTGATTCCTGATTTCACACACACAGCAAAGAGCCTCCCAGCGAGGCTCTTTCTTTTTTAGAACATATGCTATACTGCTTCATCTTTTCCCGCCAGAGGAGAGGGAATGTCCGTAAACTGCTTCAAATCCCTGACCGAGGGCCTGCCGCCCACGTACTGGTTGCTCTGGACCGGTACGCTCATCAACCGTCTGGGCGGCTTTGTCATCCCCTTCTTGACCCTTTATCTGACCAGCCAGCGCGAAATCCCTGTCAGCCAGGCTGCCTTGATGGTCTCGCTCTTCGGAGCGGGTTCTTTTATCGCGCAATTGACCGGCGGAGAGTTGACCGACCGGCTCGGGCGACGTCCCGTGATGCTGACCAGTTTCCTCGTCACACCCGTCGCGATGGTCACGCTCGGCCTGGCCCACGCTATCCCACTCATCGCCGTCTCGACTTTTGCGGTAGGCTTCTTTACCGATCTCTATCGGCCGGCAGTTGGCGCTGCGATCGCGGACCTGGTTCCCCCCGAATCACGGACGCGCGCCTATGGTTATAACTACTGGGCTATCAACCTTGGCGCAGCCATCGCGCCCATTGTTGCCGGGTTGTTAGCCAACTACGCTTATCTGGCCCTGTTCATCGGTGACGCATTGACCACCCTGGCCTTCGGGCTGATCGTGTTCTTCGGCATCCGCGAGACCCGCCCGGTGGAAGCGCATGGCGCAAAAGGCGCCACCCCTCGCGAGCGGCTGACTCAGCTCAAGCGCGAGCCAATCCTGCTTCTGTTTTCGCTGCTGGCGCTGTTTTTCGGCATCATTTATATGCAGGGCTTCGTCACCCTGCCGGTGGACATGGGTTCGCATGGCCTGGGCCCCGAGCAATACGGTCTCGCCATCGCCATGAACGGTTTCCTGATCGTGCTGATCAGCATCCCTATCAGCAACATGGCCGGGCACTGGCCCCGTTTTAAAGCCATGGCTGCTTCTGCTGTTTTGCTTGGTCTTGGCTTCGGGTTTACAACTTTCGCGGATTCAGCTCCGCTCTTCGCGTTGAGCGTGGGTATCTGGACTCTGGGCGAGATCGCGGCTTCAGCGGTCGCCCCGGCCATCATCGCGGACCTGGCGCCCGTGGAGCTGCGCGGTCTGTATCAGGGCATTTTCGGTTCCGCCTGGGGGCTGGCGTTTTTCATCGGTCCTTTGCTGGGCGGCTGGGTCTTCGAACACCTGGGAGCGAACGTGCTCTGGGGGAGCTGCCTTGTGCTCGGTCTCCTGCTGGCGCTGGGCTACCTAGGGATGAGCGCGCCAGCCAAACGGCGCATGGAAGAGAGCACGATAGCATAACCTGCTCCAACCCTTCTCGCGCGGAGGCAATTTTTTTTCAAGATATAATTTCGAAAATTGCCTCGGGAGAAACCCAACCACAGACCATCATCAACCCCACCAACGAGTACAATCCGAATTCGTATACAGCCATATGAGCATCCGTTATAAAGGAGGACCGGAAAAATGAATAAGCCTACCTGGATACGATTACCAGTAGCTGCCTTAGTCATCTTCATGCTGGCAACAGCCGTAGTTGGCATCATCGGCCTGGTCAACGAGTGGGATACGGTTGACTACAGCAATGGCATGTTCATTGGCGGGGCGGTAGCAATTGCAATAGCCATCCTCAGCTCATTTGGAAGCTGGGGCAATCGGGCTGATTTCAAGCAAATCTACAGCCAGTCGGCCGGGGATATGTCACTCCCTGAGCATAGCAGGCTGTTGGTCCGGGATATGACGCGAGGGTACAACGCTTTCCTGCTGATGTCCATCGTTGGCGCATTATTGATAGGCCTCTCTATCCTGATCGGTTCCACCCTGGAGTAAAGCATGCCACGAAGCTACGCAGACCGATCCCCTACCGCCTTCCAGCGCCTGCCCGAATACACCCGTGACGATGATTGGATCCGCGCCTTCCTGCGCGAAGCCAGGGTCGGTCATATCGCCTCAACCTGGGACGACCAGCCGTTCCTGACCCCCAGCAATTTTTGGTACGACGAAGAGCACCAGCGCATCATCTTCCACTCGAATATTTCCGGGCGCGTACGAGCTAACATCGAGCGCAATCCGAAAGTATGCCTGGAAGTCAGCGAAATGGGAAAACTTCTGCCCTCGAACATCGCGCTGGAATTTTCGCTGCAATATCGCAGCGTGATGGTTTTCGGAAACGCACAGATCATCGAGGAAGTAGAAGACAAACGAGCTGCACTCTACGGCTTGATCAAAAAATATTTCCCCGCAATGGAAGCCGGTCAGGAATATCGCCCCATCACCGATAAAGAACTCAGACGCACGACAGTCTATGCCATCGAAATCGAATCCTGGAGCGGCAAGGAAAACTGGAAAGACCGCGCCGATCAATCTGACGAGTGGCCTGCGCTGGATGAGAAGTGGTTTGAATAGAATTCCCCAAGATTCGGGACCTCCATAAAAGGAGTAGTTCCAAGAAAATCAGTAAATATGCCTAAACGGCAAAAATATATACAAAGGCTTGATTCTCACACTTGAATCCCTCATAATGATAAGGTAACAAAGGAGGATGAAATGAAGGCAATAGACAGTCTTCGCAGCCAGGTAGAGCTATGGCTCATGCTGATTTTTTTGACTTCCCTGGGATGGACATTTGGATTAATCCTAACGTCAGTGATTGTGAGCGCTGCAGGTACACCGCCTGAGAACAGTATCAATCTTGTTCTAGTCGGGATATTGGGTGGCATTTTTATCAGCTTACTGTCCATGTTCGTCTTACAAAACTCGATTCAAAGTGTTAGAGTCTGGATGCTAGCCGCAACATTAGGTTGGTTGTTGGGTCTTCTGACTATGGCTTACAGCATGCAGATCATGACAGGCGCAGCGGGTTGGATAATCGGCGGAGCTCTTGGCGGTCTGATCTACGGAATTGTCCATAGCTTTGGATTCAAACCCAGGTTTGGAAAAGGAATTCCCTGGATCGTTCTGAACGCGCTTGGTTGGGCAATCGCATACGGACTCGGATATGCTATTCCCTCCGATCTCGGCATGGATAATATTGCATCCATAAACGCGCCTATCGCAAGTGGTATGTTGGGCTGGGTGATGTTTGGCACGCTTGCTATCCTGTTCCTTATCTTGATCTCCGCAAATTCAAAACGAGGCGACAGCGGTGAGAGAATTCAATGGTGGCCGTAAATTCTTCCCAACATCCCAATTAAATAAAACTCTCCGCGTTGTTTACCCAGCGGAGAGTTTAGATTGCCCGTCTCTCAATTCTCTGCTACCTAAAAGCACACCTCTTCTCAGGAGCCAGACATGCAACAAAAAGCCGGTGCCCAGATCAGCCAGCGAGCCTTCATCCAGTCGCTGGTTATTTTGTTTGTATTGATGATGATCGCGGGGATCCTCACCCTGGTCATCCCGGCGGGACAATACACTCGCATCGAAGTGGACGGTCGCGAGACGATCGATCCTGCTTCATACCGGATCATCGAACGGCCAGATTACCCCGTCTGGCGCTGGTTTATTGCGCCTATCGAAGTGCTTGGCAGTGAAAGCGGATTGACCATTATCGTCATCATCGTGGTGCTTTTCTTCGCGGGCGGCGCCTTCGCCGTGCTGGACAAAACCGGCACGATCCGTTCTTTTATTGGCAGGATCGTGCGCCGCTTCCAGGGGCGTAAATACGCGCTGCTGTTGGCGATCTCGTTCGCGTTCATGTTTCTGGGCGCAACACTCGGCACGTTTGAAGAGGTCGTGCTGCTGGTGCCGGTCATGATCGCGCTGTCCTACTCGCTCGGCTGGGACGCGCTGGTCGGCCTGGGCATGTCGATCCTGGCGACCAATATGGGCTTTTCCGCCGCCATAGCCAATCCGTACACGCTGGGTGTATCCCAGCAATTGGCCGGCCTGCCGCTCTTTTCCGGGGCCTGGCTGCGGGTCATCATCTTCCTTGTCATCTACGCTATCTTCGTCGCTTTCTTGAGCGCATATGCCCGTAAAATCGACCGCGACCCCAGGGCATCCCTGGTCCATGGAGAAGACAGCGCCGAGCGAGAAAAGTATAAACATGTGGAAAGCTCTACATTCGTTGAAGAAAACTCCAAACAGAACCGCGCCATGTCTTTCTTCGGGCTGTTCCTGCTGCTGATCCTGGTCATGATGCTGGCCGGTCCGTTTGTGCCCGCCATTTCGGATTATGCCCTACCTATCGTTGGGATTCTCTTCCTCATCGGGGGTCTGGGTGCAGGATTCCTTTCGGGCGCCGGCGGCAAGACAGTTTGGCGGGGGCTCGTCGAGGGCCTGGGCGGACTCGCGCCCTCTGTCCCGCTAATCCTGATGGCAGCCAGCATCCGCTTCATCATCGACAGCGGCGGCGTCACCGATACCATCCTGCACGCGGCTGCCGAACCATTCACGAACCTGGGCGCTTTTCCCGCCGCACTGGTCATCTACGCGCTGGCGCTCGGCATCGAATTCTTCATCGCCTCCGGCTCGGCCAAGGCCTTCCTGATGATGCCCATCATCCTGCCGCTGGCCGACCTGATCGGCGTCACCCGCCAGACCGCCGTGCTGGCCTACATCTTCGGCGACGGCTTCTCCAACCTGGCCTATCCGACTAACCCTGTGCTGCTCATCTGCCTCGGCCTGACCATTGTCAGTTACCCCAAATGGCTGCGCTGGACAGCTAAACTGTGGCTTTGGGTGATCCTCGCAACGATTGCATTCCTGGGGATCGCGGTTGCGATCAATTACGGCCCGTTTTAACCACTAAGGCACCAGGACACTAAGACACGAATTCCTTTTTAGTGTCTTCGAGACTTATTGATGTTCACTAAAATTGATTAATTCATTTGTGGAAAACGTCCCGAAGGTTCTTATAATTTGAGCCTTCTATTAGGCAGGAAACCTTCGGGACGGTCTTAACCAATTTCTCTGAAGGTCAATAGTGTCTTTGAGGTAAAGAATCATGAACTATTTTCCTGCCTCTTACGAAGAATCACGCGAACGCTTCAGGCTCAGCTTGGACCTGCTCCGGTCCAAATGGCCGGATGCGCGCCTGGAAACATATACGTTAAAAGAACATCCCGACCTGACCATCGACTGGATATGGGCAGAGCCGCGCAAAAAGAAAAACCTCGTCATTCTCTCCACAGCACAACATGGCATCGAGGGCTACGTTGGGGCTGCGATGTTGAAGGTATTCGTCGAAGAATTCGCCCCTCGCCTGGACCCGGACCATTCCGGGCTGCTGCTCATCCATGCGCTCAATCCGTGGGGCATGCAACATCGCCGCAAGGTCAACGAAAACAGCGTGGACCTGAACCGCAATTTTGTCCTGAACGGCAATTTTGACCCGGAAATTAACCCGGAGTTCAAGCAGATAGAATTCCTCGTCAACCCGCAATACCGGATGGGCTCCTTTTTTATTGAAGACCTGCGCTTCTGGTGTCGGGTGATCAGGGCTCTTCTCAGCGCGGGGATCAAAGTCACATCGCGCGCATCTTTATTAGGGCAACATCACACTCCCAATGGCTTCTACTACGGCGGGAGGAGTTACCAGGAAGGCACACAAGTCCTGATGCAGCACTATCGCCAGGCGCTGGAAACCTATCAAAACGTGATCCAGCTCGATATGCACACCGGCTACGGACCGCGTTACCAGATGACGATCATCGTCCCGCCCAACGACCCGATGCCCTCCATTGAAGCCGTGCAAAAATTTAATTATCCACTGGTGCAAAAGATCGACGGCAACGAGTTCTACGCTATCAGCGGCGACGAGCAAGAATATTTTTACCGTTTGCGAGATGCCGAATTTCCCGACAAGCAGCTTTTCGCCTGCGGCTTCGAGTTCGGCACATTCGGCGAGTCTCTGCTGGCGCGCATCCGCAGCTTGCGGGCGATGGTGTTCGAAAACCAGTTGCACTGGCATGGAGCGCACAGCGAAAAGACCGCGGAACAGGTCTGGGCGGAATTCGAAGAGTTATATTTCCCGCCTGAGGTCAAATGGCGCGAAAAAGCGCTGGCAGATGGCAGGCAGGCCTTTGAGGGTATTTTGCGGGCTTATCGATTGTTCGAATAACTTTCTCATTTTCGAAACAACGTCCCGAAGGGTATCACTGGGTATCAAGTTTGCACTGGATAAACCTTCGGGACGTTATCCTTGTGCAACCAAAAGGCAAATAGAGCGTAGAATGAAATAGGAATTAAGGCTCCTGCCGCTATTACCTGGCGGCGAGACGCCGCCAAGAGCATGATAGAAATGGAGATAATTATGTCAGAAGAAAACGTTCGCACAGAGGAATTCAGCGTCAACGGGGAAGACCTGTTGGGCAAGATCAAAGAAATCATCCACGAAGGCAATATCCGCCGCATTATCATTAAAAAGAAAGATGGCGGCACCGTCATGGAAATCCCGATGACCCTTGGGGTGGTTGGCGCGCTGATCGCCCCCCAGCTGGCTGCCATCGGCGCCATCGCTGCCCTGGTCACCGAAGCAACGGTAGTGGTCGAAAAAGCAGAAGAGTAGCTAAACCGCTCGACAAAAAACAGGATGTGTGTGTCATGGAACCAGCACATCCTGTTTTTTTGTTTTCTCGAACGCACTACTCGATTGGGATTTCCTTGTAGACCTTGGTCACGTCAATGCCCTGCCCCTTGCGGTAGGCGCTGAAGCCGAAATAGATGGCTGCGGCCAACCCGTACATGATGATCATAAACACCATCGAGGTGCTATTCTGCCAGCCGATGCCGTACAGATAACCGGGATCCCAGAACCAGACCACCAGCAGCCAGTCCAGGAAGGCAAAGAAGACCAGCCCTGCGGTCGTGATCAAGGGCAGTCTTTCCCCGGCGAGCACCTTCCGCCCGATAAATATCGCCACGTAGGCCAGCAGGACCACATTGATCACGCTCAATGCTGCGATCAGTACAATGATAGCCTGTGTCAGCATCGTCTGGTCGCCCCATTGCGCGAAGACCTGACCGGCATAGGTATACGTGGCATAGACCAGGTAGCTAGCCGCTCCCACGAAAAGCACGCTCGCCAGCCAGCTCACCCAGGCAGGCATGATGTATCGAGCAATCGGCGAACCTTCGAAGATCTCCTTCTGCCGCCATGGCAGCAGGATCGCCGCCAGGGTAGTGCCAAAGAAGGTCACCGCGATGACCAGCGTTGCATCCAGTACGATCGACTGGAACCCGACAACGTTATAGGCGTACAAGATCGAAATGATCACCGACGGGATAACCATCAGCAGCAGCGCGTTGAGCGGGGTGCGCGTGCGCGGCTCGATCTTCGAGACCCATTCGGGCAGCATGCGGTCGAGCGCGGCGGCGAAGATCACCCGGGTCGAGGATAGGAAGACCGTCCCAGACCAGCCAAACCACCACATCCCCACCAGGAAGATGATCAGCAGTTGCAAGGGCCGGCTTGCTGTCAGGAAAGCGGCAAACTGCACCGGATACGGCCAAACAGGAATCGGGACCGGCGTTCCGTAGAACACGTTGCTCCAGAAGGCGCCATTGGCGTTAATATAAAAGTCCCAGCCCATGGTCTTGTTGATCAGGGCAAAGAAGATCAGCGCCAGCCCGGCGGTGACGATGATAGCCGCCGCCATGCCCCAGAAATTGCGCTTGTAATCGGTCGCGCCGCGTACTTCACCGTAGAGCGTGGAGCCCCAGTTAGGCCACAGGTTGAAGAAAACCATCATCGGGATCATGGCCATGCTGGCGCCCAGGGCGACTGTCCCGAGGGGGCCGAAGAGAGTCCCGGCGGCTTGTCCGGCTGCGATGGTCTCGTTGTAGTAATCCATCTGCGGCAGACCATAGACTAACGGCAAATTGGTATTCAACGCAGTAATGAACGTGTCTTTGTTGTTGAAGAGCAACAGGCCGAAGACGATCAACAGGCCGAGCACGCCCATGTAAAAGCAGGCCTTTTGGATGCGCGCATACCACTTCATGCCGATGGCAATGTAGCCAAAAACGATGGCACATACCAGCAGCATACCAACAAGCAGGCCCGGACTTGTGCCCGTAAACCAGAGTCCCAGTTCAGGCGCGCCGAGCAAGGCAGCCATCGGAGTCAGGAACTCGTAGGTCAGGATCTGCCCGTAGAGCGGGACCCAAAGCCAGAGGATGAACCACCAACCGGTGACGCTGAGCAGGAAGCCGATCCCACGCCCCAGGATGCGGCTTTGCCAGACGTAATCTCCACCAGCGCGCGGCATAGCCGAGATCAGGCTGGCGTACACGATGACTTCGAAGATCGTGAAGGCGCCACCAACCACAACCGCTGTGGCCAGGCTGCCTTCGAAGTACCAGCAGTACGAGAAAATGAACAAGCCCAGCGTGATCAGGTTGATCGAGAAGGTCGCGTAAATGAAGGCATCAAATACCGACCAGGCTCGCACCAGTCCGCTTGCCTTGCGGACAAACAAATTAACTTCGCTCATCTCTATCTCCTTTGCAAAATCTGCTTGTATCTTTTCAATCAATCGGGGGGTGGGGTGTTGTGGACGGGCTTCGCCCGTCCACAACACCCCACTTCCCCCATGTTTTTGAGAAGATACATCTGCTTGCTCCCTCCCGGAACAATGGAGAGGCAAAATTGAAAACGGAACCTCCCTTACCTTCTATTTCTCGATAGGCTGCCTCCTTCGCGCTAAATGCGAGATAATATCTCGCATTACCCAGTGGTTAAAACATAATTACCGACTTTGTTCGGTTTCAATTCCACAACGGCCCCGTGCAAAACCCCCTGCTCATACATGCTGCCGGGGTTGATGCACAGCGTCTTCTTATATTTGCGCGTGCCCTTGCCCTCATGGATATGTCCGTGCAGGCCGAGCAGGGGCTGGTACTTGTCAATCACCGCCAGGACCGATCTGCTGCCAACTGGCACCAGGGAACGCCCGGCATAGGCAGGACGCATATCCTTGGTCAGTTCGGGGGCATCGTCCAGGCCGCTGCCGTAGGGGGGCGCGTGCAGGTTGAATACGGCTTTGGACGGATCCTTTGCCTGCGCGATGACGGCCTCAATACGGCCTAAGAGGGCCTCATCGGCTTCCTCGCGGTGCGTATCCCAGGGCGTGGTATTGGTCCAGCCGGAGCTGACCATCTCGTGATGCTCGTCCAGTTCAATGACCTTACCCTCCACGCTGCGCACACACTTCGAGGCCGCGATGACAGCGTCGATCTCGAAGACATCGTCGTTGCCGGGGCAAACGAAACAGCGGATGCCTGTCCCGGCAAGTTTGCTGTCAGCGTAGTCCATCCAGCGGTTAACGGTGGTGAGCACCATATCGGTGAAGAGCGCGGCGGATCTGCCGGGAGTGGAGGAAATCTCGTTTACCTCGTCCGGTGATGTCACGTACGGATAATAGCCGCGGTTCTGGATCGTAGCGGCCATTTTGTCCACTTCTTCCTGGCCGTTCAGGATCGATTCCTGCTCCAGGAGGGTGACCTTGTAGGCGCCGCCTCCCTGCGCGATGATCGGGACGATTGCCTTGCCGGTCATATCTCCGCCGAGGATGAGGGTATCCACTTCGTAGAATTTGGCTGCGGCAATGAATTTCTTCCAACAAATTTCAGAGCCGTGTACGTCTGTTGCAAAATATAATTTCATCCTTGTTCCTTCCCTCACTGACTTCTCAGCAAGAAGAGGGGAAGTGGGGTGTTCCGGGCGAGCTTCGCTCGCCCGGAACAC
>JAABUE010000045.1 GCA_011389535.1 Anaerolineales bacterium
CAGGCTCGCGGGCAGGTTGACCCACAGTTGGAAGCCGTAGATGTTCCCGGCCGGCCCCCGCTGCGGCATCTCTTCGTGCAGAATGCCGCGCCCGCTGGTCATCCACTGCACGTCGCCGGCGCCGATCGAGCCCATGTTTTCCAAGCTGTCGCGGTGGCGGACCGAGCCTTCGAGCATGTAGGTCACGGTTTCGATGCCGCGGTGCGGGTGGGTGGGAAAGCCGCGGATGGGGCCTTCGTTGGGGTCGTTAAAGGCAAAATGGTCGAAGAGCAGGAAGGGGTCGAATTCGTTGGAGCGGCGCGGCGCGATCGACCGGCGTAACAAGACCCCTGCACCCTCGATCACGTATTGCGGTTCGATCAGTCGTTCGATTTTACGGAGTTGTTTCATCTTCACCTCTAATGTGCTCTATAGACACTCGCTGGGGTTCAAATTGTACCAAACCTGTCCATAATTCTCGCTAACAGCAATGGAACGATTTGGGCGTATCCCGGATCATTTTCCGTGACGTCCACTTCCAGGATGCGGATGGGGTCCAGCGTCACTAACCAATCATCTATAAATGACTCGAACAGAGCAAAGTCTTCGGCAGAGGTGATGTTGATCCGTTCGCGCGCGGACAAGCGGCCTGTCACCGTTTCATCGTCCGCTCGCAGCCGGACGATCAACTCCGGTAAGGGCATCAGGCTGCGCAGGGTTTCGTACAAGCGTCCGCATAGATCGAACTCGGGAACGGTCAGCAAGCCGCGCTCATGGAAGAGACGTGCGAAGCCGTGATAGTCCAGGTCGAGGCCGCCGTCTATTAATCCGACTTGTGAGGAAGCGCGCAGAATCCGTTCCTGTTCGGCGCGCAACAGGAAGTAATCGATCTGGTTGGCGAGGCCCCAGCGCGCGTCCTGCTTGAACAGCTCCTGAAAAGGGCGTTCATCGTGATCCTCGAGGGCGGTTACAAAATTCCGGTCTTTCGCCAGCGCGCGGACCAGGGCGGTCTTGCCCACGCCGCTGGGACCGATAACCGTGATAAGTTTTCCCATAAGACTTATTCTACTTCGGGAACTTTTTTGACGCGAGAATCATCTTTATATAGACAGTTTTTTTATTGAATAAGGAGCCTTACCATGTCTATCAAAAAAATCTTCCAATTATTTGTTCTCATTGCTCTGCTGGTCGCATCCTTCGCGACCACGACCAGCGCCTCGGCAGCGTATTCTTGCGGCACGAGCGTAACCGTTGTAAAAGGTGACACGCTGCGTAAGATCGCTGAGCGTTGCGGGACCACCGTCTATGCGCTGCGGCGCGCCAACCCCGAGATCGGCAGCGGCGACCTGATCTACCCGAACCAGGTCCTGCTCCTGCCCGGCGCGATCCTGTATGGCAACAACGGCTATAACACCTACATCGTGATGCGCGGCGACACCCTCAAGTCGCTGGCCAACCGCTTCGGCACCTCGATCGACGTGCTCGCCAGCCTGAACAAGGCTATCACCAACATCAACGTGATCTACGAAGGCCAGCGCCTGGTGGTGCCCTCCGGCAGCGGCGTGCCTTCAACCCCACCGCCCTCTTCCGGGCAGGCCTATACCGTCCGGCGCGGTGATACGCTCCGCATCATTGCCGGCCGGTTCAACACCACCGTGGACGCCATCCTGAAGGTCAACCCGCAGATCAGCAACGCGAACCTGATCTATACCGGGCAGGTCATCAACCTCCCCGCCGGGGTCTCGACCCACGTGGTCCAGAAGGGCGATACGCTCCGGATCATCGCCGCCCGCTACGGGACTTCGGTGGAGGCCCTGCTGAAGCTCAACCCGAAGATCACCAATGCAAACCTGATCTATGTGGGGCAGGTGATCCGGGTGTGGTAAGTTGATACAAATAAAAAATCCCGGCTTTGCTAAAAAGCCGGGATTTTTACTTTAAAGCTTAATTTGAGCGTGTCACTGCGAGGAACGAAGCAGTCTCCTCATGATAAGAGGTTACTTCATCGAATAGAACGCTCCTCGCAACGAAATATTGAGAATTACTGATTTATTGGTCAATCTGAGTAAAATAGAGATGTACAAAAATGATTATCAAGTTTTTAGAAAGCGGCAAATCATGGAGTTTAGAACGCAAATCAAGAAAGGCGGCAGGCTTGTCCTGCCAGCCAGGCTGTGCAAAGCATTACAAATCAAAGCCGGCGACGAAGTTGTCATGCGACTTGAGAACGGCTCTCTCCGGCTGATCCCCTTACATCAGGCGGTCAGCTTGGCGCAGGAGGCGGTTCGCAAATATGCTCCTAAAGATGTTTCTCTTGTGGACGAGTTGATCCAGGCCAGACGCGCAGAGGCAAAGCGTGAGTAAAGTTGTCTTAGGTGCTTCCGCTCTGCTGGCACTTTTGAATGATGAGACGGGAGCTGACCGGGTCAGAGAACTTTTGCCAGATGCATTGATTTCGACGGTCAATCTGGCAGAAGTGGTCACACGCTTGTCCCTGCTTGGGATGCCAGAGGATCAAATCCGCGAGGTTCTAACCTTGCTTGCATTGAACATCGAACCCTTCGATGAAGAACAGGCTTTCCGTACCGGCCTGTTAGTAGCAAAGACGCATTCCCTGGGTTTATCACTTGGCGACCGGGCTTGCCTGGCTCTGGCAAGAGCAACCGGGGGGACCGCGGTTACTGCCGACCGTGCTTGGAGAGCCTTAGATCTTGGGGTGAAAATCCAACTGCTGCGGTAAGGAGCCTCGCAACAGATGTACGGTGCAAGCCGCGGATGGGTCGACTTTACAAATTTCAGTAAATCACAGATTCAATCGTAGTGGCGACTTAAGTCGCTCTTTTGCAACCGGAAAACCTGCGTTTTGACCGGCATTGAAACGACTAAAGTCGTTACTACGGCAAATTCGTGATTTACTGAATTCTGAAAAAATTTATTTTCAAAGGGAGACACCCGATGAATCCGCCTCCCATTTCATTCCTCCAATAAACAGCACAAATAGAATACCTGGCTTGACGAAAGAACATTTGTTCTAATATAATGAACAAACTATGTCTTTCTTTAAACGTTTCTTTTCCGGGAAGAAAAAAAAGGGGGCAGACAGCGCCCGCCGTTACAACCTGGATGAGACCCTCATCGATATCGTCTCGGATATGGCCGCCCGGCAGGGCCGCTCGGAAGAAGAAATTGTTGCTGAGCTGATGAAGTCCGGCTTGAACCAGCAGGGCCTCGAAGACCGCTTATGGGAGTGCTGGGAATCCCTTACGGCGAAAGAAAAACAGACCACCGCGCTCACCTGCCTGGGGTATACAAACCGGCAGATTGCTTATTTGTTGAATGTTTCCCCGGAGACCATCAAGGCTCGCCTGCGCACCGTTTCCTATAAGTTCAGCCTCCATCGGTTTCAAGTGCGCACCAAGTCAGATTTGCGCCTGTTGCTGGAAAGCTGGGACTTCAGCCGGTGGGATATTGGCGCCCAACGATAAGTTTAAGCTTGTTGTTTGATAAGGTTGCCCGATTCTTACCACAGAGATACACCTTTAAAATCTCCGTGCTCTCTGTGCGCTCCGTGGTGAGACAGCGTTTTACCCACTAAATGTGAGGAGTCAGAAATTCCCCACCCGATATCTGGTTACCCCAGGGGGATACCCATTCTGCTTCCCCAAGGATTAACCTTCAGGGAATTGAATTAGCCTGTTGGATGTGCTAGGCTGGGGATATGGACACAATTCTCCTTCCCAAACCCGCTCAGTGGGTCCTGGCCGTACTCCCTCGTCATGAGCAAAAAGAACTGTTGCTGGCCTGCATTGCGCAACTGGCGCTGGGAGGATCCGTCCTCGTACTGGACGGCGGCATGCTCTTCAACACCTACCGGGTCGTAATGGCCGCCCATGGTCAGACCCGTATCCTGAACCGCATCCGTTTCGCGCGCGCCTTCACCTGCTACCAGATGGTCGCCCTGCTCGAGCGCACCCCTGCCGAAGAAGCCTGCGTGGTTGCCCTGGACCTGCTGTCTACCTTCCAGGATGAGAACGTGCCCGCGGAGGAGCGCATGCGCCTGTTGAAAAACTGTCTCCCGGACCTGGCACGCTTGAGCCGGGCGCGCGGCGGGCTGGTCAGTGTGGGATTGCCGGCCGGTATGCCGCCGGGATCGCAACCTTTATTCGATCTTCTTGCGGGGGAAGCTGCGCAGGTCTATGAGCGACCGGTGCCTGTGCCCTCCGAGAAAACTGTCAGGCTCTTTTAGGATGGGTCGCAACCTCCCTTCCATCACGCAGGTTTTCCAGGAAGATAAAAAATACCTGATCCGTTTCCGCCGCTTGCTGCCCAGGCACGAGCACTGGGTGATCGATGAACTGCTGGCCTTTGCCCACAAGCATATCCCCGCGGTGGCCTACGCCGGGCATCCCCTGCCGTTCGTCATGTTTCTGCTGGCCATGTTGGTCGAGCAGCACAGGCGGCTCAAACGGGTGGAGCTGGGTGTCGCTCTATGCGCCCTGGCTGAGGCGGGAGAAGGCCGTAATGCCTGACTATACCGGCTGGCTGCTGGACCTGTACACCCATCCGCGTGACGGCCTCGTGCTCTGGCTGCTGTGCGACGATACCCGCCGCCGGCGCTTCCGGCAGGATTTCCCGGCCACGTTTTACGCCGCCGGTCCAAGCCAACAACTGCGTGCGCTTTGGAAGGCGCTGCGCGACCAGCCTGTGGAGGTGGAGCTTGCCCGTGAAGAACAGCGTGACCTGTTCAGCGGTCCGACGGCGGTCCTGGCGGCGCGCGTACGCCATCCGCACCGGCAGCCCGGCCTGTTTCGCCAGGTCGCGCGCCAGTTCCCGGATTTGAACTTTTACAACGCCGACGTTCCCATCAATCTGCATCACGCCGCGGTTTATGGCACCTTCCCGCTTGCGCGCTGTCATGTCCGAACCGACGGTCAGGGGAACATCCTCCATCTGGAAACGCTGGACTCGCCCTGGAAACTGCTCTCCCGCCCCCCGCCGCTGCGCGTGTTGATGATCGAACCCGATACGGATCCTTTTCACGCTTCGCCCACACGCCTGGTCCTGCGTACCGCGCTCGGGCGTTTTTCTGTCCCTTTGCATCCCCGCCAAACCCTGCTGCGGACCCTGGGTGAGCGCATCCTACGCTACGACCCTGACCTGCTCCTTACTGCCTGGGGCGACACCTGGCTGCTGCCGAAGTTGCTGGAATGGGCCGGGCAGTGCAAAATGCGCTTGCCCCTCAATCGCGAGCTGGACGCGGGTGTGATCCGGCGCGCCGAGCGTTCCTATTTTGCCTACGGGCAGGTTATCTACCGTGGGGGGCAGGTCAAGCTCTTCGGGCGCTATCATATCGACATCCATAATGCGGTCATGTACCGCGATTACGGCCTGGACGGCATCTGGGAGCTGGCGCGCGTGACCTCCCTGCCCGTGCAGACCGTGGCGCGCGTCTCGCCCGGGACAGGGATTTCCGCCATGCAAATCGTCACCGCCTTGCGGGAGGGGATCCTCGTCCCCTGGCACAAGCAGGAACCGGAAGCGCTGCGCTCCGCTGCCGGACAGTCCCGAACCGACCTGGGTGGCCTGGTCGCCCAGCCGCCGGTCGGCCTGCACCGCGATGTGGCGGAGATCGACTTCATCTCCATGTATCCCAGCATCATGCGCCATTTCAACATCTCCCCCGAGCTGGTAGGAAAGCCCAGTGATGAACCCGGCCTGGTCCCGAAAACGCTGGCGCCCCTGCTGGACAAGCGCACGGCGCTCAAGCAGGCGCTGATGACGCTGCCAAAGGACGACCCTAATTACAAACGTTTCAGGGCCTACACCTCCGCGCATAAGTGGCTGCTGGTCACCTGTTTTGGGTATCTTGGATACAAGAACGCCCGCTTTGGGCGCATCGAAGCGCACGAAGCGGTCACCGCCATGGGGCGGGAAATCCTTTTGCGGGCTAAAGAAGCCGCAGAGGACATGGGTTTTAGTGTCCTGCATATGTACGTGGACGGTATCTGGGTGAACAAGGAAGGCTGCAAAACCGTGAAAGACTTCGACGCTTTGCTGCTTTCGATTCACGAGCGCACGGGCCTCCCCCTCGCGCTGGACGGCATTTTTCGCTGGATCGCCTTCCTGCCCTCCAAGCAGGATGCGCGCATCTCGGTCGCCAACCGCTATTTTGGCATTTTTCAGGATGGCTCCACCAAAGAACGCGGCATCGAGCTGCGCCGCCAGGATACGCCGCTATTTGTTGCCAAAGTGCAAAGGCAAATACTGAACATCCTGTCCCGGGCGGAGGACGGGCGGGATTTACCATTTTGTCTCCCCGAAATCCGGGCGCTCATAGCCGAAAGACTGGATGCTTTACGGCGTGGACAAATCCCATTAGAGGAACTCATCGTCCGACAGCGCTTGAGCCGCGAACTGGACCAGTATCACACGCCTTCCCCTGCTGCCCGCACCGTCGCGCAATTGAAGGAGATCGGCAGGAATTTACGGCCCGGTCAGTCGGTGCGCCTGTTACATCTGCGCGGCAAGCCAAATGTCCGCGCCTGGGACTTGCCCACAACGCCAGATCCCGCGGAGATCGATCTGGCTCATTACCGGAAACTGTTGCTGGAAGCGGTAGAAACGATCCTGGGACCGGTACAGGAAAGCGAGAAGCTGTTTCCTTGTCAAATCCAATTAAACGATGTCATTGCGAGCCTTCCTGCCCGCGCCAGTGCCGCAGGCACAGGTGAGCGAAGCGTAGCGAAGTCGGAGGATGGCGAAGTAATCTCCTTGGGACAGGGAAAATCCCATTATCTGGAAGATTGCTTCGGGAGAACCGTCCTCGCAATGACAGATGCAAATGAAAGAATGCTCGTATCAAGGTAACTATCCGAGAAGAAAGCGTTAGCGTACGATGAACAGTCAGCCAAAACCAAACAGATCCAGGGTTTTCGTGATCCACGGCCGGGACGAAGAGATGCGCCGGGCTCTCTTCGATTTCCTGCGCGCGATTGACCTGAAACCGATCGAATGGAGTGAAGCGGTCGCGCTTACCGGAAAACCATCCCCTTTTGTAGGGGAAATCCTGGATGCCGCCATGCTGCACGCGCAGGCCATCATCGTCCTCTTTACAGGCGATGACCAGGCCAGGCTCAAGGATGAATTTCTGTCAGGCAACGATCCGGTTTATGAAAGGGAAACAACTCCACAGTCCAGGCCGAACGTTATTTTCGAAGCCGGCCTGGCGCTGGGAAGATATCCTTACCGGACCATCCTCGTCCAGGTCGGAAACCTCAGGCCGTTTAGCGATATTGCCGGCAGGCACCTTATCCGGCTGAAAAACACGTCTAAGTCCAGGCAGGAGCTGGCGCAACGTCTCAAGCTTGCGGGTTGTGAGGTGGATCTTTCGGGTACGGACTGGCACGATGCGGGGGTGTTTCCGGTAAAATAAAAAAGCCCTCTGCTTAATCCAGGCAGGAAGGCTTGTCTGATAGTCTGCGCCATAGGTGTTGACCTTGATGCTTCACCACAGAGACACAGAGTCACGGAGTTTTAATTCTCTGTGTCTCCGTGACTCTGTGGTTCGAATTTATCAAAATAAATTATGTGGTGCGGGATGGTATCCTGCAGTTAATTTATCTGGCGGGATGACATCCCGCCCCACAAAAATTGGTTTTACTTATCTTCTGCGATGCTCTGTCCGCTATGCTTCAATGCCACATGCGCGGCAGCTAACCGGGCAATCGGCACCCGGAACGGCGAGCACGAAACGTAGTTGTTGCCAATGATGTGGCACCACTCAATGGACTCTGGATCGCCGCCATGCTCACCGCAGATGCCCACTTCCAGACCCGGGCGGGTCTTGCGGCCTTCGGAAATCGCCATGTCCATCAGCCTGCCCACGCCGTCGCGGTCGAGCGTCTGGAACGGGTTCACCGGCAGGATGCCTTGTTCCACATAGGTGACCAGGAAGTTACGCTCGGCATCGTCGCGCGAGTAGCCGAAGGTCATCTGGGTCAGGTCGTTGGTACCGAAGGAGAAGAACTCGGCCAGCTTGGCGACCTCACCGGCCGTCACTGCGGCGCGCGGGATTTCGATCATCGTGCCGAACTTATACTCGAACTCGACGCCCTTCTCTTTCATCACGGTCGAAGCGATGCGCTCCAGGCGCGGTTGGATCCATTCCAGTTCTTTGGCCGTGCCGGTCAACGGGATCATCACCTCAGGGTGAACCGAGATGCCGCGCTTGGTGCAGTCTGCGGCGGCTTCGAAGATGGCGCGGACCTGCATCTCGACGATCTCGGGCATAGAAATGCTCAGGCGCACGCCGCGCAGGCCCATCATTGGGTTGGACTCGTGCAAACCTTTGATGGTTTCCAGCAGGTGTTCTTTTTCTTCCAGCCCGGCGGTCTCGCCCTTGACTCGCATGGTAATGACTTCTTCGAGCAGGGCTTCTTCGTCTGGCATAAACTCGTGCAGCGGCGGGTCGATCAAGCGGATGATGACCGGATAACCATCCATGGCCTCGAACAAACCGTCGAAGTCTGAGCGCTGGCTGGGCAGCAGCAGGTTGAGCTGCTTGGTCCGCTCTTCGCTGCTCTCGGCCAGGATCATTTTCTGGACGATAGGCAAACGCTCGGGTTCGAAGAACATGTGCTCGGTCCGGCACAGACCGATCCCGACCGCGCCGTACGAGCGGGCGCGCTGCGCATCCTTAGGATAGTCCGCGTTGGTCCACACCTGCAGGCCGCGGGTGGGGTAGCCTTCCGGTCCCTGGCGCAGGCCGTCGCGGGCGCAAATTTCATCGGCCCAGGTCAGCAGGGTCAACAGTTCAGTCTGTTCTTCAAGCGATGGCGCACTGGTGGGAATCTTGCCGATGAATACCTCACCGGTCGTGCCATCCACCGAAATCCAGTCACCTTCCTTGATAATCTTGCCGTCCACAGCCATCTGGCGCTTTTCGAGGTCGATCTTGATGGCGGACGCGCCAACCACGCACGGGATCCCGAACTGGCGGGCAACTACCGCTGCGTGAGAAGTCGCGCCGCCCTCGCTGGTGAGCACGCCTTGAGCTGCGATCATGCCATGGACGTCATCCGGTTTGGTGAACGGCCGCACCATGATCACATCTTGCATGTTCTCCTTGGCCATTTTCTCAGCCTTATCCGCATCGAAATAGGCCTGGCCCACAGCCGCGCCTGGCGAAGCATTGACGCCCTTGGCAAAGAATCCGTCGGACTTTTGGGCATCTTCCTTGCCTTGCAAATCAAACTGGGGGTGCAGCAACGCATCCACCTGTTCGGGAGCGACGCGCAGCACAGCCTCGTCTTTGCTGATCAGGCCTTCATTGGCCATATCGACCGCAATCATCACGGCGGCCTTGGCTGTCCGTTTTCCGCTGCGGGTCTGGAGCATCCAGAGTTTGCCGCGCTCTATCGTGAACTCGACATCCTGCATTTCTTTGTAGTGCTCTTCGAGTTTGTCGGTGATATCCATGAACTGGTCATAGACTTCCGGCATCTGGCCTTTCAGGTTCGCGATTGGGTCCGCATTGCGGATACCGGCTACCACGTCTTCGCCCTGCGCGTTGAGCAGGTAGTCGCCCATCATTTTCTTCTCGCCCGTAGACGGCTCGCGGGTGAACGCCACGCCAGTACCGGAGTCATCGCCCATGTTACCAAATACCATGGTCTGGATATTTACTGCCGTGCCAAGATCATCAGAAATATTCGTTGCACGGCGATAATCGACGGCGCGTTTTCCATTCCAGGATTTGAAGACCGCTTCGGTCGCCAGTTTAAGTTGTTTGTAGACATCCTGGGGGAATTCCTGGCCTGTTTCCTTCTTGAAGACCTCTTTAAAGGTGGCAGCAAGCGCCTTCCAATCCTCGGCGTTCATCTCGGTATCGAGTTTGTACCCTTTTTTGGCCTTGTACTCATCCATCGGGTGCTCGAAAGCCTCGTCGTCAATGTCCATTACCACTGTGCCGAACATTTCAACCAGGCGGCGGTAGGAGTCATAGACGAAGCGCGGATTATCGGTCAGCTTTACCATTCCATCGGCTGTGACATCGTTCAAACCAATGTTGAGCACCGTGTTCATCATGCCCGGCATGGAGAACTTGGCCCCCGAACGGCAGGATACGAGCAACGGATTGCTGGCTTCGCCAAATTTCTTGCCAGTTTTCTCTTCCACGGCCTTCATTGCTTCTAATTCCTGCTCCAACAGGCCCGGAGGGAACTCGCCGGTTTTGCGATACTCGTTACAGGCCTCGGTCGTGACCGTAAAACCAGGCGGGACCGGCACGCCAGCGCGGGTCATATCCGCCAGGCCTGCGCCTTTTCCGCCTAACAGGGCGCGAACGCCTTCCCAATCGCCGGCGTATTCCTCAGCCTCGGCGACTTCTTCGAAAAGGTAAACCCAATTTTTTGACATACTGAAACTCCTGAATAAAAAGGTTATGATAGCAACAAATCCTGCAAAGTTTACCACAAAGGCTTATTGCGCAATTGATAATCATCGAGGTTCTTTGGGAAATTCCGTGATAGATACCCGGATTTGGGGTGTGAGCGTGCGTACGCACGCTCACACCCCAAATCCGGCACCCTTCACGGCAAATCCTAGAGAGCCACCATCGAGAACGAACATGAATCGTCAAATAAAAGTTGTTCGAGTCTCATTTGATTGTTAACAGGTTGCAAAGTGCGGATAACAAAAAATAGGTCATAATAAGGCAACAAGGAAAAATTATTATCATGCCAAAAACAGTCCTTACGATTGATGACGATACTGCCATTACCGAGTTATTGGCTATGCTTCTTCGCACACATGGATACGAAGTGAAAACTGTAAATAGCGGTGAAGAAGGCGTTGATGCCATAAAAAAATATAATCCGCACGTAGTAGTTCTTGATCTCATGATGCCTGGTTTGGATGGGTGGCAAGTTTGTAAAACCGTGCGTGAATTTAGCAATGTGCCGATTGTAATTCTTTCAGCTCTTGATGATCCTGCCATGATTGCCAGCGCCCTGGATGCTGGCGCAGACGATTATCTGATCAAGCCAGTCTCCAGCAGTATTCTGGTAGCACACCTGAACAGGCTGATCCGCCGGACAGGTACACTGGAAGCGTCTAACGGAACGACAATTCGGGGCTCAAGATCCCAGCCTCAAACTTCCTGACTAAGGTAAAATAGCGCAAATATATTTTTTCAGGAGGCACGTTGTGCAAACCTGTTCGCTTTGCAATGCTTCATCACCGGACCAGGCCGATCATTGTGTAAATTGTAAGGCTGTCCTTGCTGAAAATTCCACCACAGCTCAGGCGCTAAAGCGCTTTCAAGCGAATTCCCGTGTCAATGCCGTTACGGTTGTATCCTCGTACAATGCCTGTTCCTATTGTTACGAACAGTTGGATACGTACCCGGTTGATAAAGTGCCACCCCTTCCACATAAGGGCTGCTCGCACTCGAACGGCTGCCGGTGTTTTTATATCCCGGTCTTGAACGACATTTATCCATAACGCAAAAAGAGCGGCCACCTGGCCGCTCTTTTGTATCTTGTACAGGTGTTACGCAATTGAATGAGGGAAGCCGAGATAAAAGGGCCGGGCGCAGCAAGCCTTTCTTATCTCGGCTTCCTTCGCGAACTTATACCCTACATCAGTAGTTTTTTCAGCGTGTCAGCTGTTTTCTGCGGATCTTCCAACATGGGCATGTGCCCGACCCCCGAAAGTTCTGTCAGATAAGCAGGTTTAATTGTTGCTTTTATCTCCCTGGCCCGATCGACCGGGATCAACTCATCTGCGGTGCCGTGAACGAGCACGACCGGGAAAGTGAAATTGGGAAGAACCAGCATCGAGTCTAAACGCTCACCCATAGCTCTGAGCGCGTTGGCAAGGCCAATGGGACGCTGTTGCGCGACCAAATCGCGGACAATTGCCTGTACCTGCTCATCGGGTGTCAGCTTAGGGGTCATGCTTTCTACTACCGGTTCGATTCCCGTCTGCATGATTTCGTCGGCCGTGGCGTAACGCCCATCTCTGCGTTCCGGGGAATCGCCCAATGCCTGCGAGGCGATCAGGCCCAATCCCAGCACACGCTGAGGGTAATTGCGCACGAAAGCCAGCGAAATGTACCCGCCCATCGAATGGCCTGCGATGTATGTATTCTCAATGCCAAGCTCATCGAGCAATGCTGCCACATCGGCGGCCATGTCTGCGATTGTGTACTGCGCTTCAACGAATTCGCTTTGACCAAAACCGCGCAGGTCTGGTAGGATCAGTTCAAAGTTCTCTTCCAGCAGCGGGGCGACTTCATTCCATATTGTGTGATCGAGCGGGTAGCCATGCAGCAGGACAAGCGGTAAACCGCTGCCCCGGCGTTCGTATGCAATTTGTACTCCATTTACATTCACTTTATCCATTTTATTACCTCCAATTCACTGCAACTTTTAATTTACTACCAAGTTTGGAACGATAATGTATATAACCATGAGTTCGCCCAAACTCAAAAACACGACGTGTAATGTCTACATCTATTTTACAGTATTCGGCTATTTTATCCAATTCGCCAGCGCGGAACCACTCCACGGCTTTGAGCCCATCCGCCGACTTGGCCGCGCCGAGACTAGCTTCGGCAATCGCATCGAGGCTCAGCCTGAAGCCCAGAGTCCGCTGGATGTCCAGGAGCAGGTCGAGGGTCCGGAGAGACGCGAAGTTAAAGTTTGGGGCGTAGGGACGCAGCACCTGGTAGTCGAATCCGATCAGGTTGAAACCGATCACGCGGTCAGCAGCCTTGAGTTCATCGATCAAAGCGAATGCATCCTTTTCCCAATAGACGGCAAAGTCATTCCGTTCGGTGGAGAAGGTAACGCCGCAAGACATGCGCAGCTTTTCGATCCCCGTTCGCCCGCCGACATCCTGGAACAGGTTTTGTGATTCAAGATCAAAATAAACAAGATTCATAGGAATATCAGACACAATTTCGGAGTCCAAAGTCGGGAGACTTTGGACTCCGACCATATAAACAATTTCCAAATATAACACCAACGTCAAGTGACATTGGTGTCCGACAGAGCGATCCACTCACGAACAAAGTCAAGCGCCTCGTCGCGCGTGCTGACCTTCCCGGTGGCCTGTGCTTCGCGGATGGCTTCCAAAATTTCACCGACCCGCGGGCCTGGTTTGAGTTTAAACTCGTTCATCAGCTCGTTTCCATCCAGCAGGCGGGGAGGGGAGACCGATTCCATGGGATTTTCCCAGTAGTTTTCGAGCAAGATACGGCAAATATCCAGCTCCGCAGTCCAAGTGTCCTGGGTGAGCGTGTGCGCATATGTAGCGCGCGTATCCGCCAGCGCGAGCAGGGCCAGGTCCACGCCGGCCTCCCCGGCATCGCGGAAGAAACGGTAAATGGCTTTGCGCGAGGGCGTTTTATGCTCATTCTCCAGGCGTGTACTGTGGAAATGGATACGCATGTGGTTGCGGATAACGAGACGCAAACGATGGATTTCGTCGTTGCTCAGATGCAGCGCATTCGCGCGCGCGGCGGCCATCTCGGCGCCCTTTTCGTCGTGTTCCCAGAAACGGATACGGCCATCGTCGCCGGTGGTTTTGCAGGCAGGTTTGGCCACATCGTGATACAACGCAGCGAAGAACAGCAGGGCGCGCACGGAGCGGTCGGTGTTGAGCGAGCTGGCAAAGTGGGCGGCGAACTGCTCGCGGTAACGTCCCAACCGCATAACTAGCAGACCGGTGAACAAGTCGCCGGTGGACTCGGGGTCGTAGCCGGGAGCCAGCGTGGCCAGGATGTCTTCGAGCTGGTTCAACACGGCTACTGTGTGGGTCCAGACGTCATGAACGTGCGGCGTCGGCTGCTCGACGCCCTTGAGCGCGGGCAGTTCGGGCAGGATGTGCGGCAGCACGCCTAACATCCCCAAAGCGCGGACCGCTGTGCCCGGCTGCGGACCGTCCAGGATGCGGAACAACTCATCCCGTAGACGTTCCGGAGAGACGCTTCGCAGCCCCTCTGTAGCCTGCTTCATCTCCTGACGGGTTTCTACGTCGATCTGGAATCCCAGCCCGGCCGCCAAACGGACTGCGCGCAGCACCCGAACCGGATCATCGCTCAAAGACTGTGGCGTGCAGGCGCGAATGATCTTGGCGCGCAGGTCTTTTCCGCCGCCAAGAGGGTCGAAGATTGTTTCGGAGTTTAGATCGAACGCTATCGCATTAATTGTGAAATCGCGGTCGCGCAGGTCGGCTTCGATGTCAGTTCCGCGGTAGGTGGCGAAATCCAGGATGGTGCGCGTACCATCTTCACGCACAAGGACGATGCGTCCGGTATCGCGTTCCTGATCAAGGGCATAAAAGGCGCCTTTCAGCTTATCGGCGATGCGCCGCGCCAGTTTAATCCCACCAGCAGGTACGGCGAAATCCAGATCGTGCGATTCCCGCCCGAGGAGGGCGTCCCGGACAGCGCCCCCGACCAGGTAGATTTCCTGGCCGGGAGGCAGCGCTTCCTGCACAGAAGCCATTAAAGGGGAGAAAGAAAAAGGAGCAGGCATAAATACGATTTCTGGGGATTCTTTGTGGCGATGGGTCTGGGCGGCGCGGCGGGCTTCTTCGGGGGTGTTGCCCTGGGCAATGATTTTTCCGCGCAGGCGCGCGACCCAGCGTCCGGCGTAGGGCGAGGCGGATTGAGGGTCCGGTTGCCCATTTTCGTCCGTCATCCCACCCATCCTGTTTCTTGCCCGATCATTTGGTCTCGAGTTTTTCCAGATCCACGACGCCGATGAAGGGCAGGTTGCGGTAGTATTCGTCCAGGTCGAGCCCGTAACCGAAGACAAATTTGTTGGGGATTTCGAAACCGCGATAATGGATGGGGACAACGACTTCGCGTCGCTCGGCTTTATCGAGCAGGGAGCAGACTTTCAGACTATGCGGCTGGCGGGTAGATAACAATTCCAGCACATGCGAGATGGTGTGTCCGCTATCGATAATGTCTTCAACCAATAGCACATCCTTATCACGGATATTGGTTTGCAGGTCGAGCGTCACCCGGACGTTGCCCTCCGATTCGCGTGTTCCGGCCCCGTAGGAGGATATGGCCATAAAATCGACCTGGTGCGGCACAGTAATGCGGCGCATCAGGTCCACCAAAAAAACCATACCGCCGCGTAATATGCAGATCAGGAGCAGGTTATCTGTACCGGCGTAGTCGCGGCTGATTTCTTCCCCGATTTCGGCAATGCGGCGTTGCAGAGTGTGCTCGTCGATCAGGGTTTCAGCCAAAAATTCACGATAATCTTGCATGCTTGCTCCTAAAATAAGCTTGGTTCCCGATTGTTGGTGGGATCAGTTCAGGTTGCAGTGCAGTTGTACAGCTTGCGTATCCAGGTAAGCTTTACGGGACTTCGCCCCGCTAACGCGGGACTTCGTGACCCTAGCGGGGTACTTCGTGATGTTTACGGCAGCGGGCTTCGTACATTTCAGAAGCGCCGACGATCACGACCGGGTCATCATACCGCGCTGGTTTGCCGTTAACCAGGCGCTGTGTGCGCGAAGCATCATTGCCACAGGTCATGCAAATGGCATGCAGCTTGTCCACTTTCTCAGCTTTCGACATCAAGGTCGGCATGGGACCAAATGGCTCGCCGCGGAAGTCCATATCCAATCCGGCCACAATGACGCGCACGCCGCGTTCTGCCAGTTTCTGCGCCACATCCACAACTTCCGGGTCGAAGAATTGGGCCTCATCTATGGCAACCACGGTGGTATCTTCATCCATCCGTTCGCGGATGTTCGCTGCTTTTTGGACGGGGATGGCGCCATAGTGTGCGCCGGCGTGCGAGGTCACTTTTTCTGCCGCGTAGCGCACGTCGATGGCGGGCTTGAAGACCTGCACTTTTTGTTTTGCAATCGTGGCGCGTACAAGACGGCGGATGAGCTCGTCCGTCTTGCCGCTGAACATGGAACCGCAGATAACTTCGATGGAACCGGTGTGATGCTTCATAGCTTCCTTTCATTAATGGGTTCTCCAGGCTATGCCGCCATCCATCCCGCTGCAATTTGGCGGGTTGAAAGGGGATATCTACCACGGATATTCGTACAGAGGCCACTTCTATTTAGCAAAACAGGCAGATGCACCGCATCTGCCTGTTAAGTTTACCTGAGTTTGCTAAAGGCGCAATCCTTAGGATGCTTTTTCCGCTTCTGAGAATTCGTATCCCAGCGCGCGCAATTTTTTCTTGGTATCGATCAGGGACTTTTGGCCAAAGCCGGCAATTGCCAGCAGAGCCTCTTCACCCTCAGCGAGCTTGTTCATGAGCTGGCCCACTTTTTTGATGCCTGCCTTGGCGAGGGCATCGGTTGGGCGTTTGCCCAGATCCAGATCGGCAACCGGGCGCTCGGGGGAAACTTTCTCGGTTTCACGAGCTTTCTTGTCGGACACGTATTCCTGACGGGCCTGAAGTTTCTTGTAGAAGCGGTCTACCTGACCTTCGATGTCTACGATGCGGGCCTGCTCGCCTGAGAAGAACGGGTGACAGTTGGAGCAAATTTCAACACGGATTTCTTTCCGGGTTGAGCCGGTCTTCCAGGTGTTCCCGCAGGCGCAGGTTACCGTAGCATCCACAAAATATTTTGGATGAATGTCTGTTTTCATACCGATATCCTATTTATTCATCAGAAGGAACGACGTTCACACGCTTGCGGCCGTGGATTACATCAAACATTACAACCCCATCGGTCGTAGCAAACAGGGTGTCATCTCTGCCTCTGCCTACGTTAAGGCCGGGCTTGATGCTGGTGCCATGCTGGCGGATCAGGATATTACCAGAAAGCACAAACTGGCCTGCGTAGCGTTTTACGCCCAGGCGCTGGGAATTGCTATCTCGTCCGTTGCGGCTTGAGCCGCCACCTTTTTTGTGTGCCATTTCTACCTCACACTACTTCTTTTTTGTCTTGGTCGAAGAAGCTTTTTCAGTAGTGGTCTTCTTCGTTGTGGTTTTTTTCCCTTTTGGGGAAGCTTTCGCAGGGGCCTTTTCTGCCTTCTTTTCTTTTGCCGCCGGTTTCTTTGCCTTCGGGGACGATGCGGCGGTTGCTTCTTTCTTTTCAGCCTTTGCTTCAGCTTTCTCTTTCGCAGGCGTTTCTGCTTTTTCAGCCTTAGCCGCCTTACGAGTCTCATCGGGTTTTCCAATACCGTCCACCATCAGACGGGTGTATTGCTGGCGATGTCCGTTTTTGACGCGGATGCGCTTTTTGGGGCTGTATTTGAAAACGATGATTTTGGGGCCCTTGAAGTGATCCAACACCGTGGTGTTGACGAGCAGGTCGCCAATGGTCGGCATCCCGACAGTGACTTCTTCACCGTCAACCAGCATCAACACACGTTCCAGACCAACTTTGTCACCGGCATTGACCGGCAGGCGATCGACCTCGAGAGTCTCGCCTTCGACGGCTTTGTATTGTTTGCCGCCGCTCTCAACAATTGCGTATCTCATTTTTTCTCCTGGCAATTCACTTCGCCACACTGTCCGCGGGGTTCCTTCACCCTTCGCCGACGTGCGGGGAAGCCGGGGTTACAAACGACGGCCCCGGCGGATCTCGCTGCCAGGGCAGAGGCGGACGGTATTATACCTGTTGCGGGGATCCGTGTCAACGTTCAAACGTTGAATTTTGTTCCCGTCGACCGTATAGATGCAAATCCACGGAACGTTCATTGACGGGACCAGACTGAAGGCAGCCTCCACGGGCAGATCGTCCCGTGCGAAGCACGTACCTGTCCGCTCACAAAAAGAAAGATGATCTCAGAGGATGGTATCTTACATAATAATTAGGAAGAGGTCTCGTTCACCTGGTTGATTGACACATTTAATCTTTCACCGCACATCGTCCCGATATCCTTCGGGAAAGCACGCAGAGATCGCTGAGAAAAACGGTGAAAAAACTCTGCGGGCCCAGCGGTCTCCGCGGTAAATTGACTACTGAAGTTAAGATTTGTTAGTCAATCAGCT
>JAABUE010000046.1 GCA_011389535.1 Anaerolineales bacterium
GGGAAGTTACATGCTAACGCAGCAGCAATCAAGCTACTCAGCATGAAAACCATACCTTTATTTTTCTTCATACAAGCCTCCTTTACAAACCAGACGGACGACCTCCATCACTAAAACGTCTTACTCAGTATAGCATAGGCGTTTTAAATAAGAAAAGTCTGACTGGCTCCCGAAGACGCCCGTCAGACTTTATAGGATTACGATATCGTTTAGAAAAGTCTGAGCACCGCTTCACTCGCCCAGGTAAACAAGCCTTGCGGCACCAGGCTGACGATAACAATGACCAGCGCCGTCCCTGCGGTTGTTAGGCCCAGCCAAAACTCGCGCTCGGTTTCGGGTTCGCCATCCTGCATGTACATGGTTACGACCACGCGCAAGTAGTAATAGGCAGAGACGAGCGAGGTCACCATGCCGATGATGGCGAGGGGGATAAAACCGCCGGCGATAACCGCACGGAACAGATAGAACTTCCCTACCAGCCCCAGGGTGGGCGGGAAACCGGTCAGTGAGAGCATAAAAATGGTCATGGCCGCAGCCAGGGCCGGGTATTTGCGTCCCAGGCCGGCATAGTCGCTGATGGCAAGTCCTTTGCCTTCCTTCTGTTCAACCGCGATGACAACACTCCAGGCGCCGAAGCTGGTCAACGCGTAGGCGACCAGATAGAAGAGACCCGCCGCAACGGAAACCGGGGCCACTTCCGGATTGCCATAGGGCACGAAGGCCATCAGGATGTAACCGGCGTGGGCAATGCTGGAGTAGGCCAGCATGCGCTTGATGTCGGTCTGCGAAATGGCGATCAGGTTGCCCACGATCATGGTCAAGGCAGAGATTGCCTGCAGTACGGGCGTCATATCCGCAGCGATCGAGGGGAAGGCGGTTGCAAACACGCGCAGCAGGGCAGCAAAACCAGCGATCTTGGCGCCCGCCGCCATGAAAGCGGTGACAGCCGTCGGAGCACCCTGGTAGACGTCAGGCGTCCACATGTGAAAGGGGACCGCGGCGACTTTAAAGCCAAGCCCCACCAGGATGAGGGCTGCGCCGATGGTCAGGAGCAGGGTATTCCCTGAACCTGTCAAAGGTCCGTTCGAGGCGGCAGCTACAATACCTGTCAATGATGTTGCGGCGGTCGCGCCGTAAACCAGCGCAATGCCGTAAAGCACAAACCCGGAGGAGAACGCGCCGAGCAGGAAGTATTTGAGGCCCGATTCTTCCGAATCTGCTCTGGGGCGGGCGAAGGCAGAGAGCACATACAGCGGCAGGGACAGCAACTCAAGCGCCAGGAAAACGATGATCAGGTCGGCAGCCTGGGCCATGAGCATCATGCCGCTGATGCTGAAAAGCATCAGCGTATAGTACTCGCCGCGCTCAATGCCCATGCGCTTGAGGTAGCCATAAGCCAGAGCCACACTCAGTAAACCGCTCAACAGCAGCAACGCGTTCACAAAGACCGAGAAGCCGTCAACCACGACCATTTCCTTGAAGCCGGTATTCTCAAGCCCGAGCTGGGATAAAGAAAAGCCAAGCGTCAGGGCCAGACCAAGAGCAGCCAGCAGGGCAGTCAGCCATTTACGCTCTTTGGGGATGAACAGGTCTACCAGCAGGAGCGCACAGGCCCAGGTGACCAGGATAATAAGAGGCAGCAGAACGTAGAAGTCAACTTGTGTCATAGCATATAGCTTTCAGCTATCAGCCATCAGCGTTCAGTTACTGAGCTGAGCGCTGGACGGCCGAACGCTTCTAAGGCATCGCCAGTTTGGCGGTTTGCAGGGCAGCCACCAGGTTGTCAACAGTGGGACCCATCAGGTCAAAGAAAGGCTTGGGATACAGGCCAATCCAAAAGATGAAGATCAGCAACGGCAGAATGGTGAGAATTTCGCGCCAGTTCAGGTCGCGCAGGCCATGTCCGTGCTGCCTTGTCTCTCCAACGATAGAACCTTCCGGCCCGAGAAACATCCGCTGGAACATGAACAGGATGTAGATGGCGGCCATAATGACGCCAAGCGCAGACAGGCCAGCCCACCAGACGCCGCCGAAGGATTCGAACGCGCCGCCGGGCATACCCGCGCCCCACGCGCCCAGCAGGATGGTGAACTCGCCCACAAAGCCGTTCAGGCCAGGCAGGCCCATCGAGGAGAGCGCGACGATCAGCATAACTGAGCCAAAGATGGGGGTGATCTTCCAAAGCCCGCCGTAGACCTTGATCTCGCGGGTGTGGGTCTGCTCGTAGATCATACCGACCAGAAGGAACAACGCGCCCGTACTGAGTCCATGATTAACCATTTGCAAAATTGCGCCCTGCATACCCTGCGAGTTGAGCGCGAACATGCCCAGCATGACGAAGCCAAGGTGGCTCACCGAAGAATAGGCAACCAGCTTCTTGACGTCCGCCTGCGCGTAGGAGACCGCCGCACCGTACAGGATGCCAATGGTGGCGAAGAGCGCGACCCAGGGAGCCAGTTGCAGCGCAGCCTGCGGGAAGAGCGGGATATTGAAGCGCAGGAAGCCGTAGGTGCCCATTTTTAGCAGCACGCCCGCCAGGATGACGGAACCAGCCGTGGGCGCCTCCACATGGGCGTCGGGCAGCCAGGAGTGCAATGGCCACATCGGGACCTTGATCGCAAAGGCGGCGGTAAAGGCCAGGAAGAGCCAAAACTGGATGTCCGCCGGGATTCCGCCTGCGGCAATCAACTCAGGTACGGAGAACGTTCCGCCTTCGATCCCAAGCCACAAGATCGCGAGCAGCATCAGGATCGAGCCGGCCATGGTGTACAGGAAAAACTTGATGGCAGCATAGATACGGCGCGGACCACCCCAGATACCGATCAGGAAGTACATCGGGACGAGCGTGAATTCCCAGAAGATGTAGAACAAGAACAGGTCCTGCGCCAGGAACACGCCGGTCATGCCGACTTCGAGCAGCAGGAAGAAGACCATGAAGTCTCTGACGCGCTCTTCCACAGCCGTCCAGGTGGACAGGATCGAGATGGGGGTCAGGAAAGTGGTCAACAGGAGCAGCAAGATGCTGAGGCCGTCCACGCCCATGTGGTACTGGATGTTCCATCCGGCTACCTGGATCCAGCTATACTTTGCGACCAGTTGCAGGTTCGGGTTGGAGGGATTGAACATTCCCAATACCCATAGCGAGATGCCGAAAGTCACCAGCGAAGTGACCAGCGCCGTCCAGCGCATCAGGCTCTTGTTCTCGCCCGGCAGGATGAGCAGTACCAGCACCCCCAACAGCGGGAAGAAGGTCACCAGAGTAAGAGGTTGTAAAAGAAATTCCATAATTGTTCCTCTCTATAGTTCCGTGCCCGGCATGGTCTGAAGCCCTGCCGGAGCGGGAACACGGAGTTTATTTCAGAAGCAAATATCCCAGGATAAGAACGACGCCAAGCAACACCGACAACGCATAACTACGCACGAATCCGTTCTGGACCTTGCGCATGCTGGCCGATAAATTTTGCGTGAGCGTGCCCAGGCCGTTGGCAAGGGCATCAATGCCGCGCTGGTCCGCGTACAGGTTAAGGCCGATGTTGCTGACCCAATTATAGGTGCCGGCAATGACCTTCTCATGGAACCAGTCGTGCCAGAAGCGCCAATCGATCACATCCGCCAGGAAGCGGGACAGGTCTACGTAGCGATCAACAAAGACAGCCCAGTAGCCCTCGTCCACGAACCACTTGTTCTCCATGCCCGTAAACAGCAAACCGAGCGGCCGTTTGAGCGGGTCGGGCTGGCCTGCTTTGAGCGGGTTGCGCCCGTAGATCAGCCAGGAGACGAAGACTCCCGCCAGCGCCAGTACAGTGGAAATCAGGGCCACGCTTATAAGAAATTCACCTGCATGGACTTCGATGGTGTGTTCCAGCCAGTCGGTCAACGTATGCAGGCCGGGCAGGTTCAACGCACCACCCAGGACCGATAAAGCTGCCAGCACCATCAACGGGACGGTGATGATCCTTGGGCTTTCTTCCGCGTGAGCCGCGGCCTCATGCCGCGCCTGGCCGAAGAAGACCATCCAGATCTGGCGTCCCATGTAGAAAGCGGTGAAGAAAGCTGCAATGGACAACATCCAGTAGACGGTTGTATATCCTTCTCTAAAGGCATCCGCCAGGATTTCATCCTTCGACCAGAAACCCGCGAACGGGAAGATACCTGCCAGCGCAAGCGTTCCAATCATGTACAACCAGAAAGTGACCGGCATGGTCTTGCGCATGCCTCCCATGTTCCGCATGTCGTTGGGGTCGAAAACTTCACCATGGTCATCGTGATGGCCGTGGTGAGCCAGGTGATGATGACCACGTTCCAGCCCCAGGATGACCGAGCCGGCCGAAAGGAAGAGCAGCGCCTTGAAGAAGGCATGTGTCACCAGATGGAACATCCCTGCTACATAAGCGCCCATCCCGACCGCCGCAACCATGAAGCCAAGCTGCGAAATAGTGGAGTAGGCCAGCACCTTTTTGATGTCATATTGACCCACAGCAATCGTGGCCGCAAAGAGCGCCGTCACTGCACCGGTCATCGCCACCACAAACTGCGCTTCCGGAACCAGCGTATACAGCGGCGCCGAGCGGGTGATCAGGTAGACGCCGGCGGTCACCATGGTCGCAGCATGGATCAGCGCCGAGACCGGGGTCGGGCCGGCCATCGCATCCGGCAGCCAGACATAGAGCGGGATCTGCGCCGATTTACCGGCCACGCCCACCAGCATAAAGAGCGTTATGGCGATTATGATGCCGGGCTGGGTTGCTGCCAGCGCCGGCGCGGCTTCGAAAACCTGGTCGAACTGGAACGAACCTAAATTCCAGAACATCAGGAAGCCCGCGATCAGGAAGCCAAAGTCACCGATGCGATTGGTGATGAAAGCCTTCTTGGCAGCATCCGAGTTGGCCCACGAAGACCGCCCTAATGTGTCCTTGTCATACCAGAACCCGATCAACAGGAAGGAGCATAAACCCACACCTTCCCAGCCGACGAACAGCATCATGTACGAGTCGCCGCTGACCAGGATCATCATCGCAGCGATGAACAGGTTCAGGAAAACGAAGAAGCGGCGGTAACGGCCGGGGTCGTTCTTGAAGCGCACGTCTTCGTGCATGTAGCCGATGGCATAGATGTGGATAAGCGTACCGACGCCTGAAACGACCAGCATCATGGTGGTCGAGAGCGAGTCGACCCGGAAGGTCCAGTCCAGCTGCAGTGCGCCTACGTGCATCCACTCAGACAGATAGACCGATTCTCCATGTCCCTGCCCGGTCCAGACTGAATATGCCAGTAGAACGGAGACAACGAATGACGCAAACGAAGCTCCACTCGCCAGCCAGCCAACACCCTTTTCAGACAGTCTTCCCCCGATGAGCATGTTCAACAACAAGCCGATGACCGGGAAGAAAACGATCCAGGGAGCCAGGAAGAAAAAGCCTGTGGTAGGTATTTGACTCAAGAGCATAATTTATCCCTTCAGGCTGCTCATCGTATCGACGTCGATGCTTTGCCTGGTCTTGAAGATCGCCACGATCAGCGCCAGGCCAACCGCCACTTCCGCCGCGGCAACCGCGATCACGAAGAAGACGATGATCTGTCCGTTCAAATGCTGGTAGGTATTGGCAAACGCCACAAAAGCCAGGTTAGCAGCATTCAGCATCAACTCGACCGACATGAAAATGATCAACGCATTCCGGCGAACCAGTACGCCCAGCGCACCAAGGGTGAACAGGACTGCGGACAAAGCGATGTAATAGGTTTGAGGTACCATGCTATCCCTGTTCTCCTTTCTCGCGGATGGTCAGGACAATTGCCCCGACCATAGCAACCAGCAGCACGACTGAGGTAACCTCGAAAGGCAGCAGGTAGTCGCTGAATAAGGCCATGCCAAGTCTGCGTATCTCTTCTACGGTGTTTGTCTCTACCGTCGGCGTGACGATGGCCGCCACAGACTGCACCCGCGAGAGCAGCAGATAAGCTGCTTCGGCCACTAGCAAGACTGCCAGGCCAATCGCCAGCGGTCTTTGGTAGGGCAGTACTTTACCCGGAGCCAGTTTTTCGGCGCCCAGCAACATGATCACGAAGAGGAACAAAACCATGATCGCCCCGGCATAGACGGTGATCTGCGCCATAGCAATAAAAGGCGCGCCCAGCAGCAGATAAAAGACCGCCACCGTGGCAAAATTGATCACCAGGAACAAGGCTGAGTACACCGCATTCTGGCTGAGCAGCATCCCAATCGCCGCCGCAACCGCGACCAGAGCTAAGACGAAGAAAAGTATCAGATCAACACTCATAAGCACCTTTTTTAGAGATCAGAGATTAGAGAGCAGTCACGGTTCTCTAATCACCCAAATCTCTAGTCTCTTGGGTTTTCCATCTGCGGGACGGACCGAGTGTACAGGCCCGGCTCCACCTTTTGCGGCGTGGTCATCTCCGACGAGGGAACCGCTTCCAACAATGTGTCCTTGGTGTAAATGGCATCGCGGCGGTCGGTGAAGGAAAGCTCGTAGTTATCGCCCAGCACAATTGCCTCGGTGGGACAGGCGTCTTCGCAAAAGCCGCAATAGATGCAGCGCAGCATATTGATCTCATAAGTGGAGGCATACCGGTCGCCGGGTGAGAAGCGCTCCTCGTCCGTGTTTTCGGATGCTTCCACAAAGATGGCATCCGCCGGGCAGGCCGCCGCGCACAGCGAACAACCGATACACTTCTCCAGCCCGTTTTCGTAGCGTTTGAGCACGTGACGCCCCCGAAAGCGCGGACGTACCTGCCGCTTCTCTTCCGGGTACTGGGTCGTGACCGGCCCTTCCAGGAGCATTTTGAACGTGGTGACTAAGCCACGTCCCAGTTCTTTAAGCATAGGCCTTCCTCCTCAACGAGCGATCCACCATTAAAGAAGCAAACCAGCCCGCTAGCAGCGAAAGAATGGGGCTCAACCAGATCAACAGGGGATGGACTTCCTGCGCCAGCAGAATGCCTACCGCAGTTATGAAGACCATGACCACCGCAAGAGGCAGAAGCACCTTCCAGCCAAAATCCATCAGGCGGTGATAGCGAATGCGCGGCCAGGAGGCGCGCACCCAGATCATGACGCCCAGGAAAAAAGCAATTTTGAAGAACATGTAAATCGGGCCAAGGAACCAGGCGCTGGTCTGCCAGGAGCCAATTCTCCAAACAGCATCCACGCTCAGGAAAGTATCCTTCAGGAACCAGAATTCTCGATATCCGCCGAAGAACAGCGTCACCAGGATCGCACTGACAACGATCATCTTCTGGTATTCGGCCATGAAGAACAACGCGAACTTCATCCCGGAATATTCGGTGTGGTATCCGGCTACAATTTCCTGCTCGGCCTCCGGCATGTCGAATGGATGGCGGTTGACTTCGGCAACCGTAGCAATCCAAAGGATGATCGCACCCAGCGGCTGCACCGCCACAAACCACATATCCTTTTGTGCTTCGACGATCTCTACCAGGCTCATCGAGTTACCCAGTAAGATCGCCACCACAAACGCCAACCCGAGCGTCAACTCATAAGAGATCATCTGCGCTGAAGAACGCAGGCCGCCCATCATGGCATATTTATTGTTCGACGACCAACCCGCCAGCACGATACCGTAGACCGCAATCGAAGCGATGGACATTAAGAAAAGCACACCCACATTGATGTCTGCAACCGACTGTGTGATCGTGCGGCCAAACATCTCGATCGGCGGCCCCCAGGGAATGACCGCTGCAATCACTATGGATGGCACCATAGTCAAGACGGGCGCCAGGAAAAACACCAGCTTATAGGCGCTGGCCGGGGTCAGCTCTTCCTTGAAGATCAACTTGACAGCATCTGCCATCCACTGCATCAACCCCTGCGGCCCGGCGCGGTTTGGCCCCAGGCGGGATTGCAGCAACGCCAGGAAACGGCGTTCATAATACGTCAGGTAACCGAAGCCGATCAGCAGAGTGAAAATCAGGATGAGCGATTTGATCGCCCACTCAAGCCACAATGTCCAGTCCATATCATTTCACCTTTATCGCCACCGGCTCACGGATCGCCAGCCCCATACTGCGCGGGACCAACGCCACGCCAGCCGAGATGGTCTCATCGATCTTCAACAGGGCCTGGCCGCTAACACCATCGAAACTGACCGTCACCTGTTTTCCTGCTTCAAGGCCCAGTTTCCGAGCCGCTTCGGGATGCAGCGCAATCGTAGCGTCTCCGATGTGATTAGTCAGCAGCACTGCTGGAGTGACGGTCGTGCCGCGATCGTATAGCTTCGTGACAGGGACGGCCAGCAGCTCATCCTCTTGCGGACGTAACCCCGCCTCTTCCCGGACCTCGGGGATGCTGACCGCTTCACCGCGTTCCGCCGCGCTGACGAGTCCTGCGCCCAGTCCTTGCGTGTTCTCGTAGGTTGTACCGCCGTAGTAGAGGTCGCCGCGGCCCACGATCGGCCACTGCTCGCTCACTTCGGCCAGTTTAGCGTAAGACAAACCTTCAAAGTTCTTTACGCTAGCGGCCAGCTTCTCGAAGACCAGCACGGGCGACGAACCTTCCAGATTGATGCCGAGTTTCTTCGCGATTTCGGCGGTGATGGCGTAATCGGCTTTGGTCTCACCCAGCGGCGGGACAGCCGGATAGAAACGCTGTACGCGGCGCTCACCGGATGTAAAAGTACCATCCCGTTCGGTGTAAGCCCGCGCAGGCAGGACCACATCTGCCAGATCGGCCGTTTTCGTCTGGAACAGCTCCTGCACCACGACAAACTTCGCTTCCTTGAGCGCCCTCTCCAGCGCGGGGTCATCCCCGGCGGGGTCTGCGCCTGCAATGTAAACAGTTTTACCTTTGAGCGCCGCAGCGAGAGCTGCTTCAGGCCGGAAACCCAGCTCCCAGGCGCCCTGGTCGTTGGCTTTCGGCCAGACACCGATCAAACCATTATTTGGCTTGCCAGTGTGCCCCGTATCGACAAGCAATTTGGCGCAGGCCGCTGCCAGGTTAGACGAACCATTCAAACCAAGACCATCACTGCCAAATAAAACAATCGCATTTTCGGCCTTGGCGAAGGCTTCCGCAATCTTGTTTTCGTCGGACAGACTTCGAACGGTTTTGACTTCATCACCATTTGCATAACGAATAACATAGCTTGCAAACCGGTCCAGTTTGGTCTCGCGCGGATTGGCCACGATCAGCGTCGCGCCACGGTCCGCGGCCTGCTTGACGCGCAGCCACCAGATGGGCGCTTCTTCATATAAATCGGAAGCAACCACCAGGATAGTATCGCCTCGTGTCCCTGTTAGGGGATTGCCCAAATCAGAGAAATTCGTGCCCTGCCCCACGCCGACTTGCATGACCAGATCGCCGCCTCCCATATCTGTGTACAACACGGCTTTTCCACCCAACCCATCAGCAAAAGATTTCAGGTTGAACAGGTCTTCATTGGAGAGACGGCCGGAAGCCAGCACGACAGTGTCGCTTTTGGCTTCTGCGAACTTGCTGGAAACTTCGTTCAGGGCATCTTCCCACGAAACAGCCTGCCCCCGGACCAGCGGTTTCTCCAACCGCTGCTTGCTCTCGGCAAAATGATAGGCAAAGCGGCCTTTATCACAGATCCAGATCTCATTGACCTGCTCGTTCTGGCGCGGCATGACGCGTTTGATAACCACCTTCCCGTCCGCTTTGGCTTCGCGGCGGGTGTTGAAGGTGATATTGCAGCCCACAGGGCACTGCGCACAAACTGAAGCGGCGGATTTCAACTCCCAGGGACGCGCCCCAAAGCGGAAGTCGACCGTCGTCAGCGCGCCAACCGGGCAGATGTCAGAGGTGTTGCCCGAAAAAACGGAATCAAACCCGGGGTCCGATATGGAGATGATCTCGCTGCCCCGTCCGCGTTCGTCGATGGCCAATACTGCTTCGCCAACCACTTCATCCTGGAAGCGCACGCAGCGCCCGCATAGGATGCAGCGCTCGCGGTCGAGCAGGATCAAGTCACCCAGCGGGACGTGCTTATCGAAACGCAGTTTTTCATCGTAGAGGAAACGGCTCTTACCGGGGCCATGCTCCATGGTCAGATTTTGCAGCGGGCATTCGCCGCCCTTGTCACAGACCGGGCAATCCAGCGGGTGGGAGGTCAGCAGGAATTCGATGATGTCTTTCTGCGCTTCCGTCGCCTTCTCGGACTGCGTGAGCACAACCATGTCATCTGAAACAATGTTGGTGCAGGCCGCTTCTGGCTTGGGCATGAACTGCATCTGCGGCTGGCCGTTTTCATCGAGCATGGGCTGGCCGGTGCCGCGGTCGATCATCGGGCGGCCGATCTCAACCAGGCACATGCGGCACATTCCGGCCGGCTCCATCTTGGGATGGTAGCAGAAGACCGGGATGTCGATGCCAATCGTCTTGGCTGCATCCACGATCAGCGTCCCGGCGGGAACGGTGGCTTGAAGGCCGTCAATAGTGAGGGTAACTTGTTTTGTCATATCAGCTTTCTAAGTTCCGCATAGGCAGTTTGAAGTCTTGCGGGAAGCGATCGATACCGGTAACGACTGCCATGGTGGCAAACTCGCCCAGCGCGCACAGGCATTTATTCTGCATCTGTTTGGCGACGTTGTGCAGCAGTTCCACATCCTCGCTGGAACTACCGTTGTGGCGGATGCGCTCGATCAGGTGCAGCATCCAGTAATTGCCCTCGCGGCAGGGTGTGCATTTACCACAAGATTCGTGCTTGAAGAAATGGATGGTCTTGTTGATGACCCAGTCAATGCTGACGGTGTCATCGATCACGATCACGGAAGCAGACCCAAGGTCCGCGCCGAGCGTGCGCACGGAAGCGTAGTCCATCGGGGTGTCGAGGGCTTTGTCGTCCACAGCGATCAGGGACGAAGACGCGCCTGCCGCCATGATGGCCTTGACCGGGCGTCCTTCCAGGATGCCGCCGCCATATTCGTAGATCAATTCACGGAATGTCACGCCAAAAGGAAGCTCGTAGTTCCCCGGCTTGCGGACGCGGCCCGAGAGCGAGAAGACTTTCACGCCCGCGCTATCTGGCGTACCCATCGACTTGTACCAGTCCGCGCCGTTAGCGATGATCATGGGAACGTTGGCAAAAGTTTCAACGTTGTTGACCACGGTCGGCTTGCCATACAACCCAAACGAAGGCGGGAAGGGCGGACGGATACGCGGCTGCCCGCGCTTGCCCTCCAGCGATTCGAGCAGGGCGGTCTCTTCACCGCAGATGTAGGCGCCTGCGCCCAGGTGAGTGTAAATCTTCAGGGAATAGTCGGTTCCAAAGAGTTTCTCGCCCAGGTAACCGGCCTTTTCCATCTCCTCGATCTTCTCATCCAGGAAAGCCGCAACCTGCCAGAACTCCCCGCGCAGGTAGATGTAAGCCGCGTTCGCGCCGACCGCGTAAGAGGCGATCGCCACGCCCTCCAGGAACTGGAAGGGGTTGCCTTCCATGATCTCGCGATCCTTGAAAGTGCCCGGCTCGGATTCATCCGCGTTGGCGACCACGTAGTGCGGCCAGTTGTTGTTATCCATGAAGGCCCACTTCATGCCGGTGGGGAAGCCCGCGCCGCCTCGCCCGCGCAGGCCGGAGTTCTTGACCACATCGGTCACTTCGGTCGGCTTCATCTTAACGGCCTGCTCAAAAGCCTTGAAACCGCCGTTGGCTTTATAAACATCGATTTTGTTGATATCGGGTATGTCCCGATGACGTAAAAGAATATTTGCCATAAGTCTCTATTCTGCCAGAGGAATAATCTGCCCCTCACGGCGGGCAATTTCGATGAGCAAACTGCTGTCACCTTCTCGGTACTGCTTTTCGCCTACGGGTATTGGCTCAATACGGACATCAGTATGAGCAGCAATTACCCATAAATCTGCCCAATTCTTGTGTGTCCGTTGTTCTACATCATCATAAACTGGTGAAACAACCAGCAAATCAATATCACTCCACTTATGTTCCGTTCCTTTTGCATGAGAACCATAAAGCACGCCAAAACGGACAGGAATCCCTTTTTCAACCACTGCACGCAGATAATTTTGAACCGATTCCACTACTGCCGCATCAGCCATTCGAAAACATCCTTTGCTAGATCTAAAGTCGATTCTACTTGTGTCCTTGACGGCGCCTTTGTTTCCATATCGGGATAGCGCCCTCGAATATTGAAAGTATTCAATTCGATCAGTAAGCGTTCCTGTTCAGGTTAAAGCATCAAAGGGACAACTTTCGCGAGAGTCAACAAATTATGGATTCTCGGAGGCATTTCCTTTGTTTTTTCAACGATTTGTGCCTTGATCGCTTTTTCTAATGCAAGATGTAAAGCAAAGAAACCTAAAGTTACGCGCCCGCCATTAATTAAATACTGGGCATCGTCCAAGGATTCTTTGGCTCCTTCTTTCCATAGGTCAACGTGCTTCTCAATATCAAACATTGTTTATTATCAATCAAGCGCCTAAGAATTACTTCGCTTTTTTTAACTCTTCGATCAAATCTATGGTTGTCTCAACGGTCATGTTCTCGTGATACTTGATGCCATCCGGGCCCTGCGTCTGGAACATTGGAGCTTTGTCGCAGGCCGCCAGGCACATGACAGGTTCTACGGTTATAAGACCATCTGCGGTCGTGCCGCCGGGTTCGATTCCCAGTTTTGCGCACAGATCGGACAGGAACTGGTCCGCACCGCGCAGGGCGCAGGGCAGGTCGGCGCAGACCTGGATGCGCAATTTGCCTTCCGGTTTGTCATGGTAGAGCGTATAAAAGCCGATAATTGAAGCAACTTCAGTTTCGGTCATATCCACCAACGCGGCGATGTCGCGCATGGCATGGCGGTCAACATATCCTTCTTCTCGTTGCGCCAGGTACAGCAATGGCATCACAGCCGAGCGTTTGTGCTCCGGCGGATATTTCGCCAGGATTTTTTCAATTTCCTTGGGATACTTTTCTGCCAAGCTCATCTGTCAATATCTCCCAGGACAAAGTCAATCGAACCGATGATGGCAATCAGGTCAGCAACCAGATGGCCTTTCGCTAGTTCGGGTAAAACACCAACATTTTCAAAAGACGGCGTGCGCATGTGGATGCGATACGGTTTGGGACCGCCATCGCCTTCCAGGAACACGCCTAATTCGCCGCGCGGTGATTCGACTGCCGAATAGATGGAGGCCTTGGGCGCATCGAAGCCCTCGGTCCACAACTTGAAGTGGTGGATCAGCGCTTCCATGCTGGTGCCGATCTCGGAGCGTGGGGGCGGGACGAACTTGCGATTGTCGCTGCGTACCGGGCCCATCGGCAGATTGTTCAAAGCCTGTTCGACGATCTTCAGCGATTCACGCATTTCCTGCACACGGACGAGATAACGGGCGTAGTTGTCACCTTCGGTGCGCACGGGCACGATGAAATCATATTGTTCATAGCCGGTATAAGGACGGGCCTTGCGCAGGTCCCAGTCCACGCCGCTGGCACGCAGGATTGGGCCGGTCACGCCGTAGCTGAGGGCAGTTTCCTTCGTCAGCACGCCGATCCCAAGCAAACGGTCCAGCAGGAACGGGTTCTTGGTCAGCAGGGCTTCGTATTCATCGATCCGTTTCGGAAAGATCTTGATGAAGTCCCGCACGGCGCCTTCGAACTCCACCGGCACATCGCGCCAGACGCCGCCGGGGCGGATATAAGTGGTCATCATGCGCTGGCCCGAGACCAGCTCGAGGATATCCAGGATCTGTTCACGCTCACGAAAAGAGTACATAAACATCGACATGGCTGCCAGGTCGAGTGCGTGCGTGCCGATCCATACCAGGTGCGAAGCAATCCGCTGTAATTCGGTCAGAATAACCCGGAGGGCCTGCGCGCGCGGCGGCACGTCCAGGTCAACCAGCTTCTCGACTGCCATGCAGTAAGCCAGGTTATTGCCGACCGTGTTCATGTAATCCAGGCGGTCGGTCATCACTTCGGCCTTCTGGTAGGTCTTGGCTTCCATGTTCTTCTCGACACCAGTGTGCAGGAAACCGATATCGGGGATGCAGTTAATCACGATTTCGCCGTCGAGTTCCAGCAGCAGACGCAGCACGCCATGGGTTGCCGGGTGCTGAGGGCCCATATTCAACAACATGGTCTCGCCTTCGATCGCGCGGTTGGAGACCAGGTGTTTCAAATCATCAACTGATACTTCTTGTAGCTGAGCCATAGCTATTCCTTGGCGTAAGGCTTGCGCAGGTCGATTTCTTCGAAGTTGAAGGTGAACTGCGGCTCTTCATAGCCCAACGGATAATCTTTGCGTAGTGGATGTCCTTCCCAATCAGCTGGCATCAAAATGCGACGCAGGTCGGGATGGCCGTCGAAGCGGATGCCGAACATATCCCAGATTTCGCGCTCGCGCCAGTCCGCGCAGGCGAACACACCGGTCACTGTCGGGACGGACGGCCTGATCGCCGCTACCGGCACGCGGACCTGGATCGACAGGTTCTTCGCAATCGAGGTCAACTGATAAATGACGTGAAAACGCGGTTCCTGTCCTGGCCAGTAGTCGACGGCCGTCAGCGCAGATAACAGTTCGAATCCATGTACATCGCGTAGGGATGTGATCACGTCGACAATTTGTTCCGGCCGGGCAAAGACATGCGCCTCCCCTCGGAATTCTTCGAACGAAAGTCCAAAATCTTTTTGCAAAGCCTCAACGATTATTTCCAGTTTGTTGTCCATAAGCATTGTCCTGTCATTGCGATGGAGCGCTCGCTAGCGACCGAAGCAATCTCCTACTAGCAGGGGATTGCCAAAGTTCCCGAAAGGGTACGCCGCTTGCAGCGGCTCGCAATGACACCTAAAACTTATCCCATATCCGCGTAATCTGTGAACTTTTCGCCGTAGACCTTCTCATACAGCGTCACTACACCATGGATCAGGGCCTCGGGGCGGGGCGGGCAGCCGGCCACGTATACATCCACCGGAACCACTTCATCCACCCCTTGATGGATGGCATAGTTATTGAAGACACCGCCGCAGGAGGCGCAGTCGCCCATGGCCAGCACCCACTTGGGCTCGGGCATCTGGTCGTATAGACGGCGCAGTACCGGCCCCATCTTGCGCGAAACGCGGCCGGCCACGATCATCAAATCTGACTGACGGGGGCTGGCGCGCATCAATTCCATACCAAAGCGGCTCATATCGTAATGAGCCGCCTGTGCTGACATCATCTCTATGGCGCAGCAAGCCAGACCAAACAGCATCGGCCACATGGCACGGGTGCGCGACCAGTTGACAACCTGCTCTAGAGTCGTGGTCACCACGCCCATATTACCGAGTTTTTGTTCTACTCCCATTCCAGGGCTCCTTTCTTCCACGCATATACGTAGCCTACCAGTAAGATCACAATAAAGACGACCATCTCGATCAACCCGAACAAACCGAGTTGCCTGAAGACAATCGCCCATGGAAGGAAGAAAACAACTTCAATGTCGAAAAGAATAAACAGCACCGCGATCAGGTAAAAGCGGACTGGCATCCGGCGTGTACCCGGGCCGTATGGCGTCATACCAGATTCATAGGGCATAGACTTTTGTTCCGTCTTTTTCTTTGGCCCAAACAGTCCCCCCAGGCCAATTGCGATCAGGGCAACAAGGGTTGCTAGAATAATTAGAACGGCTATAGCAAGATACTCAAGCAGCATAGGCACCTCTTTGTAGCGTTAGACTTGCACGCCGGCAAGAAAGTATATCATAAGGCCTTTTTGCGGACTAGACAATGTGTCACATTTCACAAAATATAGAGGACAGGGGTCATCTGGACAAATGACATAAAATTTGGTGAGAGATGCCCGATCTATCCCCTATGTGAAGCGCTTCCCTCACGAAGCATTTCTGAGAGACGGCGGCGAGGACGCCGCCCGGAGCGCAATTTACTTATCCCAGATAATCGCGCAAGTGCCTGCTGCGGGTGGGATGGCGCAACTTGCGCAACGCTTTTGCCTCGATTTGGCGGATGCGTTCCCGGGTCACATCGAAGTAGCGGCTGACCTCTTCGAGGGTGTGATCCTTGCCATCCAGTAAACCAAAACGCAATTCCAAAACCTGGCGTTCACGGTCCGAGAGCGCTGTGAGCGCGTTCTGGACCTGCTCGCGTAACATCTCGCGCGAGGCGGCGTCCAGCGGTTCGAGCGCATCTTCATCTTCGATGAAATCGCCCAACTGGCTGGCATCATCGCCGCCGCCGACCGGGCCTTCCAGGGAGACCGGCTCTTCCGCTGAACGGAGCACGCGGTCCACTTTCTGGGTGGCGTATTCCCAGCGGCGTTGCAACGCAGAGTCGAGCGGGTTGTCATTGGCTTTTGCAAGCAGGATCTCCTGCACATCCGTGGCAGGCAGATAACCTACTTCAAGAGCCAGCTCCTCGTTGGTAGGTTCACGTCCCAGTTCCTGGGTCAACTGGCGTTGGGCGCGCAGAATTCGTGTGATCGACTCGAACAAATGCACCGGGATGCGGATGGTGCGCGCCTGCTCGGCAATCGAGCGGTTGATCGACTGGCGGATCCACCAGGTAGCGTAGGTGCTGAATTTAAACCCCCGGCGCGGGTCGAACTTGCCCACCGCGCGCAACAGGCCCAGGTTCCCCTCCTGGATCAGGTCCAGGAATGAGATGCCGCGCCCGAGATAACGCTTGGCCACGCTGACCACCAGGCGCAGGTTGGCACGGATCAAGGCCTGGTTGGCCTCGTCCGCCCGCAATTCAACGGAACCAAGCTCCTCATCCAGAATCGAATCGTCCGGGATATTACGCTGGAAAGTACGCGCGGTGGGGAGTCCCTGATGTTGTTTGATATGGTTCAACAGCCACTCCGCAAAGGGAGCAGGCAGTAGATAAAGGCACATGAAAACGCTAAAGGCCTTCCGTACCATGCTATCCCAGGTCGGATCTTGTCCCCACAGGCCATTATCCAGGTATGCGCGCAGATAGGAGGGTTCCTTGATCTCCCAACCCGACTGCAAGAACTGAGATTCAGCCAGCAGAAGTGAGAGATCGGGCAAATCGCATTCGAGCCGCCTAGCGTCATCTTCCAGCCGTTCCCAGGCAGTGAACAATTCGCCGCCGATGGCCCGATAAATCCCGGTAGATACGCTCCCGCGTCCTTGCTGCGGGCGGCGCAAGAATGCTGCGATCAAACGGTCCGCTTCGATCAGTGTCGCCAGGCGGAACTCGCTGTCGGCGTCCAGCAGCTTGACCTGACCGATCTCGCGCAGATACAGGCGCACAGGATCTTCGGAGAGCTCGGCAGCCAGTTCAGGAGTCTTTTTGATATCGAGAACGTCTTCATCTTCATCGAGTTCTTCTTCCTGCTGCGCAAGAATCTCGTCATCCGGCTCGATCATTTCTTCGACATCATCGTTGTTCAAATCCACATCTTCGGCAGCCAGTTCTTCTTCCACCGGAGAATCTTCCCGAACGAATTCCACCGACTCGTCTTTCGGCTGGGGAATGCGCGGAGGGCGCTTTGTCGGCTTGGATTTGTCTTTAGGGCTCATCTTTATTCTATTCGACGTAGAGACAACTTTCTTCCGGCATGGTCTAGATCACGCAACAGGCGTGTATGCTGCAACACCTGTTCCTGGTATGTAGTTGCTCTAAAATCTCCCTGCTGTT
>JAABUE010000047.1 GCA_011389535.1 Anaerolineales bacterium
CGATTGCCGACCATGCGTCTTCATCCGCCGAGCAGAAGGGCATGGGCGCAACCTGCGCCTGTGTGTGGGTAATTGGAGATAAGCTCTATACTGCGACCGTGGGGGATTCGCGCATATATCTGCTGCGCGAGGGTCGCATCCAGCAATTGACCACCGACCATACCTGGGTTCAGGAAGCGGTCGAGAAGAATATCCTTACGCCCCAAGAGGCGCGCGAACACCCAAACGTGCATGTCATCCGCCGGTATCTTGGCTCGCCCGACCCGCCTGAAGTCGATTTTCGTTTGCGCCTGTACGACAGCGAAGCAGATGCGCTGGCTGAAGGCAACCAGGGCATGCAGATCCGTTCCGGCGACACATTTTTGATATGCAGCGACGGCCTTACCGACCTGGTCTGGAATGACGAGATCGCTGAGGTCATCCGCTCGAGGAACAATCCCAAGGCCGCTGCGCAGCAATTGATCGAAACCGCTAACCAGCGAGGCGGGCACGATAACATCACAATTATTGTGATCCATGTGCCGCGTGATTTGAAGATGATAGTGCCCAGGAGGGTAAACTGGAAAGCCTGGATGATCGGCGGCGGCATCGCGCTCTTACTTCTTTTCTCTTTCGCGTCTGTCCTGACGTTCAACCTGCTACGTGCCACCGTTTTTGCCACCCCCACCCCAACATTCACTGCCAGCCCCGTCCCTACAGTGACTCGGACCACAACACCGACAATCTCCCCCACCCCCACAGAAACCATGACCCCGACGCTTACCCCGCCTGGGCCCACCTATACTCCCTGGCCGACGAACACCGGCCCAGCCTCCGTAACCCGAACACCGTAAAAACTCCCGATTTCAGATCGGGAGTTTTCTTCTAAGCGAGCAGAGCTTCTATCGTGCGATTGTTGTCTGCCAGGCGTTCCGCTAACAAGCTTGCAATCCACTGGTGCAAGTAGGCGGCGATCTCAGGATCGTTCTTTTCCATTTCCCTGAGTGCGTTTCTGGAAAGCTTGTAGACTGTGCTGGGCCGACCTGTAACAACCGAGGCGGTGCGCACATTTCCAAGGTACATCCCCATTTCACCCACGGTTGTGCCATCGCGCATGCTGCGCAGGCGCATAATCTTCCCGTTCGGGAGTTCAAGCTGGACAGAGACCAGCCCTGCCTCGATGAAGTACATTTCATCAGGTTGGTCACCCTGACGCATCAGGTAATGCCCCTCTTCTACTTCCATCCTTTCAAGGTATTTCATCAACCTGGTTACATCTTCTAACTCCGGAATACCACGTTTGAGATGTTTTTCGATGTTCTCGAAGAACCCGGTCAGGTCTGTGATCCCTTGTGTAGCCAGAATCCTGTTTTCACACCACTCCAACCCATGATCCAGGGTGGGGAAAATGATAAAACTATCATCGGTTTCATCGATCAGCCCGCCTTTCTCAAGCAGTTGCTCAATAGGCGTGGACAGATTGGTCCAGACCATCTGGATGTTCTGAGATTCGGCCAGCTGTTTCATACGCGTGACACTGAAAACCGCCGATGAGTCAATTAAAACTACCTGGCGGAAATCCAGTACAACAAAGCGTAATCGCGGTTGGTCCCGATCGTTCAGACGTTCCTTGATCTGGTCTAATAATTTTTGGGCTGTCCCAAAGAAGATGAACCCCTGCAAGCGCAGGATAAAGATTTCTCCGCCCATCTCTTGAAGAGTCTGACGGTGCACCTGTGGGCGTTCCACCTTGCTATGGTAGGTTGCTCCGGACAACGTGTGCTTGACAGCATTGATCCGGCTGTAACTGACCACGAACATGACCACCGCAGCCAGAACTCCCACGGCAATCCCTTCCAAAAAGCCGATACTGGCGATTGCGAGCAAGATCATCAGCACCAGCAGGTAGTCGATCCGTGGCAGGCGTGTACGTGCATCAACCACCCACTCCACGAGAAACGAGAGCCCCATAAAGAGCAAGACGCCGCCTAAAACCGGTTTTGGGAAATAGGAGAGCGCATTCGCTCCAAATAACAGCGTGCCACCAACGAGCAGCGCAGCGAAAACGCCAGCCAGCCTGGTTTTTGCGTTGAGACGGTGGGTCAACACCGTCAGGCTGAGCGCCGGATAGCCGACTGTGCTGCCAAATAAGCCTGCGACCACATTCGTCAGGCCGGTCGCTTGTAATTCGCGGTTCATATCAATATCTTGCTTGACAGCCACCTCAAGAGCGCTGGCATTCAACAGCAGCGCGATCAAGCTTAACACCACAACTGCTCCAATCTTATCCAGCTGCATGACAATGGCTGACCAATCCACCAGCATCAAGGATGCCGGCGTCAGCGGCTGGAACAAAGCTTCCTGCTCGAAAGGGCCTAACAACCAGCCAAGTTCCGCGGCTTCTGAAGTAGAAATTCCCAGCACAGCAAGAGCAATGTAAAACAAGGCGATTGACAGGGCCAGCATACCGGGAATCACCAGGGTATGGGAACTGCGACGTAGAATCAGAAGAAGTGTCACGGCAAAGACCAGGCCCGGGACCCAGTGAACCAGAACCTCGGTCCGGAAGAGATCCGTGAAGTTGTCCATTGTGAGTGACATGTCGGTCATCACGCTGAAGCTGCCCGCAGCCAGCAGCCAACCGGTCCCGGCCAGAAAGCCGCCTACAACAGGGTAAGGGATAAAGCGTGCAAACCTACTTAGCTTGAAACGACCAAATACCGTGAATATCAGCCCTGTCAATACAGTCGTTACAATAATGGCCGCGACGACTGTCGTGAAGGTCTCCTCGAGCGTTGCGGAGGCTGCCATGGTAGCAACAACGCCGGCAGCGATCAGCGCCAGGATGGCCGCCGGCGTATCCTGTGGAATGGCCATGGTACCGGGGATGGAACTGGTGAACGCGCCGAACAGAAGAAAGATGAACGCGCCGAAAAGAAGGAAACCAATGCCGTAGGCAACGTAAGGGGCCAATACGCCGGAGAAGATCAACGCAGCCAGCGATATCTCGATGCTGACATCAGTAATCCCCACAATCAGCCCGGCGGTCAGACCGGGAATCAGCATTTTGGGTTGGAAATGACTTAAAAAATTTTTCCCCATATAGCTGCCTCCCGAGGATTAATAGACAAAAAGCGAGCAAACTTGTCAGGTTTGCTCGCCCTAGTATAGCATGTCTTCGTATTTTCCCAGCTAATAAAGAGCCTATTAAGAGGGCTGCTCGCGATCCAACCATAACTCGCGGTACTTGCGGTTCCAGTCGATCAGGAAGCGGAATGCCAGGACCGCCCCGACTGCGATGGCAATCCAAAATTCGATATCGCGTAATCCCAGCAGCCAGAAGACTGGCGCAAGCAGGATGCCGGTAAACACGCTGGCGCGCGCACCATGGCGGATGGTGAGGGTAAGCGTGATCAAAATAGCCAGGGCGGCCAAGAAAGCCAAAAGCTCCGCCGCCAGCAGACACCCGCCTGCGCAGGCCAGGCCCATTCCGCCGCGGAACTGAGCAAAGACCGGCCAGCAGTGACCGATAACCGCCGCTGCCGCAGTGAGCGGCGCGATCCAAATTGCAGGGGCGTAATGCAGCGCCAGCCAGGTTGGAAGAAAGCCTTTGGCAATATCCAGCACCAGAACCAGCGCGCCCCAGCCAAAACCGGCCTGGCGGATGGTGTTGGTGGTGGTGGCATGACCGGAACCGGCGTCGCGCACGTCCACGCCTTTGATCAGGCGTGTGATCCAGATGGATGGCGTCAACGAGCCGCTCAGGTAACCGAGGGAGAGGAACACCAGGGTGATAAGCGCCAGATTTATCACAAGGGATACCAACCCTATTTTTTCTTGTTCTCTTCGGCCCGGCTGCCTTTTTGGATTTTGTCCAGGAAGCGATAGAGCCTGAACAACAACGGCCCCAGCAGTATGGCCACAAGGACGACAAGGATGATCAATTCCGGCCACCCGATTGCAACAATCGGACGGCAAGACAACAGGCTTATAAACAAGACAGTCAGGCCAGCTAACTTTGGCGAAATGGAGTTGGCAGCCGATTGGCTCATTCCATTATCTCCTTGACGCGGCCCACCTGTCCGCTCTGCAAACGGACCTTGATGCCGTGTGGATGCGTGGGCGATTTGGTCAGAATGTCTTTGACGATGCCTTCGGTAAGTCTGCCGCTGTGCTGATCTTGCTTCAGTACAATGCGGACGTGCGAGCCGGGTTTGATATTGGCGCGGCTGGTTCCTTTCAAGTTTTCCATCTTAGCGTTTGTTCCAGCCCGGGATTTCTGCCTGGATCACATCCCAACCTGAATAGGGACTGCGCTGAAGGTAGATTTTGGAGCTGCCGGTTTTTCTGACAATCGTTTTCCCGTCATTTTTCAATCCTTGCCAGGCTGTAGTCAGGTTAACCTGGGCGTAATCGCCATCGACTTTTGCTCCTTCAGCCTGGACGGAAAAGGCCATGATGGCAATATATTTTGTTTGAAATTCGTTGACTGTGGCTTTGAATTCTTCCAGGCTGATTGCGCGACCCTGCAAATCTTTCAACCCTTCCTTTCCAAGCGCCAGAGTCAACATCTCATCATCATACTCAAAAAAAGCGTGCAGAAACTCCTCAGCCCACTGTTTTACATCCGCTTCGTCATTCGGATGAAAATCTTCATAAGTGAAGTGGCTGTACATTTCCGGAATACGGATATCATCCATGAGCTCATCGAGCAATTCCTCGCTTATAAAGCGATAAACTTCCCGGTCGTCCACTTCATTGATAAAGTCCACCACGATGTTGTTTTCGTACAGTAATTCCAAAAGCCGGTCGAGTTCTGTTTCCAGTTCAGCATCGGAAATATCGCGTAGAGGCCGTATCGCAGGATTTCCAATACGCTCGCGGACAGAAATTTCCGCAGCATTTTCAAACTGGCGCTCGAATTCAGTGATGTAATCTAGCCACTCACTTTCATCCTGAGGAGAAAGGTCTTCCGTATGGCCTTCAAGCTGCATTCCGTAACGCTTACGTAATTCCTCTTTTTTCTTTTCGTTGAGAATACGCTGGATACGATCCTGGAAGTCGTCGTCCATAGGTGGTTGGGTCATTTTGTCTCTCCATATGATTAAAAAGTGTCACGCTGCCAGCGCCGCAGGCACATGTGAACTTATCGAAGTGCAGCTTCTCAACATGACATTACCGCAACAGCCCCCTCGCAAACTTCAAAAACGCCTGCACATCGTTAAAATTCGTGACCATCCCAACCGAAGCCCGCACCGCGCCGGAGGCTTTGCCGTCGATGCACTGACGGAAATCGTCTACGGTCAGGCGGTCCTCGTGCTCAGGCTGGGTGAAGCAGACATCTAGTTCCACGCGCGAGATGCCCAGCGCAATCTCGCCTGCGCCGGGGTTGCAGAAGCAGCCCGTCCGCAGTGAGATGTTGTCCCTGTTGGCAGCGGCCTCGATGTCACGATGATCGATGATCTGGCCGTCTTTGTTGTAAAAGTTGACAGTCACCGCGCCGCCGCGCCCTTCGGTTTTGGTTGGCCCATAGACGCGCACCAGCGGTTCGCCCGTAGTATGTTTCATCAGAGTCAGATGGTCGAGCAGCCAGCCTGTCAGGCAGCGTACGCGCTCGTGGATCACGTCATAGCCAACCGCTTCGATATGTTTGAGGCCGATCTCGATGGCTGGGATGTTGAGATAGTCCACGGTGCCGTCTTCGAAGGCGGCCGCGCCGTCGGCAAGGTAGTATTTCTCGCCCTGCACGGACGCCACCGTGATGGTCCCGCCAGCGAACCAGGGACGGTGTAATTTCCCCAGCGCCTCCTTGCGAGCGATCAACGCCCCCAGGCCGGTAGGATAACCGAAGATTTTGTAAAACGAGATGGGCACAAAATCGGGTTTCACCTTGGATAAGTCGAGCTGGCTTGTGGGGACGAAGGCAGCCGCGTCCAGCAACACGTCCCAGCCGGCTTTGTGCGCCCGATCGATCCATCCCAGCGGGTGCTGGACGCCCGAGAAGTTCGATTGGGCGGGATACGCAAACAGGTTGTGATTCCCCGGTTTGGCGCGAGACAGGTACTCGTCCAGTTGTGAGGCGTCCACGCGCATGTTCGGGAGCGCAACCGGGATGTAGGTCACTTCGGCGCCTCGCGCGCTGGCAAATTCCCGGATCCCATTCACCGAGTTGTGATTGTCGAAGGTTAAAAGATAGTGGCCGCCAGGGAATGGATACGACTCGCCCACCAGCTTGAGCGCGCCGCTGGCGTTGGGCGTAAAAATGCAAAGGTATTCTTCGGGATCGGCGTTGAAGAACTTGAGCACGTATTCACGCGCGTGCTCCACCAACTCGGTAGCAGCAATGGAGGTTGGATTGCTGGAATGCGGGTTGCCGAAGACATACTGGCTGAGCATCTGGTGATGTTTACGGATTTGCGAATCGGAATAAAGACCGCCACCGGTGTAATCCAGATAGACATGCTCGGCCAGGTCGATCCGGGCATAGTCCGATTTGCGCAGATGGTCGAGCGCTTCGGTGGACGGATAGCTGGGATAGGCTTTTAGAAAGCGGATGAGGTCGGGCTGGGTATTGGACATGCTGCCTCCTGGGATTATTATTTAACCACAGAATGGCACGAAAGAGGGAGTGCTTACGAAACTAATTTCACTTCTCCATGAGAAAAAGAGAGAGTTTTAAAATAATGAAAACCCTCCCCCTTTGAGGGGAGGGGAGGGTCAAACAACCGCTTCCCTATCTTCCTGCTTCTTGAACTGGCTCATATACAGATCGTAATAAAACCCTTTCTTCGCCAGTAATTCACCGTGTTTGCCGCGTTCCACGATCTGGCCTTTGTCCAGCACCAGGATCACATCCGCGTTGACAATGGTGGACAGGCGGTGGGCGATGACGAAGGCTGTACGCCCTTTGAGCAGCTCGTCGAACGCCTTTTGGATGAGCCGCTCGGTGCGGGTATCGACCGAGGAGGTTGCTTCGTCTAAAATCAGGATCTTCGGGTCCGACAGCGCTGCCCGCGCGATCGACAGTAACTGGCGCTGTCCCTGGCTCAAGCCAGATCCGCGCTCGCCCAACACCGCATCATACTTTTCGGGCATCCGTTCGATGAACGTATCGGCGTAAGCCAGTTTGGCCGCCGCCTTAACTTCTTCATCGCTGGCATTTGGCCGGCCAAAGCGGATATTGTCCATCACGGAGGCGCTGAACAGGAAGGTATCCTGTAACACAATGCCGGTCTGTTTTCGGAGCGATTCCGGCGTTACATCGGCTACATTGATTCCGTCGATACGCACTTCCCCACCGGTTGGGTCCCAAAAGCGCGGGATCAAATTGATGATTGTGGTCTTCCCCGCGCCGGTCGGGCCGACGATGGCGATCGTCTGCCCCGGTTCCGCGGTGAAGTTGACATCGTTGAGCACCGGCTCGTCGATCTTGTATGCTGACGAAACGCGGTCGAATTCCACCTTGCCGGTGATTGCGGGCATTTCCTTTGCGCCTGGTCTGGACTGCACCGAAGGTTCCTCATCTAGAATGTTAAAAATCCGTTCCGCGCCCGCAATGGCGTTCTGGATGTTGGTCCACAGCACGGAAATCTGCTGGATGGGCTGGTTGAAGCGCTGGACATATGCCAGGAAGGTCACCACCAGGCCGAGCGAAACGACCGTGCCCATCATCGCCTGCCCTTGCAGCAGGTACCAGCCGCCCACACCGGTGACAATCGCCAGCGCCAGGTAGGACATGGCTTCCAGCGTCGGGGCCAGAGCCGAAGTAAAGGCTACTGCCCGGACATTGGCATCCCGGTTAGCTGCATTGACCAGCTTGAACTGCTCGATATTTTCGTCCGCCCGGTTGAAGGCCTGCGCCTCGCGCACAGCGGAGATACTTTCCTGCAACTCGGCGTTAACCGAGCCAATTTCCTGGCGCGCCAGACGGAATGCCTTACGTGCCTGGTTCGAGAAGTAGATCGTCGCCAGGAACATCAGCGGCGCGACCGCCAACGAGAGCAGGGCAAAGGCCACGCTGGTGATGAACATGTTGTAAGTGATCCAGACCAGCAGCAGAATGCCGCCGACCACCTGTACCAACGCGAACGAGACCGCCTGTTCGATGGCACTGGTATCGTTGGTGATACGGCTCATCAGGTCGCCGGCTTCGTTTTCGGTGTAATAACCCAACGATAATTTGTGCAGATGCTCAAACACTTCCACCCGCAGTTCACGCAGCACGTGCTGTCCGCTCCAGGCCATGGCAAAGAAGGTCATACCGTTGAGCAGCGCGCCGCCTACGAACAGCGCAACCAGGATCAGGATCAGGCGGACGAGTCCTTCCACGCGCTGGTCACTTGTCAGGGCGGTGGGATCGGGTGCCGGATAACCGCCCATGGTGTAAGCGTTATAGACGATCTTGTGCGTGAGCGTCAGCGTGGACGGGTCGTTCGTCCCCAGCCAGCAGTTGGAAGCAGCCTCGTTCGTCTGGCCAGCAGCCCCGGGGACTTGTCCTGCCTGCCCCTGTGTCTCAGGCGCAGAGGAGCCTGTCGAAGGGAAGAACGATCCGGAACTGCCTCCCGCGCCCAGCGGGACGAGGAAACAGTCGGTTGCCTGGCCGATCAGGTCCGGGGTGGTCACCTGGGTCCAGGTGGCGATGATCACGAACAGGGCAGCCAGGATCAGCATGTACCAGAAACGGCCAAAATAGGAGCCGAGGCGGGCTAGGGTTTCGCTAACGTTGCGCGGTTTTAAAGTCTCGCTATCCAACAAACCTTGCATACGTCCGCCACCGTGCATCATTGGGCACCTCCCTTACGAGGGTGCGTCGCACCAGGCAGCGAGGAAGCTTCCGCTAAATAGGATTGGTCAGAGTGTAGAACAGTCTCGTAAACATGGTGCGACGCACTTTCTTCATAAGACAAAATCTGCGAGTTGTAGATCTCAGCATAAATCGGTTCGTTTTCCATTAGATCAACATGTTTTCCAATGGCGACAACTTCGCCCTTATCAAGCACCAGGATCTTGTCGGCCGTCATGACCGTGCTGATGCGCTGGGCGATGACGAAGGAGGTGCGGCCTTCCATCAGTTTGTCGAGCGCGGCCTGGATGAGCGATTCGGTTGTCAGGTCCACACTGGAAGTGGAGTCGTCGAGGATGAGGATGCGCGGGTCGAGCAGCAGGGCGCGCGCGATGGCCACCCGCTGTTTCTGCCCGCCGCTCAGGGTCTGTCCGCGCTCGCCGACGTGGGTATCGTAACCCTGCGGGAATGACGTGATGAAATCGTGCGCCTGGGCGGCCTTGGCAGCGGCTTCGATCTCGTACTCCGTAGCCTCCGGCTTACCAAAGGCGATATTCTCGCGGATGCTGCCGCTGAAGAGAGTGGTCTCCTGGAGCACGATCCCGATCTTGGAACGCAGCGACTCCAATTTAACGTCACGCAGGTCGTGACCGTCGATGGTGATGCGTCCCTCGCTCGGGTCGTAGAAACGCGGCAGCAGGTTGATGATGGTGCTCTTGCCGGAACCGGTCGCGCCCAGCAGGGCGATCCGTTCACCGGGCCAGGCCTCGAAGGTGACGTTCTTGAGCACCGCTTCGCCGCCGCCAAAATAGCGGAAGGTCACGTTCTCGAATTTGATCTCGCCGGTCACATCCGGCAGCTCGACGGCATCCGGCTTGTCGACGATATCGTTCCGGGCATCCAGGATCTCGAAGATGCGTTCCGCAGAGGCGGAAGCCTGCCCGTACTGGGCGATGATCATGCCCAGCATGGCGACCGGGAAGAACAGGTACATCAGGTAGAGCGAGAATTCCTGCCAGGCGCCCAGCGAGAGCGCGCCCGCGATGATCTGCTGGCCGCCCACATACAGGATGGCGGCCTGGCCCAGGTTGGCGATCATGAACACCATCGGGAACATGAAGGTGAACAGGCGCGCCAGTGCGATCTGCTGGTTCATGGTGTCATCGGCTGCAACGCGGAACTTTTTTTGCTGTTCCTTCTCACGGGTGAAAGACTTGATGACCTTGATCCCCGCCAGGTTTTCCTGCAGGATCGTATTGAGGGTCGAGAGTTTTTGCTGTACCCTGGTAAACATTGGTCGAGCAGTTCCAGCGAAGAAGGCGAACATCACACCCGCAATGGGCAGGATGGGCATGGCCGTCCAGGCCAGCGGCGCATTGGTGCTGAACAGGATGATGACCGTGCCCGTCAGCAGGATGACCGCGCCCACCAGTTGCAACAGCCCCTGCCCGATGAACAAGCGAACTTTTTCCACATCATCGGTGGCGCGGATCATCAACTGGCCGGTCTGGTTCTTGTCGTGGTAGGAGAATGACAGGTTCTGGATCTTGGCATACAGATCGTTGCGCAGGTCATAGGCCACGGACTGGGAATTCTTCTCCGCCCAGTAGGCCTGCAGGAAGGCGAAGATTCCGCGCAGCAGGGCGAAGACCACGATGGCGACCAGCGCAGTGATCAACGCTCGCGGCGCATTAGACAGGTCCGCTTCCAGCTGGACCCTGAGCTGCTCCAGCGTTAAATCGGACGGCCTGCCCGTGGCCTCCAGGATCCTCGGCAACGCCGCCCCGACGACCCCCGCCGGGATTTGATCGAGCGCGCCCAGGACCTGGTCGGCGATATAGCCGCTGGTGACCGCGTCGATCACGTTGCGGATCATACGCGGCACAGCCAGCTGCGCCAGGGTGGCGACGATCAAAAAAATATATGGCAGCGCTGCTGCGCGCCCGTAGCGCGTCAAATACTGGACAGCGCGTTTCATCCCGCCGCTGGACTTGCGGCGTTCCCCGCGTTTTCGTGATCTGGGTTGTGACATGGATGCTTGCATAGATTCCTTTCGGAATGGAATCAAGTAGACATGTAGACAGGTAAATAAGTGCCAGTACTTGTGTACCTGTTTACCTGTCTACCCTTCTACAATCTTTGACTTTTCAATCAGGATATTCAAGGCTTCGGCTACTTTCGCGCGTTCATCTTCATTGAGTGATTCCGCCAGCTCATCCACCCAGCGTGAGCGCTCGGCGATGCCCTTTTCGACCAGCGCCTCGCCTGCAGGCGAAAGACTGACTTGTTTGGCGCGCCGGTCGTTGGGGTCTTCCACGCGTACCAGCAGCCCGGCCTGGACGAGCTTGTCCACCAGTTGGCTGGTGGCGGCAGTGGTGACGTCCATGTGCTCGCTCAGATCCGAGATGCCGCACTGCTCGTGGCGGTGCAAGTGCATCAACAGGAAGAACTGCGGCATGGAAAACCCGCTGGCCTTGATAAAGCGGGCCGAATCATGCATTGAGCGGTGGACGAAGGTGTCCATCCACGCGCGCAGGGATTGGGAAAATTGAGTTGCGTTTGTCATAGTTAAGTTGCCTTTTTAGTTAAGCGTGCTTAACTATATGCGAAAGTTAAGTTAAGTCAAGGTGGAGGAAATAAGAGAATTGTTAGAGAATTCTGATTTTGCGAATCAGCCTGGATCCTTACTTTTATTCACGATGACAGGCGTACGCTGGCGTATACGCGCCAGTCCCCGCCTGATGGCAGGTAATCGCATCAAAAACAGGATGACCACCAATGCCGCGTACACAAGCACCCAATCCCTGATATCGCGGTCCAGCAGGAAGTAATGCAATATGCTCAGTGGTACAGCGATATACACCAGACGGTGCAGCTTCTTCCAACGCTTGCCCAGGCGTTTTTGCCAGCCGTTTGTCAATGTCAGCGCCAGCGGGATCAGCAGCGCGAAGGCAAGCAGACCGATGCTCATGGCCCGGCGTTCTCCTAAGTCACGTAGAATTAACCCCCAGTCGAAATAGTTGCTGAGCCAGGCATACGCCAGCAGGTGCAGTGTGATGTAGCAAAAGCCGTACACGCCCAGCGAACGGCGCATGGTCACCAGTTGTGCTTTGCCAGTGAGAGTGATGAGGGGTGTGATCGCAAATGCAGCGACGAGGAATGCCAGCCCGACCGCGCCGAAGCGGATGATCAGGTGGCGGTCGAGGACGATGGGCAGTGCGCCGGTGAAATACTCATAGGCAGTAAGCGCCAATGGCACCACTGCAAGGATGTGGACCAGGATGTTTCGCAATGGAGGAATGTGCATTATTGGGTATGTTTGGATTATGTCATTCTGCCTGCACCTGTGGTGCGGCACAGATGAGCGAGTGCAACGAGCGAAGAATCTCGTTCTTGTATGGAAAATTGCTTTGTAATATGAGACTCTTCGGTCGCAACTTGCGCTCCCTCACACCGTCCCGGTGTCCTTCGGGAGAGTGACATCTTAGCACTTAGAAACTTTGCCCGAAATCCTCAGCAAAGTCGCGCCAGACGCTGTGGATGTGGGTGCCGCGATTGCGTGAGTTGTCATGTTCTAACAAAAAGGTAGGACCCTGTAAGCGGTAATAATGCGGGCGTTGGGCTTCGAGCGGTCCGGCCCAGGCGAAGGTGATGTTCTCGAAACCGGCGGCCCCCAAGCGGTCCAGGTGGGAGGCGGCAACCAGTTCCGGTAAGGTATCGAGATATTTGTGGACGATCTCCGTGACAAGCGCCTGCCGGTTCGCGTCCAAAACAGATGTGGAGATGCCGATATTTTCCAGAGGAGCCACATAGGCCTGGTTCTGAGTGACGTGGCGCCCGAGCGTGTCCCGTTGAAAAACGGCGCTGGCGCGCTGAGATTCATCCAGGGAGGTGACCAGTTCGCGCGCCGCCCATTCTTCGCGTTCCATCGCCTTCAGCCCGGCATTGTTAACCGTGGGCCACGCGCCCAGGAAGAACGGGGTGACTGAAAGCTTACCGTTGATGACGTTGAAACGCCGCGAGAGGTGGTGCCCTTCCCATCTCCAGCCCCAGGGCTCGAGGCCCGGCGTGCCGAAGATGGTCACGTAGTAAAGCTCAGGGTCGTTACCCAGGTCTCTTTGCAGCGAGATGATGTCGAGCGATTTCTGCATGCCATAGGCGGACAGACTGGTTTGCAACAAAGCCATGGCCGCGTCGCGCTGTTCGGTCGCCATGTCGCGCAGCGGAAGCCCGTTGCGCGGAAAGTTGCCCGGCGTGGTCCAGTGCCAGCGGGTCAGTTCAGGATCGCTGAAGGTATAGCTGGATTTTGCGCGCTGGGATTCGTCTAACGAGTCAACATAGCGCATGGCTGCGTTAGCGACTTCATCGATCAGTGTATTGAGGGTTGGACCTTCGGTGGGCGTTACAGCGGGTTGGGGTGTTGAGGATGAATTGGCAGGATTTGTAGGGGATGGGAAAGGGGAATTCGTTGGAAAAGGGGTTGTTGTGGGCAACATTGCTTCAGTCGCGATCGCAAGCGGTGAGCAGGCGGCCAATCCGCTGACAACTCCCAGCGCGCCGATCTTCAAAGCATCCCTGCGGGAGATTTTGTTGATTTTATTCATTGATATACCTCTAAAGCAGGCAAGGGAAACATATTGGTAAGAGGAAAGACAGGAGCACCTTTCCATTTGCCTGGTATTTTTATACCAGCACTACATTAAATCACTGTGAATGGGAGATAAAACCTTGCCAGCTATTGACGTGGCTTCAGCTCGAAATCTGACGTGAAAATTGGGAGTAGTAGAAAATTTAGCTACTCTGATTGTCCAGCGCGTACTCGATAGCCTGCTCCAGCATCATGGCGCGGCCTTCATTCCATACTGTCGCAAATTGCTCCTGGCCTAAATCCGCGCGTAAGGACTTCCGGTTTCTTTCATACCTGGCCTGATCAGCGGGATCAATGACCGAGCCAATGGAGGAACGCAGCGCGGCTGCGGCGCCGAACAGGCGTACTGCTTTCTCCGCCTGCCCCCGCACCATAGCGACCCCGGCCAGGCGCTCGAGGCACCAAGCACAGCCACCCTTGTCCCCAATTTCCTGCCGGACTTGCAGACTCTCGCCCAACATTGCAATTGCACGCTCCCAATCTCGCTCGCGCATGGCGACCCAGCCTAACATACCGAGCGAGACGCCAACCCCCCATTTGTTGCCAAGCTGCCTGCGCAGTTCCAGGCTCTCTTCCATGAGCTGTGCCGCACGGGCGTAATCTCCCTGTCGCAGGGCCACCTCCCCCAGTCCAGAAAGCTCAAAGCCCATGCTCCTCGCATCTCCCAACTCCCGGGATAGGGCCAATGCTTCCTTCAACCGCGTGTTGGCTAAACTGTGGTCTCCTGATCGCAGCGCGACCCACCCTAAACTGATGAGCGCGCGGGCGGTGCCGTGTTTGTCCTCCAGTTCGCGCCAAATCGCCAGCGCCTCTTCCAAGAAGCGGGAGGCAGCCGCATAACTGCCTCTCTCTGTTGCTGCATTTCCCGATTTAATGAGCATTGATGCGATACCCTGCTGATCTCCTATTTTGCGGTAAATTTCCAGGCTCGCCTTGGCAAGTGATGCCGTCGCTGTATAGTCGCTTTGACGGTAGGCAAGCTCTGCGGCTCGGGCAAGCAACCTGGCGCGTGCAGCAGTTTGTCCCTGTGCAAATTCGGTGGAAAGGACAGCAGAGAGCCGCTCACGCCCCTCGCCAAAATGACCGCGCACTTCCCAAAATAGGCCGAGGGCGCCGGCCAATCGCAGACATATTTCTTCTGCCCCGTGCGCCGTCTTGCTCCACACAAGCGCCGCGCGCAGGTTGTCGTGCTCTTGCTCCATACGCTCCATCCATTGGACCTGCTCCGCGCTCTCCAAACTTGCTTCGGCCCCCTCGGCGAGCGCCAGGAAAAAGCTTGCATGACGGCCCCGAACCAATTCCTGCTCACCGCTCGCGTCCAATTGCTCCAAACTAAATTCACGCAGGGTCTCCAACATCAAAAAGCGCGGCTCGCCACCCATGCGTTCACCCTCTCGCAACAAACTCTTGCCCATCAACGACTCTAATTGGTCCAAGATGGAGGCGCGGTCTGGAGCATCCCCAGAAACTGCCTCGACCGCAGCAACCGTACAACCGGCAACAAAGACGGATAACCGCTGGAATAATTTCTGTTCATTTTCATCCAACAAATCGTAACTCCACGCAATGGCATTGCGCAGGGTCTGCTGGCGGGCCGGCAAATCACGAGCGCCGCCTGTCAAAACGGTCAGACGGTTCTCAAGGCGGACGAGCATAACGGGCGGCGGTAACACCTTGATGCGCGCCGCAGCCAGCTCAATTGCCAGCGGCAACCCTTCCAGCCGGTAGCAAATTTCGGCAATGGCCGGGGCTGTTTCGTTCGTGATATTGAAGTCCGGCTTGACCGCCTGCGCACGCTGAATGAACAGTTCGACCGCGGCGGATTGTGAGAGGGATTCCACCGATGGTGGTTTTGTGAGATCGGGCAGCGCGAGCGGGGGCACCGAATACTCGCGCTCAGCGCTGACCCGAAGGGCTTCGCGGCTGGTAACCAAAACCTTTAATTCACTGCATTCCGCCAACAATTCGGCGACGAGCGGCGCCGCACTAATGACTTGCTCAAAGTTGTCAAGGAACAACAGTAAAGATTTTCCTTTCAAATAGTCCTTTAGATTATCAAGGATGGACCGCCTTGCAGTCTCAGTAATGCCTAAGGCTTGCGCGATAGTGGAAGCAACGAGCCGCGGGTCTGTGATTGGCGCTATCGCGATGAAAAATACGCCATTCTGAAAATTCCCGCTCATTTCGGCGGCAACTTGCAACGCCAGGCGTGTCTTGCCGCTGCCGCCTGATCCCGTCAGCGTGACCAGTCTTACGCCTTCTACCAGTTTTTTTACTTCCCCTAATTCCTTTTCGCGCCCAACAAAACTGGTCGATTGAACCGGCAAATTGTTCAACACCGCATCGAGCGATTTAATGGGTGGGAAATCGGCGGGCAAACCTTCGATATTGAGTTGATACAAATGCTTGGGCTGGCGCAAATCTTTGAGGCGGTGCTCGCCCAGATCTTTAAATGTCACCCCATCGGGCAGCTCATTCACGACCAGCTCATGAGTACTTTGCGAGAGCAGCACCTGTCCACCATGCGCAGCCGCCGCGATGCGCGCCGCACGATGGACATCGATGCCCACATAATTCGACATGCTGATTTGCGGCTCGCCTGTGTGCAAGCCCATGCGCACGCGAACATCGACATCATCTGGCCACACATGGTCGTTGAGCGCATGTTGGGATTTAACCACAGCATGGATGGCATCCACGGCGTTTGAAAAGGCAACGAAGAAAGAATCGCCTTGTGTGCCTATCACGCTCCCATTGTGCATCTCGCACGTCTCGCGCAAAAGTCGCTGATGCTCTGTGAGCAGGTCCGTATATTTCTCGCCTAACTGCTGTAAGAGTCGCGTGGAGCCTTCGATATCGGTAAATAAAAATGTAACTGTCCCGGAAGGAAGGCGTTGCCCAACCGAAGATATCGAAGGGTTAGTCATTTTGTGTATTACGATAACCGTGCAACTGAGTTACAGGGCGAGTCGCCCCTGCGTCAATTCCCCCTGATTTGCGTCGGCGCTTAAGCCAATCTCCAACTGAAACTTCTGCCAACGTGTTTCTATCCAAAATGTATTGATGAGCGATACCCAGACATATTTGAAAACCGGTAAAGTGTAAACGTCAAATGAAGTATACCACTCAGGCAAAATCGAAGCGATCTTCCCTGCTTCTTCCAATCCCGCTCCATCGCTCAAGGCGGCGTACCCCATGCGGGGCACTTTCCTCGCGGCTGAAGACGGTGGTATGAGCGAGTTTTATTTTTTCCGCTTCCTCTCCTCTGACAACCCCCAGATACTGAGCAGCAAGGCAGCAAAAATCAAAACACTCACGATCACAAAAGTATCCCGCAGCGCAAACACCTGCGCGGCGACCGGGGCAGCGGTTGCGCCACCTGGCAGAAGTCCACCGGCGTGCTTGAAGACCTGTCCTGCCCAGAGCGCACCCAGGGTTGCGATGCCGGTGGTCTGGCCGAGGGTGCGGGTCATGGCCAGCATACCGGAGGCAACCCCGAGCCGGTCACGCGGCGCGGCGCCCATGATGGCGCTGTTGTTCGGGGACTGGAAGATACCCACTCCGAGCCCCACCGGCAGGAAGCGCAGCACATAGCCGAGCGTGGTCGTCTCCGCATCCAGCGAGCTGACCGCCAGAAATCCAACCGCCAGCACGGCCAGCCCCGCCACCGTGATCGGGCGCGAGCCGAAACGGTCCGAAAGCGAGCCTGAGAGCGGCGCGATGATCCCCAGCGCAACTGGCACCGTGGCCATCAGCAGCCCGGTCTGCTGCGGGTCGTAGCCCAGCACGTTTTCGGCATAGAATGGCATCAGGATCAGCGTCCCGGCCAGGCAGATGAAGATGATCAAACCGGTCGCCAGCGAGACCGAGAACAGCCCCCTGCGGAATAAGCGCAGGTCGAGCATCGGTTGGTCTGTGCGCAGTTCGATGAAGATGAAGGCCGCCAGGAAGACGACGAACAGGCCCGCCAGAATAAGGATGGTTTGGTCGCCAAAGCCACGACGCTGCCCGAGCGTCAACGCCATCAGCAGCGAGAGCAGCGAAACAAACAACGTCAGCGCACCCGGGTAGTCGAAGCGCTGCCCGCCCGGCGGCTTGAAGGCCGGCACATAGCGGACAACCATCCACGTGCCGATGATCCCGACCGGCAGGTTGACGAAGAAAATCCAGTGCCAGGATAGATTCTT